>JANTFX010000086.1 GCA_024763215.1 Candidatus Krumholzibacteriia bacterium | reverse complement strand
TCCACCGGCAACTCCAGCAGGTCCCGGCCCAGGTAGGTGACGGTGCCGGAGGTGACTTCATAGTCCTCGTTGCCGGCCAGGACCTGGGACAGGGTGCTCTTGCCCGAGCCGTTGGGGCCCATGATGGCATGCACCTCGCCGGGGGCGATCTCCAGGTCGATGCCCTTGAGGATGGGCTTGCCGTCGACGGCGGCGTGCAGATTCTCGATCTTCAACATGGCTTTGGACTCCTCGGTCCCGGTAGGGACATTCATTGTTAACCGACACTGCCTTCGAGGCTCACGCTCAGCAGCTTCTGGGCCTCGACGGCGAACTCCATGGGCAGTTCCTGGAAGACCTCGCGGCAGAATCCGCCGACGATCATCGAAACCGCGTCCTCGGTGGCGATGCCCCGCTGGTTGCAGTAGAAGATCTGGTCGGCGCCGATGCGGGTCGTGGTGGCCTCGTGCTCGATCTGGGCCGAAGCGTTCTTCGATTCGATATAGGGGAAGGTGTGGGCGCCGCACCGGTCGCCCAGCAGCATGGAATCGCACTGGGTGAAGTTGCGGGCGCCGTGGGCGTTCTTGCCCATGCGCACCAGGCCGCGGTAGGACTGGTCGGCACGGCCCGCCGAGATCCCCTTGCTGATGATGGTGCTGCGCGTGTTGCGGCCCAGATGGATCATCTTGGTGCCGGTATCGGCCTGCTGGCGGTTGTTGGTCAGGGCCACGCTGTAGAACTCGCCCACCGAATCATCGCCCTTCAGGACGCACCCGGGGTACTTCCAGGTGATGGCCGATCCGGTCTCGACCTGGGTCCAGGAGATGCGCGACCGGTCGCCCGCGCACAGGCCGCGCTTGGTCACGAAGTTGTAGATCCCGCCCTGGCCGTCCTCGTCACCGGGGTACCAGTTCTGGACCGTCGAGTACTTGATGCCCGCGTCGGTGTGGGCGTAGAGCTCGACCACGGCGGCGTGAAGCTGGTTTTCGTCGCGCTGGGGGGCTGTGCAGCCCTCGAGGTAGCTGACGTAGGCGCCCTCGTCGGCCACGATGAGGGTGCGCTCGAACTGCCCGGTATTCTCGGCGTTGATGCGGAAGTAGGTGGACAGCTCGAGGGGGCACTTCAGGCCCTTGGGGATGTAGACGAACGAGCCGTCGGTGAACACCGCCGCGTTCAGGGCGGCGTAGAAGTTGTCGGTGTAGGGCACGACGCTGCCCAGGTACCGGCGCACCAGGTCGGGGTGCTTCTGCACCGCCTCGCTGATGGGCATGAAGATCACGCCCATGTCCGCCAGCTTTTCCTGGTGGGTGGTGGCCACCGAGACGCTGTCGAACACGGCGTCCACGGCCACGCCGGCCAATCGTTTCTGCTCCGTCAGGGGGATGCCCAGCTTCTCGTAGGTCTCCACCAGCTCGGGGTCGACCTCGTCCATGCTGTCGAGCTTCGGTTTCTGCTTCGGCGCCGAGTAGTAGCTGATGGCCTGGTAATCCACCGGCTCGAACCGGACTTTCTGCCAGGTAGGCTCGCTCAGGGTCTGCCAGTGCCGGAAGGCCTTCAGGCGAAACTCAAGCATCCAGTCGGGCTCGTTCTTCTTGGCGGAGATGAACCGGATCACGTCCTCGTTCAACCCCGGCGGCACGGTGTCCGACTCGATGTCGGTCACGAAACCCCACTTGTACTCGCTGCGGGCCATCTCATCGAGGATCTGCTTCTCTTCGTTCATAGCGGTCAGGCTCCCTTGCCTTCCAGGGTGGGACAGGAATCGGTTTCGGCCGCCATGTCGGCCAGGGTCACGCTGGCCAGGGTGGCTTGCAGGCGGCGGTTGATGCCCGCCCACTGCCGTTGCAGGCCGCAGTCGGCCAGGTATTCGCACTTGCAGTCCCCTTCGCCGGCGCACTCGGTCAGGGCCATGGGCCCTTCCAGGACTCCGACCATATCGGCCAGGGAGATGTCCCGGGGGTGGCGGGCCAGGGTATAGCCCCCGCCGACCCCCCGCCGGGATTCCAGCAATCCGCCCTGGCAAAGCAGCTTGAGGATCTTGCTGACCGTGGGCAGGGGCATGCCCGTGCGTCCGGACAGATCGCGGGCGTTGGTCTGCTCGTCGGCTCCGTCCCGCGCCATGCGCGTCATCAGGCCCACGCCGTAATCGGTAAGTTTTCCCAGGCGGATCATGCCGGCTCCTCAAACAGAACAAGAACGGTACTCTTTCTGCCGGATAAGTTAACGCGGGAGAAATCCGGGGGCAAGGAAATTTAGGATTATTTTGGTACTTTATGCCGCAGGGAGGAGAACAGGGGCGCCACCGGGCGCCCCCGTGGTTGGTTATCTACTTCAACAACAACATCTTGCCGGTGTCGGTGAAGCCGCCGGTTTCCAGCCGGTAGAAGTAGGTGCCGCTGGTGACGGCGCGTCCGGCCTCGTCCGTGCCGTCCCACATGTAGGTGTGGCGGTAGCTACCGGCCGGCAGATCCGCATCGACCAGCGCGCGCACCAGGCGGCCGCGCACATCGAAGATCCGCAACCGCACATGGCCGCTGCGGGCCAGGGAGAAGTTGATCGCGGTGCGCGGGTTGAAGGGGTTGGGGTAGGCCCCCTCCAGGCGGGTGACCGCCGGGATCGCATCGCCGACGCCGCTCAGGGGGTTCCCGCCCTGCACCACCTGCAGGGAAACGTTGGCCCTGAACGGGCCGAAGGTCTGGATCTCACCGTCGGGCCAGTGGATCTCCACCTGGTCGACGGTTGCGGCCGCACCCAGGCCGAAGTGCTGGCGCAGGGGGGCGTTGCACATGTAGCCCGTGCCGGAGGCCACCAGGCGGGTCTGGGTCATAGCGCCGGTGGTGACCTTGACCACGGCCCCCAGGGCGCTGGTGTTGGCGTCCGAGGTCCGCAGGCCGATATCGAGCCAGTGGTTGCCCGCCCCGCGCTCGTTGTGCAGCAGCACGTCGGCGGCGCCCTCACGCGAGATGAACACATCCGGGCGGTGGTCCCCGTCCACATCGCCGCACACCACGCCGTTGCCCGGGCCGCCGGCCTCGTCGACGCCCACCGGAACGCTGAAGAAACCACCGGTCTGGTCGTTGATCAGCATCAGGTCCTGCTGCCCGTGGCGGGTGATGTAGAGGTCCAGCCAGCCGTCGTTGTCCACATCGACCCACGCGACCCCGCGGCCGTTGCCGTTGTCCGACAGGACCGGGCTGGGGTCGAGGGTGTACCGGGCGGATCCCGTGCAGCGGTAGAACTTATCGGGATTGCCCTCGTTGGCGATGTACAGGTCGAAGTCCCCGTCGTTGTCGAAGTCCCCCCAGGCGGCGCCCGTGCTGTTGCTGATGTCACCCAGACCGGTGCTGCCGGTCAGATCGTCCAGGCCCTGGGAGGTGTCCTCCATGTACAGGTTGGCGTTGTACTGGTTGGTGACGTAGAAGTCCACCAGCCCGTCCAGGTTGCCGTCGGTGAAGGTGACCGAGGTCCCGTTGCCCAGGTTGTTGGCCGGACCACCGGTAAGGGGGGTGAAGATCATGAAGCCCACACCGGGGTCCCCGATGTTCTGCAGCAGGGCGTTTTCGGCTCCGTGCTGGACGATGTAGAGGTCCAGGTCTCCGTCATGCTCGTAGTCGAACCAGGCGGCGGCGTACCCGGGGCCGGTGTCGGCGACGCCATAGGCGGCATCCACCGTGAAGTTCCCTGCTCCGTCCCCGGCCAGCAGGACGTTCGCCTCGTTCTCCTTGACCAGATAGACGTCCAGGTGGCCGTCGCCGTTGAAATCGGCCCAGGCGCAGCTGCGGCCCGCCCCGGCATCGGCCACGGGGCCGGCGGCGATATCGGTGAAGCCGCCGACGCCGTCGTTGGCCAGCAGGTGGTCGGCGGTGCCGTTGTTGACCAGGTGGATGTCCAGGTCGCCATCCTCATCCACGTCCACCAGGCTCACCCCGCAGCCCACGCCGGGATCGCCCAGGGGCAGGGCGGTATCGGCCAGGAAAGGCCCGTCGCTGTACAAGCCGGTGAAGGTGATGGTGCCGTCCTCGGGCACGGTCAGGGTCTGCGGGTTGACCGCCGGCGAGGTCCACCAGGGGGCATCGTCCCAGGTCAGGGTGAACTGGCCGGCCTCGAACAGGTTCAAGGTCGCGTCGCCCGCGCTGGTCATATCCAGTCCCGAGGGGCCCTGCAGGTGCCAGCCTGCGCCCACCCCGTCGGGCACGCAGTCCACGATCACCGTGCAGGCGTAGTCGGGCACCGCCAGGCAGGATTGCAGGATCTCCTTGGAATTGTCGTTCTGCACCAGGGCGATGATGCGCAGATCGGACTCGGTCCAGGCTCCATCCATGGTGAAGGATCTGGTCACGACCGTGGTCTGGCCTTGGTTGGTCAGGGTGAAGGGCTCGGTGGCGAGCACGTCGACGACCATGTTGCTCTGGCCGTGCAGGCCGTCCTGGCAGACGAAGACATGCACGGTGTTGGCGCCGGTCACGGCCTGGTCGACCTGGATGGTGAACGTGGCATCCACCTGCCCGTTCAGGACGGTGTAGGCCCCGTTGATGATCAGGGGGCTGGCGATGGCGCTGCGGACGTTGTAGTCGGCGTTGTAGGTCGGGTACATGGAGCCGCTGGCCATACCTCCGATTTCATCGATCACCCCGTCGAACATGACCGAGGGGGTGCCGCTGAAACCGTACCAGGAGGCCCGGGCGTTGCCCTCGGGCAGGGCGTAAGGCGCCGAGAAGTAGAAGGTCAGGGGCAGAAACTCGGTCGGCCCGTACATCGTCTCCATGTCGTTGAATCCCGCGACCGCGGAAGGGCAGTAGGGTCAGCCGTCGGCCGACCACAGCTCGGCCACCACCGTGCGGTCGGCGGCCAGCACGAGGCCGGGGGCGAGGATGAAGGCGAGCAGAGCCACCAGGTTGAGCAGACGGATGCACCGTTCGCGTTCTCTTGGGCGCATGGATGGTTCCCTCCAGGGGTGTGGGGATGAATCAATGGTAAAGGCAAGGTTATCATAGATGATCCATGGGATCACGAATTTTATGGTGTGTCCGTAGATTATTTTGCCGATCATGATATTTCCGCCCATTTTCACCATGGCCTTCTTTTACTTTATGAAATAAAGTTAATTTCCGGTTGAAAAAGATGCTTCTGTCGTTTATTTACTTTATATGAGAAAGTATGTGTTGTTGTGGCTGGCGTGGCGAACCTCAAGGCAGCTAGGTTTAGTCATATGAAGTTTGACGATCTGGATCCCGTGTTGGCCGCTCCCGCAAGGGTCGCCATCCTGGCGACTCTGGCCGACGGCAACTGGTGGTTGTTCTCGGACATGAGGGCCGAAACCCGGCTGGCCGACGGCAACCTCCATGTCCAGACCCGCAAGCTGATGGAGGCCGGTTACATCAGAGGGGAAAAGGTTACCGTCGGCGGTAGGCGGGTGACGCGGTTTCGCCTGGCCGAAACCGGCCGCCAGGCCCTGACGGATCATGTGCGCCGGCTGGAGCGGGCTTTGAAACAGGAAGAGGCCACCGGAACCCAGGGGTCGGTCAAGGCGGCGGTCAGCCGGGATGACGGCGGCAGGGTCTGGTGACGGGCCTGATCACGCGGAGGACAGGGTCATGAACATCGCCATCGGCGCCGATCACGGTGGCTTCGAGCTCAAGAAGCGCTTGATCACCCACTTGCAGGGCAAGGGCCACCATGTCCTGGACGTGGGGACCGATTCGACCGCCGCGGTCGACTATCCGGTATTCGCGCGCAAGGTGGCCGAGGCGGTGGCCGCAGGCCGGGCCGAGCGCGGCATCATGATCGACGGCGCGGGCATCGGCTCGTCCATGGTGGCCAACAAGGTGCCGGGGGTGCGGGCGGCCATGGCCTACGACCTGTCCAGCGCCCGCAACGGCCGCGAACACAACGACGCCAACGTGCTGACCCTGGGCGCCGGCCTGATCGGCGCCAGCCTGGCCACCCAGATCGTGGACGTTTTTCTGGAAACCGAGTGCACCGAGCCCCGCCACAAGAAGAGGGTAGCGATGATCATGGAAAGCCAGACAGGATCCCCCGCGCCCGCCGCGGCCGTCGGCGGGGCCTCCGCCGACCTGACGGAACAGGATATCCAGCGCATCGTCCAGCGCCTGCAATCCCTGCTGGGAGGGCAGACCCTGTGCGTGGACCACGGGGCGCCGTGCGTGGGCGAGTGCCCCGATACCGCCAGACGCTTCCTGGAACTGGGGGCCGGGCGGCTGAGCTCGGGGCCGGACAGCCCCGGCCAGATACCCCAGGACATCGCCCGCTTCATCGACCACACCATCCTGAAGCCCGACGCCACCAGGGAGATGGTCGACAAGGTGATCGCCGAGGCGCGCGAGTTCGGTTTCCGCTCGGTGTGCGTCAACCCCTGCTGGGTCTCCCGGGTGGCTGCCGGCCTGCGCGGCACCCAGGTGCTGACCTGTTCGGTGATCGGTTTCCCCCTGGGCGCCAACACCCCGGACATCAAGGGCATGGAAGCCCGCAAGGCCATCCGCGACGGGGCCAGGGAAATCGACATGGTCATCAACGTGGGCCGCTTGAAGTCCGGGGACGACGACTTCGTCCTGAAGGACATCCTGGCGGTGACCGACGCCTGCCGCGACGGCAGCGCCGTCAGCAAGGTGATCATCGAGACGGCCCTGTTGACGGACGAGGAGAAGGTCCGGGCCTGCGAGCTGGCCAAGCGGGCGCGGGCGAACTTCGTCAAGACCTCCACCGGCTTCGCTTCGGGCGGGGCCACCGCCGAGGACGTGGCCCTGATGGCCTCGGTGGTCAAGGGCGCCGGCATGGAGGTCAAGGCCAGCGGCGGCATCCGTTCGTTTACCGACGCCAAGCGCATGATCGAGGCGGGCGCGACCCGCATCGGCGCCAGCGCCAGCATCGCCATCGTCCAGGAAGCGGGTCAGATCTCGGTCAGCGCCTAGACGGCGCGGGGAGTTGCCAACATGGTGGATTTGCGAGCCTTTTGCATCATCGACAGCCTGCAGCCCCAGTTCGCCTCGTTCCAGGCGACCGTGGCCAAGGGTTTTCTGCCCAAGGTGGGCCAGGCGAGCCTGTTCGTGGAGATCGCCCCGGGCATCGAGATCAACCGGGTCACCGACATCGCGCTGAAGTCCACCAACGTGACCCCCGGCATGCAGATCGTCGAGCGTCATTTCGGCATGCTGGAGGTCCACTCGGACAGCCAGGCGGATGTGCGGCAGGCGGGGCGGGCCATCCTGGAGGCCCTGGAGCTGAGCGAGGACCAGCGGCTGAAGCCGCGCATCGTCTCGGACCAGGTGGTGCGGCACCTGGACGACCACCAGTGCATGCTGATCAACCGCATGCGCCACGGCAACCTGATCCTGGCCGGCCAGACGCTGTTCGTGCTGGAGTGCGAGCCAGCGGCCTACGCCGCCCTGGCGGCCAACGAGGCCGAGAAGGCGGCCGACATCAACATCCTGGAAGTGCGGTCGTTCGGAAGTTTCGGACGCGTGTACATCGGAGGCGAGGAGAAGGACGTGACGGTGGCCAGGCCCGCGGCGGTGGCCGCCCTCGAGGCGCTCGGCGGCCGTGAAGCGGACCAAGGAAAGCGCAAGTAACCCCTTGAAGGAGGAAGAATGATGGCAGACGCCCTGGGAATGATCGAATGCAGGAGCTTCGCGGCGACGGTCGAGGCCGCCGACGCCATGGTCAAGGCCGCACGGGTGGACCTGGTGGGCTACGAAAAGACCGGCGGCGGCTACACGACCGCCATCGTGCGCGGCGATGTGGCGGCGGTCAAGGCCGCCTGCGACGCCGGCCAGACCGCGGCGACCCGCGTGGGTGAGATCGTGGCCGTGCACGTGATCGCCCGTCCGCACGCCAACGTCGATGCGGTGATCCCCCTGGGTCGCCAGGACGAGGCGTAGGCCGCCATGAATCTGGCCAAGGTGCTGGGGACGGTGGTGGCTTCGCGCAAGGAGCAGAGCCTCGAGGGGTTCAAGCTCCTGATGCTGGGGGTGGCCGGTCCCGACGGCGAGCTCACGGGCGCGACCGTCGTGGCGGTCGATGCGGTGGGCGCCGGCGAGGGCGAGTTCGTGCTCTACGCGGCCGGTTCCTCGGCGCGCCAGACCACCGCGACCGAGGGCAAACCCGTGGACGCGGTGGTCATGGCCATCGTGGACAGCTGGGATACCGACGGCGAAACCAGGTACCGCAAGGGGCGTGACGGATGAGCCGGCTTTCCGACAGCCAGATCGACCTGATCGCCCGCCGGCTGGCCGCGCAGATGGGGGCGGCCCCGGTCGTGCCGGCGCCGTCGACCGGCGGAAGCGGTTACGTGGCCCGCACGGGACCGGCGGCGCCGGTGCCGCCTGCGAGCAGCCGGTCCGGGGACGGGGTCTTCGCCACCGTGGACGACTGCATCGAGGCGGCGACCATCGCCTTCCGGAGTCTGGGCGCCATGACCCTGGTCAAGCGCGCCGAGGTCGTCGCGGCGATCCGTGAGGCCATGATTACCCACGGCGAGGAACTGGCCCGCCACGCCCACCAGGAGACCGGCCTGGGCCGGTTCGAGGACAAGGTCGTCAAGAACCGGTTGGTCACCGAGAAGACCCCCGGCACCGAGGCCCTGGTACCCGAGACGGTCACCGGCGACCACGGCCTGACCCTCACCGAGTGGGCCCCGTTCGGGGTGATCGGCTCCATCACGCCCACGACCAACCCCACCAGCACCATCATCTGCAACACCATCGGCATGGTCGCCGCGGGCAACAGCGTGGTGTTCAACGTGCACCCCGGGGCCGTGGAGTGTTCCATGGCGACGATCCGCCTGCTGAACCGCGCCATCACGGGTGCGGGCGGGCCGCCGAACCTGGTGACGGCCGTGGCCGGGCCCACCATCGAATCCGCCGGCGAGCTGATGCACCACCCGGGCATCAATCTGCTGGTGGTCACCGGCGGTCCGGGCGTGGTGAAGGCCGCCATGCAGAGCGGCAAGCGCGCGGTGTGCGCCGGGCCGGGCAATCCGCCGGTGGTGGTCGATGCGACCGCCGACGTCGCCAAGGCCGCACGGGACATCGTCCACGGGGCGAGCTTCGACAACAACATCATCTGCGTGGACGAGAAGGAGGTCTTCGTGGTGGCCGCGGTGGCCGACCAGCTCATCCAGCAGATGCGCAGCCACGGCGCCTACCTGGCCGACCAGGGGGAGCTGCGCCGCCTGGAGAAGGAGATCTTCAAGGAGATGCCCGCGCCCCGCACCCACGGGGTCATCAACAAGGAACTGGTGGGCAAGAACGCGGGTGAGATCCTGGGCCGCATCGGCGTCCAGCAGGGGCCCGAGTGCCGCCTGGTCATCGTGGACGTGCCCGAAGACCACCCCCTGGTGTGGTCCGAACAGCTCATGCCCGTGCTGCCTGTGGTTCGGGTGCCGGACGTGGAGCGGGCCATCACCGTGGCCCGCGAGGCGGAGCACGGCTTCGGACATTCGGCCAGCATGCACTCGCGCGACATCGACGCCCTGAGCAGGATGGCGCGGGTTATCAACACCAGCATCTTCGTCAAGAACGGTCCCATCGTCGCCGGCCTGGGCGCCGGCGGCGAAGGCCATACCAGCTTCACCATCGCCAGCCCCACGGGCGAGGGCCTGACCGGACCGGTCAGCTTCTCGCGCCGCCGCCGCTGCGTGATGGTGGACCACTTCAGGATCGTCTGATGGCGCGGGCGCTGGCATTGCTGGAGTTCGGCGGCCCGGCCATCGGCCTGCTGGCGGTCGACCGCATGCTCAAGCGGTCGCCGGTGGCCCTGCTGCGCTGCGGCACGGTCCACCCGGGACGTTACCTCGCCCTGGTCGGGGGCACGGTTGCGGCCACGGCGGAGGCCCACGCCGAGGGCGGCCGCGTGGGCGCCGAGCATGAGGCCCTGGTTGACGAGGTGCTGTTGTCGGATCCGCATCCGCAGCTGGCGGCGGCTGTGGGCGGAGAGCGCGCCGCCCCGGCCGGTGAGGCCCTGGGGGTGCTCGAGATTTCCACCTCGCCCGGCCTGCTGCGCGCGCTGGATGCCGTGCTCAAGGCCGTCCCTGTTTCCCTGGTGGAGGCGCGCCTGGCCGATGATCTGGGCGGGCGGGCGCTGGGAATCATCGACGGTCTGTTGCCGGACGTGCAGGCCGGGCTGGATCTGGCCCTGACCTCCTGCGGGCCGTGCGCCCGGGTCCTGGCCGCCTCCTTGTTGCCGCGTCTGGACGAGACCCTGCGCGACGTGCTGGCTTCCGGCACCGCGTTCCAAGCGTGCGCCGCGGTCGAGCCGGACGGCGCCGAGATCCTGGAGGACTGAGCATGTTCCTGGGGCGTGTGACGGGCAGGGTGGTTCCCGCGGTGGTGTACCCCGGCCTGGAGGGGGTCCCCCTGCTGTGGGTCCAGCCCCTGGACCAGCACGGCCGGGACCAGGGACGCCCCTTCGTCTGCGCCGATGGCACGCGCATGGCCGGCCCCGGCGAGACGGTCTACTGGGAGGCCAGCCGCGAGGCGGCCCTGACCCTCACCCCCAGCTTCGTGCCGGTGGACCACGCGGTGGTCGGCATCGTGGATGATGTGCGGCTCGACATACAGGATGCGCCATGATCTACGCGCGCGTCACCGGCAGCATCACCTCGACCATCAACCACCCGGACATGGACGGGCGCCGGCTCCTGGTCTGCGACAAGCTCACAGCGGAGGGCAAGCCCGCCGGCGGCTACGTCATCGCCGTCGATACCGTGGGGGCGGGGCCGGGGGAGACGGTCATCATCCTGGACGAGGGCAACGGCGCCCGGCAGATCCTCGCGCGCAAGGACGCGCCGGTGCGGTCGGTGATCGTGGGGATCGTCGAGGATTCAGCCTAGCCAGACCAGCTTCACCGCGAAAAGCACGGCGACCACCAGGACCAGCTTGCGGATCCAGTCGTGTCCGCGGCTGATGGCCAGGCGGGAGCCCAGCCAGCCGCCCAGGGCGTTCCCGGCGGCCAGGGCCACACCCAGCAGCCAGTCCACCTGGCCGTGGGCCACGAAAACAGCCAGGGCCGTGATGGTGAACAGCCCGACCACGAAGACCTTCACCGCGTTGATCCGCACCAGGTCCAGGCCGTGGATGAGCAGCCCGGCGATGATCAGGAACCCCACGCCGGCCTGGATGAACCCCCCGTAGAAACCGATGAACAGGAAGGTGACGGCCAGGGCCGCCATCCGCGCGCGCGTCAACGCCTTGAGGTCGAGCCGGATCCGGCGGGCCGGGTCGATGATCATCACCACGCACACCATGAGGATCACCCCTGCCAGGATGCGGCGAAACATCTGGTCGCCGATGCCGACGGCCAGTTCGGCCCCCAGGACGCTGCCGACCAGGGCGGTGGGCGCGCAGATCAGGGCGATCTTCAGGGGCAGATGGCCGCTGCGCCGGAAGCTGCCGACCGCCACGATGTTCTGCACCAGGATGGCCACGCGGTTGGTGCCGTTGGCCACCGCCGCCGGCAGCCCCAAAAACAGCAGCACCGGCAGGGTCAGCAGCGAGCCGCCGCCGGCCAGGACGTTGATGACGCCGGCGGTCAAACCGACGCCGAACAACAGCAGGATATGCCACGGGTTCATGAAAGCACCTGCCT
>JANTFX010000085.1 GCA_024763215.1 Candidatus Krumholzibacteriia bacterium | reverse complement strand
GCGCCGGTCCCTGGCCCCACGCGCGGAGTGCGGGAATCGCCGACAGGAGATCGGATCATGAAGAACTGCCCCGACATCCGGATGAACCTCGCCCCCTACCTGGCCCGGACCCTGGATCCTGTGGCTACCGCCGAGATCGCCGCCCACCTGGCGGCCTGCCCCGCCTGCCGGCGCGAACTGGAAGATGAACGGGAGCTGGCCGCCGGGCTGGCACCATTGGGTCGTCTGAGGGCACCGGCCGCGCTCGCAGGCCGCATCCAGTCCGCCTGCGCCGTCGAGGAAAACCGGCGTCGGCGGCGCGGCGCCTTCTTACGCGGGGCCGCCCTCGGCCTGGCGGCCATGCTGGCGATCCTGGTCCTGGCGCCCGCCCTGCGGCCCGTCGGGACCGGCGCACCGCAGCCCGCCGGTCAGGTACAGCCCGCCTTCACACCGGCGCAGATCGCCGCCGCCAGACACGACCTGGCCTGGACCCTGACCCTGACCGACCGGATCATGGCCGACAGCAGCAGGCAGGTGCTGTACGGCATCTTCGACCGCACGTTGCCCGACGCGGTCTCCCGCTCCCTCCGACAAACCCTGGCAACCAACCCGAAAGGAAACTCATGAGATACCGCATCCTGTTCCTCTGTCTGCTGGCAAGCG
Organism: Candidatus Krumholzibacteriia bacterium; assembly: GCA_024763215.1. Classification (GTDB taxonomy): domain Bacteria; phylum Krumholzibacteriota; class Krumholzibacteriia; order LZORAL124-64-63; family LZORAL124-64-63; genus JAHJTW01. Next base: position 11,214 of record JANTFX010000085.1, on the reverse strand, counting down.
CAGCCTTGCACCCTGTGTCCGCCTTCGCGGGCAACGCTGCGGATGAGCCCGGATACATGGACCTGAGCTGGATCACCATTCCCGACGGCGCCGCGGAGGTCCAGGACATCGACCTGGGCGACGTGCTGCTCAGCATCGCCAACGACGCCAAGGAGCAAGGCGACAGCTCCCTGGCCCAGGCCCTGTCCATGATCCACTCGGTGCGCGTCAAGGCCTTCTCGCTCACCGAGAAGGATCTGCCCCGGACCGAGAAGGCCGTCAAGAAGATCATGTCCAAGCTGGAAAAGGGCGGCTGGAGCCGGCTGATCTATGCCAAGGACGACCAGGAGACCGTCACCGTCAACACCAAGAGCGTGGACGGCAAGATGGTGGGCCTGATGGTGGTCGTCTTCGATCCCACCGACGAGGCGGTGTTCGTCAACGTGGCCGGCGACCTGAACCTGGGCACCCTGTTCCAGCTGGCCCAGAAGTTCGGCGTGGATGATCTGGACGAGCTGCTGCAGGAGTCGACATCCGTGGAGGTGGAAACCACCGACACCGTGGACGCCCCTGCGGGGGAAGCTGCGGACCACCAGTGAAGTAGGCGGCCTGCAGGCCTGAAAGCGGCGGCGGCCTCTGGCGGGAAGCCAGAGGCCGCCGTCCAGGGGCCTGACCGGGCTCAGGATTTCAGGACGAAATGGGAGAGGAACACCCCCGCCGCCACGGCCGAGCCGATCACGCCGGCCACATTCGGCGCCATGGCGTGCATGATCAGGAAGTTCTGGGGATCCTCCTTCGCCCCGACCATCTGGCAGACCCGCGCGCTGTCCGGCACCGCCGAGACCCCCGCCGCCCCGATGATGGGGTTGATCTTGTCGCGGCAGACAAGGTTCATCAACTTGGCGAACAGCACACCCGCCGCGGTCGCCACGCAGAACGAGATCGCCCCCAGGGCGGCGATCTTCACCGAGGCCGGGGTCAGGAACCGGCTGGCGTCCGTCGAAGCCCCCACGCACAGTCCCAGCAGGATGGTGACGGTGTCGATCAGGGCGTTGCGAGCCGTCTTGGCCAGGCGCTCGGTCACGCCGCTTTCCTTGAGCAGGTTGCCGAAGAACAGGAAGCCCAGCAGGCTGATGGCCCCCGGCGCGATGGAGGCGCACAGGATGAAGGCCACCACCGGAAAGATGATGCGGATGCGCCGGCTGACCGGGGGTGAGGGCCGCATGCGGATCAGGCGCTCCCTGCGCGTGGTCAGCAGCTTGATGATGGGCGGCTGGATCACCGGCACCAGCGCCATGTAGCTGTACGCGGCCACCGCGATGGCCCCCAGCAGGTGGGGCGCCAGCCGCCCCGACAGGAAGATGGCCGTGGGCCCGTCGGCCCCCCCGATGATGCCGATGGCCGCCGCGTCGCTGGCCGGGAACCCGAGCAGCAACGAGCCGGCGAAGGTCAGGAAGATGCCGGCCTGGGCCGCCGCCCCCAGCAGGATCAGGCGGGGATTGCTCAGCATGGCCGAGAAGTCAGTCATGGCCCCGATCCCCAGGAAGATCAGGGACGGATACCAGCCCTGGGTCACCCCGGCGTAGAGCACGTTCAGAACGCTCCCCTGCTCGTAGATCCCCACGTTCATGCCGCCGGCCAGGGGTATGTTGCCCACGAGCATGCCGAACCCGATGGGCACCAGCAACAGGGGCTCGTAGTCCCTGGCGATGCCCAGGTAGATGAAACCGCAACCGATCGCCAGCATGATCAGGTTGCCCCAGGCGAAATTGCCCAGGATCCCCACCTGCAGGAAGTTCCACAGCACATCCATGGCGCTACCCGAACTCGACGAGGGTCTGGCTCTCGCGCACCGCATCGCCGGCGGCCACGGTCACGGACTTGACCGTGCCCGCGGCGGGAGCCGCGATGGTTGTTTCCATCTTCATGGCCTCTATGACCAGCAGGGGCTGGCCTTTCTGCACCTGGTCCCCCGGCTTGCACTTGACCTCGAGCACGGTGCCGGCAATGGGCGAGGTCACGCCCCCCGCGGCGCCTGAGGGGGCCTGCGGGGCCGCCTTCTCCACCAACGGATTCGCGACGGCGGGTGCAGGGCCGGTGGCTCCGGCCGCAACGGCCGGCGGCAGTGGCGAGGGCGCCGCCCCCTGCATCTCATCCTTGGCGTCGAGGACCTCGACATCCACCTCGTACGCCACCCCATGCACGGTGATCTTCAGTTTCATGACCTTTCCTTCGCTGCGATGCGGGCCAAGAGCCCGCGGTGCCATGTCGTCAACGCTGGTCCCGCGTGCGGCCGGGCATGTGGGATCCCTGCAGGATGAGCCGGCCCTGGGCCGACCAGGGCGTGCGCTTGGTGCGGGGGGAAAGCAGCCGGCGGATCCGGCGCACCCGGAAGCGGCCACCGACCGCCACGGCGCACGCCGCCGCGATCAGAACCAGGGTCGTTTGGTCGATGTCCTGGGTCCTGTCCAGGGCCCTGTTTCCGGCCGCGGCCTCGGCCGCCTGCCAGCGGTCGTCCAGCTTCTTGAGCAGGGCCACGGCCGCCGCGATCACGGCCAGCACGCCGAACACGATGAGGATGCCGGCCCAGGAAAGGGACGCCATCTCGCTGCTGATCCTGCCGGGCATGCCCACCTCCTAGAGCGGAATGAGGCCGTGTTTCTTCTGGGGCCTCAGCTCGCGCTTCGACTTGAGGACTTCCAGGGCCATGGCGATGTAGCTGCGCGTCTCGGCCGGCTCGATCACATCGTCGACCATGCCGCGGCCGGCGGCCTCGTACGGGTTGGAGAACCGCTCGCGGTATTCGGCGATCTTCTCCTGCAGGAAGGCATCCGGGTCTTCCGCCGCCTTGATCTGCCGGCGGTAGAGCACGCCGACCGCCCCTTCGGCCCCCATGACGGCGATCTCCGCAGTCGGCCAGGCGGCCACCCGGTCGGCGCCCATGCTCGCAGCGCACATGGCCAGGTAAGCGCCGCCGTAGGCCTTGCGCGTCACGATCGTGACCTTGGGCACCGTGGCCGCCCCGTAGGCGAACAGCATCTTGGCCCCGTGGCGGATGATCCCGCCGTACTCCTGCTGGACCCCGGGCATGAAACCGGGCACGTCCACGAAGGTCACCAGGGGGATGTTGAACGCGTTGCAGAAGCGGATGAAACGCGCGCCCTTGCACGAGGAGTCGATGTCCAGCACGCCGGCCTTGAAGGAAGGGTTGTTGCCCACCACGCCGACGGTCGAGCCTTCGATGCGTCCGAAGCCGATGACCAGGTTGGGCGCGAAATGTTCCTGCACCTCCAGGAAATCCCCGCCGTCCATGACCCGCCCGATGACCTCGTGCATGTCGTATGCCCGGCGCGGATTGTCGGGCACGATGTCGTCCAGGGTCTCGTCCGGTTCCACGGCGTCCTCGTGCAACCCTTCGACGAAGGGCGGGTCGTCGGTGTTGTTGCTGGGCAGGAAACTCAGCAGGCGCCGGGCCAGGGCGATGCCCTCGTTGCCGCTGTCGGCCACGAAGTGGACCACGCCGGAGTACTGGCTGTGGCTCTCGACCCCGCCCAGCTGCTCGGCGGTGACCTCCTCGCCGGTGACCTGCTTGATGACGCTGGGCCCGGTGATGTACATCTGCCCCTCGCGCCGGACCTGGATGATGAAATCGGTCAGCGCCGGCGAGTAGGCGGCCCCCCCTGCGCACGGCCCGCTGATGATGGAGATCTGGGGCACCACGCCCGAGGCGCGGATGTTGCGGTAGAAGATGTCCCCGTAGCCGTCGAGGGCGCCCACGCCCTCCTGGATGCGCGCGCCGCCGGAATCGTTGATGAAGACGATGGGATCGCCGGTCTTCATGGCGTCGTCCTGCAGACGGCTGATCTTGCGCGCGGTCGCCTCGCCGACGGCGCCGCCGGCGGTGGTGAAATCCTGGCTGGCCGCATACACCGGCCGCCCGTCCACCAGGCCGACCCCGGTGACCACGCCCTCGCCCGGCAGCTCCTTGCCCTGCATGCCGAAGTCCACGCAGCGGTGCTTCATGAACAGGTGGGTTTCCTGGAAGGTGTCCGGATCGTATAGCTGGGCCAGCCGCTCGCGGGCGGTGCGCTTGCCGGCGGCGTGCTGCTTGGCGATGCGCTCGGCTCCCCCGCCCTGGTAAAGCCGGTTTTTGCGCGCCCGCAGTTCTTCGATTCCCCTGTTGTCCATGCTGATCCCTCGTTGAAGGTGGGGGCCCGCTCCCGGGCCCTGTGGCCCATGTTCGCCTGCGCGAAAGATGGTCAGGAAAACCTGTATGTCAAATTTTTGACAGGATTTTAAACAGAAAAAACAGCCGGCCCGAATGGCCGGCTATCTTATTGTAGGACAATCAGGTAGTGATCAAAACCAGACCACCAGGTTCATACCCGTGGTCAGATCGTAAAAGCCGAAGCTGTCGAAATCCTGTTCGTGGTTGTGCCTGTGGTCCACGTTCCACTCGGTTTCATCAGGATCCTTGCTCTGCCGTACCGAGTCCCGATTGTACCAGCTGAGGACCACGCCGAAATCGGTCTCGAGGCTGACGAAGGGAACCGGATACCAGGCGAGGCGGCCGCCCAGGAGGAGGCTCCAGCGATCCCAGAACCCTGATTCCCTGCTCAGCCGGTACCCCTCGTCACGATAGTAGTAATAATCGGACCCGGATTCGTAGTCGCTCCACTGGTAGGAGCTTCCGAACAGTCCGAAAAAGACCAGGTTGTCCTGGCGGGCGACTTCCCGCAGCACATCCAGCCGCACATGACCCGATTCCCGCTTGCTGTGGTCGCCGTCGGTGAGGAGCCCCTGCACCGAATCAGGCAGGTCCGGTCCGAAGCTCAACGTCTCGGAGTCGCTCAGGTTATCGTCGGGACCGGCGGTCACAGCCAGCTGCCACCGGCCCAGTTGCCGCCGCAGGGTGGGGCTGCCGTCCCAGCCGAAACCCCAGGGGCGTGATGTCAGGTCGGGTTCCTGTGACCACGCGGGGGCGGCCAGCAGCAGCAGGATCATCATCAGCATCGCAAAGGTTTTCATCATCACATCCGGGGTTGGTTATTTCAGGTTCTCGGGGTTGAGCCCTTCCAACTCGGGCAACACGAAGCGGCCGTCCTTGCGGATCAGCACATCGTCGAAAAAGATTTCGCCCCCGCCCCACTCCGGGGTCTGGATCAGGACGATGTCCCAGTGCTGGGCGCTCTTGTTGCCGTTGTCGGCGGCCGCGTACGCGTTGCCCGGGGTCAGATGAAAGCTGCCGGCGATCTTCTCGTCGAACAGGGTGTCGAGCATGGGCGTGGTGATGTACGGATTGACCCCCAGGGCGAACTCGCCGAAGTAGCGCGCCCCCTCGTCGATGTCCAGGGCGGCCAAGAGCTTGTCCCGGTCCCCCTCGCAGTCGGCTTCGGTGATGCGCCCGTCCTTGATGACGAAACGCACCTTGTCCAGCACGGCGCCGCCCTGGCGGGTCTTGGTGTTGTACTGGATCACGCCGTTGACGCTGTCGCGCACCGGGGCGGTGTAGACCTCGCCGTCGGGGATGTTGCGGCCGCCGTCGCACTTGACCGCCGGCAGGCCCTTGATGGAGAACTCCAGGTCGGTGCCCGGGGCCGTGATCTTCACGCGGTCGGTGCGCTCGATGAGCGCGGCCAAAGGATCCATGGCACGGCTCATGCGGGCGTAGTCCATGGTGCAGACCTGGAAGTAGAAGTCCGCGAACTCGTCGGTGGCGCGCTCGGCCGCCATGGCCATGGCCGGGTTGGGGTAGCGCAGCACGCACCACTTCTTCTTGAGCCGCACCGGCAGATGCACCTGCCCCCAGTAAGCCTCGTCATGCCACTTCATGCGGTCCGCATCCACGTCGGCCAGATCGAAGGGGTTGGTGCTGCCGCGCACGGCGATGTAGGCGTCCACGGCCTCCATGATGGGCCGGTGGAAGGCTCCCCAGGCGGCGAACTGCTCCTGGCCGGCGTGCTTGATGAATCCGCGGCTGAGGGTCTCGTCGTTGTAGTACCAGAACGGAACCCCGCCGTGGATCGTCGCCATGCGCACCAGTTCCTTGCCCAGCTCCAGGGCTTCGAGCCCCTTGATCTCGATGTAGATCTTCTCGCCCGGCTGCAGCTTGACGCTGTAGGTGATCAGCTGTTCGGCAAGGCGGGTGATGCGTGGGTCCATGTCCTGTCTCCTGCGGTTGGGGTCAACAATCCTGATGCCAGCCTAACGGCCTGCGCGCCGGTACGGAAGTAAAAACTGACGGCCCGCCGCGGCGGTCTTATATTGGCCGCATCGCCAACCCCAACCACGGCAAAGGAGCCGCGCCATGAACGTGCCCCACAACCCGCAGCTGCCGCCCGAGCTGGCCGGCGCCATCGACCACGTCGGCATCGCCGTGGCGGACCTGGAAGCGGGCCTGGCCCTTTATCGCGACCTGCTGGGCCTCGAGCTGGAACGGGTGGAGGAGGTCCCCTCCGAAAACGTCAAGGTGGCCTTCCTGAAACTGGATCGCACCGCAGGGGCAGGCCACCTGGAGCTGCTGGCGCCGCTGAGCGAGGACGGGAACATCGCCGCGTTCATCGCCAGGCGCGGGCCCGGCCTGCACCATGTCGCCGTGGCGGTCAAGGACATCACCGCAGCCATGGAGCGCTGCCGCACCGCAGGCATCCGCCTGCTGGACGAGACCCCGCGCACCGGAGCTCACGGCAAGAAAATCGTTTTCCTGCACCCCAAGGATTGCGGCGGCGTGCTCGTGGAGCTGTGCTCTCCGGGCACTTGACCGCCGTTACCGGGCTTCGAACACGCCCACTTCCTGCCAGGGGCTCGTCCCCCGCACGGGCGTGAGGTCGGGCCCTGCGATCGGGTTGAGCCAGGCCGGCACGTACCCCGCCCCGAACATCATGTCCAGCTGGTTGCAGGATGCCGCCCCCACGTACAGGGCCTGGGCACCGGAACCGGGGCAGCCCTCGGTCTTGGCGCACGACTGCAGCTCCGCCGGGTCCAGACCGAAACGCACATCCTCGGGCCGGCCCTGGAACATGATCTGCCAGTGGGCCAGCATCACCCGGCCCGGGGTCAGGCTCAGGCCGTCGGCCAGGCCGTAGGCCAAGGTGCCCTGGGCCTTGCCCACGTTGAACCCCTCGCCCGGCAGTTCCTGCTTGATGATGTAGGCCTCGGCGCCGGTGATCTTCAGGCTCAGCTCGTAGGCGCCCAGGGCCGTCATGACCTCCCCGTCGTGCTTGACGTGGTCGTAGTCGGTAAGCCAGGCGTACAGGTCGACCTTGGTGACACCGTTTTCCGCCGGTCCGCTGTCGAAAACCTGGACCAGGGAATCGCCGGCAACGAACGAGAACCGGACCAGTCCGTTCTCTCCACACCAGGTGGTGGCTCCGGCAGGCACCGCAAAGGCCAGGGTGGCCAGGCCGATCATCACACCTACGGTAAAAAGGACTGACTTCTTCATCGGGATTTCCTTTCTTGCCGGCGTCCCCTGCGCCGCCACATCAACTGCCCGTGCTCGCATAGCGGCTGATGCCGCGCCTCCATATCATCACCGCGCCGCCGAACACGATCAATCCCACGACGGGGGTCAACAGGGCCGCCCGTGCAAAACCGGGGCTGCCCAGAAACCAGGTCGCCGGATAGAACGCCACCCACGCGAACGGCAGCACGAAGGTCAAGAACACCCTGACGGGCAGGCTGTAGATCGTGATGGGGTAGCGGCTGAACCGGATCATATTATACACCGGCGGCGCCAGCCCCATGCGGTCCTCGTACCAGAACGTCACCGAGGTGATGGCCAGGAACACCCCCGCGTAGACCAGGGCCGCTCCGGGCGCGAGGATCACCAGCCCCAGGATGTGTCCAACCCCGGGCTGCAGGCCCAGTTCCCGGGCGGCGTAGATCATCACGCCGCTGCCCAGCAGGATCTCGTTCAGCCCCGAGATGTTGAACGATTCGCACAGCACCTGGGTCAGGGTGCCCACGGGCCGCAGCAGCACCCGGTCCATCTTGCCCTGGATGATGTACTGGTCGCTGAAGCGGTACAGGTTCACGCTGATCAGGTTGAACAGGCCCAGCGGCACCAGGGAGAACCCGTAGATGAACAACACCTCGGGAAAGCTCCAGCCGTCCAGGGCCTTGACCTTGCTGAACAGGGTCGTCAGCACCGCCATCTGGATCACGATGCTGACCGAAATGGCCAGCGTGTCGATGAGAAAATCCATCCTGTACGCCAGGCGCGACTTCACGAACTGCGCGAAATATGCCGTGTAAATACCTATTTGCCATATAAATAGTGACCAGCCGGATCTCGTCTTGCCGCGGGGCAGCGTGTCGTTTGCAGCCATGGCTAGCCCCCCTGCGCGATGACCCGGCGCACCGCGACGCGGAACACCAGGCGGGCCAGGATGAACAGAAAGGCGGCCCAGAAAAGCTGCAACCCCAGAGCGTGGTACAGCTCATTGCCGGGCCGCTTGCCCAGGAAGATCGTCACCGGGATGTAGCTGATGCCCTGGAAGGGCAGCCACTGGACGGCCGTCTGGAACCAGTGCGGGAACAGCGTGAAGGGGATCAGCACGCCGGTCAGGAAATCCATGCTCACCATCTGGGCACGCAACACCCCCTGGATGTTCTTGAGGTAGAAGGCCAGGCACCCGACCAGGAAGTTCCACTGGCTGTAGATGACCAGGGCCAGGCAGAAGCTCAGGAAGGTCCACAGGTACAGAGCGGGGTCGGCCGGCCCCCGCAGGTGGAACAGGGGCACGATCACCACCACGATGGGCAGGGTGAACATCATCAGCCGGAAGCAGGATTCCCCCACGGCCTCGCTCAGCATGACCGTCTGCAGGTGGAAGGGTTTGATGAGCTGCATGGCGATCTCGCCCTCGGTGACCATGCGGCTCAGCTCGCGGGCGATGTTGTTGAAGTAGAAGCTGCGGCCGATCCAGGACACCGCCACGTAGGTGATCATCTCGGGCAGGGACAGGCCGCCGATGCTGACGGTCCCGTCCGCCGCGGGCGCGCTGCTGGCGAACAGCGCGGTGTAGATGTAGTAGTGGCCGGAAATAAAAATCGTGTAGCTGATCACGCCGGTGTAGTAGCGCAGGCGGTAGGCCAGGAACTTCAAAAACGACAGCCGCACGAACGAGAGGTATAGGCCCCAGGTGGCGGGCAGGCTGCGCCCCCAGGGCAGCAGGCGCTCCGGAGCGCTGGCCGCGGCTGCCTCGATGCCGCCGGTGACGGTCGTGCCGGCCCCGGGCATCAGGCGTGCTCCTTGCCCGCGGCGCGGTAGATATCGCGCACGATCTCCTCGATGTCAGGCTCGGCCAGGTGCAGGTCCGAGACCGGGCAGGCGTTGACGACCAGCTTGATGACCTCGGCCCCGGAGATCTCGGCGCGGCGGAACTCGGCCACGTGGTGCCGGCCCTCGGCCGGCTGCCAGTTCACGGGCAACCCCTCCGTCGTCGTCTGCATGGCCTCCCTCGTGCGATCCTCCCGCAGGTCCACCGTCAGCCGCACGCGCCGCCCCAGCCGCAGACGCAGGTCCTCCAGCAGGCCGTCGAAGTGCACCTTGCCCTTGTCGATGATGATCACGCGGCGGCAGAGCTGCTCGATGTCGTTCAAATCGTGGGTGGTCAGGATCACGGTGACACCCTGCAGGTCGCGGATCTCACGCAGGAACTCGCGCACGCTCTCCTTGGCCACCACGTCCAGGCCGATGGTGGGCTCGTCCAGGAACAGGATCCGCGGCCGGTGCAACAGGGCCGCCGCCAGGTCGCAGCGCATGCGCTGTCCCAGCGACAGCTTGCGCACGGGCTGGTGCAGGAACTCGCCGATGCCCAGCAACTTGTCGAACACCGCCATCTGCTCGGCGTAGACCGCCTCGGGCACCTCGTAGATCTTGCGCAGCAGGCGGAAGGATTCGACCACGGCCAGGTCCCACCACAGCTGGGTGCGCTGGCCGAAGACCACCCCGATGTGCCGGGTGTACTGCAGACGGTCGCGCCAGGGCACCAGCCCCCCCACCGAGACCTCGCCGGCAGTCGGCGTCAGGATCCCGGTGAGCATCTTGATGGTCGTGGACTTGCCCGCGCCGTTGGCGCCGATGTAGCCCACCATCTCTCCGGCGGCGATGTCGAACGAGACGTTGTCCACCGCGCGCAGGATGCGATGCCGGGGCCGCACCAGATCGACGAGTCCGCCGCCGACGCCCTCGCGCTTGCGGATCAGGCGGTAGTCCTTGGAGAGGTTCTCGACATGGATCAATGAGGGCATGGATCAGTCGGCATCCCGCAAGTCGACCTCGCCCGCACCCTCGGCGCCGTCGGCCTGCAGGCCGGACACCAGGTCGCGGACTTCGGTTTCGGTCTTGCTCAGCTTCTCGCGACAGACCTGCAGCAGCGCCACCGCGCGGGCCACCTCGCCGCCGAGCTTGTCGATGTCCACCTCGTCGTCCTCGAGCCGGGCGAGGATCTGTTCCACCTCGCCGACGGCCTCGCCGAATGACATGTTCTTGGGGTCCTTGGGCATGGTTCCTCCCGGGCTGCGCTGGAAATCATGGGCGCCACTCAACCCGCCAATGGTAATCGATTTGCGCCCCAGGCGCAGGAGTAATCCTGTTCCCAGCCGACCAGAGTCAACATACGCTGCTGCCTTCCTACCCCCTGCGCCGAAATCCCTGGCGTACCCGTTTCCGGCAATTGAGGATCCGAACGACTTCAGGGCAAATTTGCCTTGAAGTCGCACGATATCCAAAGTGGAGAGCAAGGGTACGACAACCCCGCCTAGAACAGTTCCAGGTTATCTTGCTTGTCCTGGGTTTTCTTCCGGACCTTGCGCCTGGGCATTTGGCCTGTGCCCGGCTGCACGATGCTGCGCGCTTCGCCGTCGGCGAAGCGCGTGGTGATGGTCTGGCCAGGCGCAAGGTCGGCGGCCCTTTTGATCAGCGCGCCGTCAACGCCCAAAGTCATGGTGTAGCCGCGGGCCAGCAGCCGCGCGGGGTCCAGCAGGCGCGTCTGCATGGTCCAGTGCTCCAGACGCTGGGACCAGTGCGCCAGCGGCCTTTGCGCGGCGCGCGGCAGGCGCGTTGCGAAATCCTCCACACGACGATCCACCGCGTGCAGGACGCGGCGGGGCGCAGCCGCCAGACCCTTCTCCAGGGCCCGGCACCGACCTGAGGCCGCCGCAACGGCAGCGCCTGTACGCGCGGCCAGGCGGCGGCCCAGGCCGGCAAGCCGGCCGTCCATATCCTTC
>JANTFX010000084.1 GCA_024763215.1 Candidatus Krumholzibacteriia bacterium | reverse complement strand
GCCGTCAAAGTCGTCTTGCCGTGGTCCACGTGACCGATCGTACCGACATTCACGTGATCCTTTGTCCGTTCAAACTTTTCGCGCGCCATTTGCGGCTTCCTCCCGTGGACAGATCCAGATCTTGCCTTCTGACTTACCGCACCCCGGCCCCGCCGATGCTCCATCAGCCGGCCACGGGGATGCCTCTAATATTCCGGAAACCTCCGGAAACACAAAACTGGAGCCCACGAGCAGACTTGAACTGCTGACCGCTTGCTTACCATGCAAGTGCTCTACCAACTGAGCTACGTGGGCTCCCTATTCGCGATGTTCAACGCCAAGCTGCTGGAGCGGGAAACGGGGTTCGAACCCGCGACCCTCAGCTTGGAAGGCTGATGCTCTGCCAACTGAGCTATTCCCGCTCCGTCCGGCTTTCGTGGTGGGGGGGGGAGGATTCGAACCTCCGAAGGCGTCCGCCGACAGATTTACAGTCTGTTCCCTTTGACCACTCGGGAACCCCCCCGACCAGCTCCTGGCGCAAACCCGGACCGAAGCGGCAACCGGTACCGCATGGTTCCGTAAGCACCCCAGCTTGTGGTGGAGCTGGCGAGAGGACTTGAACCCCCAACCACCTCATTACAAGTGAGGAGCTCTACCAGTTGAGCTACGCCAGCCCAAACTCATCGCAAGCCGACCGGCCGCCAAGCCGGAAGACCCTCACCGACAATCAGCCACAACCAGTCCCGGACCCCCTACAGGGCCCGGGACCGATTTGGGTCCGGGAATATATAACTCGCGGGTAAGATATGTCAAGACAGGGTAGAAATTTATTTTTCCTCCGCGCCGCCACCCACCACCGCCCGGCACAGGTCCACCACCAGGTCGGCGAACCCGATCCCCACCGCTTCGGCGGCCATGGGAACCAGGCTGGTCTCGGTCATCCCCGGGATGGTGTTGATCTCCAGGCAGTAGTACTTGTCGCCATCGAGCCGGAAATCGACCCTCGCCAGGCCTTTGCAGCATAAAAGATCAAACAACCGCAGGGCGTCCGCCGCCATTTCCTCGTAAAGCGGCGAATGGATGGGGGCCGGCACCAGGTATTCGCTGGCTCCGGAGGTGTACTTGTGGTCAAAATCGTAGAAACCCTCGCGCGGGCGGATCTCCACCAGGGGCAGGCGGCGGCCCAGGAAGATCGCGGCGGTCACTTCCCGACCCGGGATGTAGCGTTCGATCAGGATATCGGCCACCGAGCCCTCCCCCGCGGCAACCACGGCCCTGAAGGCCTCCGGGAACCCCTCCCGGTCGCCGACGACCCTCACCCCCACCGAACTTCCGCCCCGATTGAGCTTGATCACCAGGGGGAAGGCCAGTTCGTCCGCGGCCCGTTCCAGCACGTGATCCAGGGTCAGGACCTTGCCCGGCAGCCGGCCGTCGTTGCCGGTGACGGCTCCGGCCCGCGCCGCGCCGTCGTCCCAGATGACCCGCAGCCAGTCCGCAGTGGGGATGCCGGCCCCCCTCATGACCCTCTTGGCCGCGGCCTTGTTCATGGCCAGGCCCGCGGCCAGGGGTCCGGACAGGGCGTAGGGGACGCCCAGCACATCCAGCAGCGCCTGCAGGTGGCCGTCCTCGCCCTGCCCGCCGTGCAGGGCGGGGAACACCACATCCTGGCGGGCGAGCCTGTCATCGGTCAGGACCGCCCTGACGTCGGGTATCTCCACAGGCAGGACCTGGTGGCCCGACCGCTGCAGGGCCGCGGCCACGGCCCGGCCCGTCCGCAGGGAGATTTCCCGCTCGCTCGAATTCCCGCCCATGAGCACCGCGATCTTCATGCTTCCTCCAGCAAAACCACCGCTTGCGCGGTTACGCATTCCCCGCGGCCTTCCGGGCCCATCCCTTCGCCTCGGGTTCCCTTGATGTTCACCGCCGCGGGCGAAGCGCCCATCACCCCGGCCAGCTTCTCCTTCATGACCCCCGCCCGCGGGGTGACCAGGGGCCGCTCGCAGATGATGATCACATCGGCGTTGACCAGCTTGAAACCCCGCCGCGCGACCTCGGCCCAGGCCCGCGCCAGCAGGGCCACGCTGTCCGCCCCGGCCAGGGCGGGATCATCGTCGGGGAACATCCCGCCGATATCCCCCAGGCCCGCCGCGCCCAGCACCGCGTCGGTCACCGCGTGGCAGACCGCATCCCCGTCCGAGTGCCCGACCGGACCCACGGGGCAGTCCTCGAAGACCGCCCCGCCCAGGATGCAGGGGCGGCCGGCAGCCAGCCGGTGGCGGTCCCAGCCTTGTCCTATGCGCAGTTGCAAAGCCTGCTCCTCAGGGAAAAAGTTCGGCCGCGGCAAACGCCGCTCCCTGCCGGTCCTTGTCCGAAACCACCACCGTCATCTCCGGCGTAACCGGCCAGGCGATGCCCAGATCGGAATCATCCCAGCGGATCACCCGCTCATGCTCGGGGGCGTAGTAGTCGGTGCACTTGTAGAAGAACTCGGCCTGCTCGCTGAGCACCAGGAAGCCGTGGCCGAAGCCCGGCGGCACCCAGAACTGCAACCGGTTCTCCGCCGAGAGCTCCACCCCCGTCCAGCGGCCGCAGGTGGCCGAGCCGCGCCTGAGATCCACCGCCACGTCGAACACCCGGCCGCTGACCACCCGCACCAGCTTGCCCTGGGGGTGTGCGATCTGGTAGTGCAAACCGCGCAGCACCCCGCGGCCGGAACTGCTCTGGTTGTCCTGGACGAAGGGGCCGGGCACGCCGTTGCGGGTGAAGAAATCCGCGCGGTAGGTCTCCATGAAATACCCTCGCCGGTCGCCGTGGACCACGGGCTCGAAAACCAGCACCCCCGGAATGTCGGTGGTGATGACCTTCATCGCGCGAGCCCCTGGTCCAGCAACTGCAGGAGGTACCTGCCGTAGCCGCTGTTCTCCAGCGGGCGGGCAAGATCCTTGAGGCGGGCGTCATCGATGAAGCCCATGCGCCAGGCGATCTCCTCGGGGCAGGCGATCTTCAGGCTCTGCCTTTCCTCGATCACGCGGATGAACTGACCCGCATCCAGCAGAGATTGATGCGTGCCCGTGTCGAGCCAGGCCGAGCCCCGGCCCAGGATCTCCACCTTGAGGTCCCCCCGCTTCAGGTAGGCGTTGTTGACCGCCGAGATCTCCAGTTCGCCCCGCGGGGAAGGCTTGATGCCGCGGGCGATCTCCACCACGTCGGCGTCGAAGAAATACAGGCCGGTCACCGCGAAGTTGGAGCGCGGGTGCAGGGGCTTTTCCTGGATATCCACGGCCCTGCCCCGGTCGTCCAGTTCCACCACGCCGTAGCGGTGGGGATCCTGCACGTAATAGGCGAAGATGGTCGCGCCCCCCACGCGCGCGGCGACCCCCTGCAGGCGCCGCGACAAACCTTCGGCGTAGAAGATGTTGTCGCCCAGGATCAGGCAGGCCGGGTGCCCGTCCAGGAACTCTTCCCCCAGCAGAAACGCCTGGGCCAACCCGTCGGGGCTGGGCTGGATCACATACTGCAGGTCCAGGCCCCAGCGGGCGCCGTCCCCCAGCAGCCGCCGGAAGGATTCCTGGTCCTGGGGGGTGGTGATGATCAGGATCTTGCGTATGCCCGCCAGCATGAGGGTGGACAGGGGGTAATAGATCATCGGCTTGTCGTAGACCGGCATCAATTGCTTGCTGACCGTCAAGGTCAACGGATGCAGCCGGCTGCCGGCGCCTCCGGCCAGAATGATACCCCGATACCCGTTGTCCTGCACCGCGCTCCCCTCTCTGCACCGAATTCCCACCGTCACCTCGCATGCCCGCCGCCACCGACCGGGATCAGGATCCTATGCCGACCGCCCGCTGTCCACTTTTTCCTTGGGGGAGCTTATTTTCGGCCCTTGAATTCCCGCTCTTGCCTTATCCGGCAGGATGTGGTTTGTTCAGTATAGAAACGGAGATCGGGCACCAACCAGCCATTTTCTCGCCGGAAAGTGCAGGGCAGGGTGGAACCCTGGCGGACCTTGGTCGAAGCTTATGAACTGGAGGACAAGCTCCTGCGCGAGCTGGTTTCCGCTTTCCCCCGCGAGTTGCGGAGCAGCCCCGGTCCCGACGGCGCCCTGAGCTGCCACGCGACCCTGGCCCATCTGGCCTACTGGGACGGCTTCACGGTGGATTTCTTCCGCAGCAAACTGGAACCTGGCAGTTGCCCTGCTCAAGCGCCGGTGGACTTCGAGGACAGGGACCGCGCCGCCCTCGACCAATGGTCACGGTTGCCGTTCGGCGAGATCCTGGCCCGTTATCTGGAGGCCTCGGCCGATCTGCGTGATTTCTTGGCATCTTTCTGGGATCGGCTCAGCGACCGGGAAAAACAGGAATTCCGGATCCCCCTGCGCCACCACCGCGATCATCGGCTGGCCCTGGAGCGATCCCTGGCCGCTTGCGAGGGCCGCAGCAGACTCGACACCATGGCGCACGGGGCCTGACCCGGACCGCCGGGAGCCCCCATGAACAAGACCCCCGGAGCAGAGACGCCCCCCCCCGTCACCGTGGCCTTCCACGTCCCCCACCTCGATGCCGGCGGTATCGAGCGCGTGGTGTTGAACCTGCTGCTGAACCTCGACCGCTCCCGTATCAGGCCCGTCCTGATCCCCGGCCGCCGAACCGGTTCCCTCATGGAACGGGTTCCCGAAGACGTGCCCGTGCTGGATCTGGGCGGCCTGCCGGCGCGCAAGGGCGTGCTGGCCCTGGCGCGCAAGGTCGACCAGTGCGGGGCCCGCATCCTTTACTCGGGCACCAACGCCGCCAACATGACGGCCCTGATGGCCGGGCTGCTCATGGGGTCCAGGGTCCTGGTCGTCCCCAGCGAACACACCTCCCCCCGGGTGTTCATGGCCGGTTCCTCCCACCGGCGGTTGCGGAAAGCGGCCATGCGCCTGCTCTACCCCCGCGCCGCCGCCGTCGCCGTGCCGCTGGCCGCGGTGGGGGAAGAACTCCGGGAGGTCCTGGGCCTGCCCCGCCTGCGCATCCTCGTCCAGCCCAACCCCGTCCTGGACGCCGGTTTCACCGCCCTGGTCGAAAAGGAGCCGGAGATCCCCCTGCCGCCCGCCGCCACCCCCCTGATCACCGCCACCGGACGCCTCGACGAGGCCAAGGGGTTCGACGATCTGATCCGGGCCATCGCCCTGCTGCCGCCCCTGGATCCGCCACCCCACCTGATCATCATGGGAGAAGGCGACCAGCGGCCGGCCCTGGCCGGACTGATCTCGCAGCTCGGCCTGCAGGATCGCGTCACCCTGGCCGGCCACGTGGGCAATCCCTACGCCGTCATGAAGCACGCCCGTCTGGCGGTCATGTCGTCGCGCCGGGAAGGTTTCGGGAACGTCCTGATCGAGGCCATGGCGTGCGGGGTGCCCGTGGTGTCCACGGACTGCCCCGTGGGGCCGCGTGTGATCCTGGACCAGGGCCGCTACGGCAAGCTCGTGCCGGTGGGGGATCCCCGGGCCCTGGCCGAGGCCATGGCCTTGATCCTGACCGACCGGGAGCTGGCCCGGTCCCTGGCGGAAAACGGGAAAATTCGCGCGGAGGATTACAGCATCAGCCGGACTGTAGGTGTGTTCGAGAAGCAATTCGCAGCGCTGGCGGCTGGACGCTCTTGGCCTGAGCCGACCACCGCTGGCGATACCAGCCCTCGAGGGTGAGCACCCGCCAGAGATGAGGGCGGAGCTCCTTGTTGCCGGCCAGGACCCGGTCCTGAAGCAGGATCAGCTTGTCCGCCCGCAGCCAGCCGTCGGCCACGAGCTGGGACCGCGACAAGGTCTCGGCGATGCGCTTCTGGAACCCGCGGTCCTCCCAGTGCTTCTCGAAGACCCGGCGCATGACCTGGGCCAGGGTCGGCTTGGCCCCGGCGCCCACCACCTGGGGGGAGGCCTTCTTGACGGCCGCGCCCAGGGAATCCTCTCCGTACAGCCGGTCGGCAGGCAGCGAGAAGCAGAACCGGACCACATCGATATCCAGGAAAGGATAACGGGTTTCCAGCCCCAGGATACCCGCGTGGCGGTCCTCGTAGTGCAGCTTCAAGGGCAGCGTGCCGTGGCTGATGGCCGCGGCCATGCGGTGGTGCAGTTCGGTCGGGAACTCCCCTTCCAGCCGCGTGCGCCTTTCCAGGGGCAGGCGGGTCAGGGTGGAATTCAACCAGGGGAAGCGCTCCTTGTGCAGGAAGCTGCGCCGCGTATCCAGCAGCGACGGCGGCAGCAAGGGTCCCAGGGCGTGCTGCAGGACCGCCAGGAAGGCCTTGCGCCCCCCCGCTTCGGTCAGCCCCGCTTCCTTGATGCGGCGGGCCAGTTCACGGATCCTGCCGGCCTTCAAGAGGAAACTGAGGGACAGCTCCTCGTGCCCCAGCAGATCCCGGGCGCCGATCTGGTTGAGCTGCACACCGGTGGCCGCCACGCTGCCCTCGTTGCGCAGCATCCAGCTCCGGATGACCTCCAGGGAAGCGACCGGCTCGTCGTGGAAGATGTTCATCCGGTCCATCTCATCCAGCAGTTCGTCCCCGGTCATGCGCGAGATGGGCGAGCTGGGAACCAGGACACCAGCCGGGGCATCGGCTGAAGCTTCGGCCGGGGGCATGTTGAGGCGCTGGCTCTCGTCCTTGCCCAGCAGGGCCGCCAGCAGGAAATGGAATTCATCCCGACGCGGGTCCAGGGAAAAGGAATCCATGCCCTGGATCCGGCGGTCGATGGCGCGCGAGACCTTTTCCCTGAACTCGGCCCTGAAATCCCCCTGATCACCTGTGGTGCCGGCCTCTTCCTGACCGGGTTTCCAGTAGCAGACACTCTTGATCTTGCCGCCGGACAGGACCTTGAGCCTTCCCGGCAGGACCCTCTTGACCCGCAGGAAGAACGAGCGCTCGTCCTGCCAGGAATCCAGGCACAGGAACCGGTGCATGGAAACCGGATCCGGCTCGGGGATTCTGCCGCCCAGGGTCAGCAGGGCCTTGCTGTCGGTACAGAAGGCCACCAGCCCGCCATGATCGTAATAGAAAAGAGGGCGGGTTCCCAGGTGGTCCCTGCCGGAGATCAGCTCCTGACGCTGCTGGTCCCAGAAGATGAAGGAGGCTTCCCCGACCCATTGCTCCGGGGCATGGCGCCCCCATTCGAGGCAGGCGTCCAGGACGGCCCGGGCGGGACGCTGGTCGATGTCCGCGGGAAGAGGCTTGCCCAGGCGCCGGTACAGGTCGGGCAAATCGAAGAGGTGGCCGTGGCAAACCGCCACGTTGCCATCTGCGTCCCGGGCCAGATCCGCCCCCTGATGCCCCTGGGCAGAAGGCAGGGGATGAACCGCTCCCAGCCAGCCATGGGCCAGGCGCTCTACCTGACGGTGCCGCCCGCGCCATCTGAGCGCGGCAAGGGCGGCGGAAAAGTGGTGTTCGGCCACCTCGCCGCCGTTCTTGTTGATCACTGCCAGAATTGCAGACATTCCCCCAACCCTCGTGTAATCGTATTCAGCCCCGCAAACCCGGTATGGGACGGCCCGCGGATCTTCCGGACCCGGTGTGTGTCTGTCGGCGGACGGTCAGCAGGCCCCGCGCCCCCCCAGCACGCTCATCGGTGTCCGCAACAGGATCTTCAGGTCCAGCAGGGCCGACTGATTGCGGATGTACTGGTAATCCAGCTTGACCCGGTCGTCGAAATCCACCTCGCTACGCCCGCTGATCTGCCACAGACCCGTGATTCCCGGCGGCACGGTCAGCCGCACCAGGTGCCAGTCCTCGTAGCTCTCCACCCCGAAGGAGGTGGGCCGCGGACCGATCAGGCTCATGTGCCCCTGCAGAACGCTGATGAGGTTTGGCAGCTCGTCCAGACTCGTCTTGCGCAGGAACTTGCCCACCCGCGTGATGCGGGGATCATCCACGATCTTGAAATCGGGACCGTCCTTGCTGTGCTGGTTCAGGTGCATGACGCGGTCCTTGAGCTTCTCCGCATCCTGGACCATGGTCCTGAATTTCCACATCCGGAACCGGTTGCCCAGCAGCCCGGTCCGCCATTGCTTGAAGAATATCGGCCCGGGACCCTCGAGCTTGATGGCAATGGCGATGGGAATGAAAACCGGCATCGACAGCAACAGGGTGATCACGGCCAGGAACACGTCCATGGCCCGCTTGACGCGCGAAACGCACCAGGGCGTTTTCTCGGCCCCGGTGATGGTGTCCCAGCGGGTCACCGGGCACAGGTAGGGGACCGCGTCGGCATCCTGCTGCACGGCGGGGTTGCCGGGCTCACGCCGGGATTTTGCGTGCAAGTTTCCGAACACCCCCGGCCTCGCAGGAGCCGCTTGCGATTTGGCTATCAATCTCATGACTTCTCCAAGCGGGACCGGACCTCGGTGTGGCCGGCCCTTCCCCCCAGGCTCTATCGCTGCATTTGATAAATTTCGTAGGATGATTTTATCACATGTACCCTCCCAAGGTCAAGGTGGAAAGTTCCAACGGCCCTAATTGACTTGAATTCTCATCCTTGGTATGGTGTGCGCAGTTCTTCCCCTGATCACGGTCCTCGGCGGCCGCCCAACTGCGGTCACGGGTTCACAAATATGGGATTCCCACGATTTCCGGAGGTTGGCCATGCCCGCAGCATCATCCCGCGGCGGCAAGATCCTGATTCTGATCCTGCTTCTGCTTTTCACTACCGCCTGTGAAGGCATGGTCCCCCGCGGGAAGGGGACCCGCCAGGGAACCCGGTCTCCACGGACCAAGGCGCCTGCAAACACCGGGGACCGGGAAACCGGCGGCGCCGGCACCCACGACCCCGCACCGGGGGCGCGGGCCACCGCCGGATGCCCCGGAGGCATCAGCTTCACCGTTGCGGAGCAGAGCGGCGCGGATCGACCCGAGGGCCTTCTGGAAACGGGGATCCCCCTGGCTCCGGGGGCGTTCACCGCCACGGACCAGATGACCGTCTGCGACGGCGGCCGGTCCCTGCCGGCCAGCTTCTCCCCCCTGAGTTACTGGCCGGACGGCTCCCTGCGCTGGGCTCTGCTCAAGTTGCCGCTGTCCCTGCAGGCGAAGGAGAAAAAAGAGCTGACCATCACCGCCGGCGCGGGCCCGCAACCACCCGCCGCCCGCATCGATCTGCCGGCCATGAAAATAAGGCTGCAGACGGACAAGGGGACCTTCGTCTTCGACATCCGGGACGGCCAGCAGCAGGAGATCGGCGATCATTTCGTGGAAACCTGGGTGGAGGTTCTGACCCCGGACCGGTTCCGTATCCGTACCAATATCGCCCAGCTACACCGCGACGCTTTCTGGAAAGACCTGACGGTTGAGATCGCTGCGGACGGACAGGTGGACAGGGCCGAGAAGTCCGGAGCCATCCGCGTGGGCCCCTGGACCGCCGCGGTTTTCAGGGCGGTCGAACGCGGGCCGGTTACCGTCACCTCCGGCAAAGGCGTCATGCGCCTGGGTCTATATCCCGGCGACAAGCTCAAGCCCTACCCCGCCGACGCGGGCTTCCACGTCAGCCACCAGATCGTCGTCGAGCGCAACGCCGACCCCGATGACCTGGCCCGCAGGGTCGCCGCGCCCCTGCACGCGGCCTTCCCCGCCACGTACGTCCCGTCCACCGGGGCGGACGGCATGCTGGGGTTCGCCGACAGCGACAGCCGGGCCGTGGACCAGAACCTGCTGACCGCGGTGGACAACCTGCGCCGTGCCCAGAAGGACCCCCTGAACCGCGGCATGACCAACTGGGGCGACTTCCAGGCCAACGAGGGCGCAGCCTACATGGGGTACTACAATCACGAGTACGACCCCGCTTCGTCCATCTTCCAGTACTGCCTGCACGCGGGGGACAACGGCCCCCTGGACATGGGGCTGGATATGGCGCGCCAGTTCGCCGACAACTGCGTCAACCTGCAGGGGCAGGTCTACCAGCACCGTTCGACCACCTACGCCATCGCCGGCACCGTGGGTGACGCCGCCGGCGCCGCCCTGATCAAGGCCTGGCGCCAGGGGTCGGACCGGCCCGCCTCGGACAAGCGCATCGTGCGCGCCATGGACAAGATCTATTCCCAGAAGGCGGATCCCCAGCGCAAGGCCCACAAGCTGACCCTCAAGACCATCAAGGGCGTCGACGCCGAGGGCGTGACCGATCCCGCGGTCCGGGAGAAGATGATCGCCGATGCCCTGGGCTACTACCTGGCCCAGGCCTCCCGGCAGGAATACCTGCGCGGGAGCAAGGGCATCCTCAAGCGCCTGCAGAAGATCGATCCCGCCGCCGCAGGCCGCAGCCGCAAGAAAGGCGAGACCTCGTATCGCGACCTCGCCCTGGTCTGCCGGGCCGGGATGAGCCTGGCGCCCCTGGACAGATTCATGCCCCGGTCCATCGATGAGATCTTCGCGCCCTTCTTCGCGCGCTACGGGGGCGACTGGGATCATTTTCCCCGCCTGCATTTCTATGACGCGCCCTCGGTCGAGGACACCCACTCCGGATCCCACACCCTGGTCGAGATGCTCGTCTGGGGCCACCTGCTGACCGGGGACCCCCACCTCAGGGGCATGGCCATGCGCATCGCTCGGGACTTCGCCGCCGACGGAGGTCTGGTGGACAGGACCATCGAGTTGACCGTCAACATGAACCGGGACAAGGACATGGTTCACATCCGCACCGCGGGTTGGACCCTGATCAACCTCCTGTCCATGCAGGTGCTCACCCAGCAGGCGGAACCCGACTTGCAGGCGGCCCTGGACCGGAAGACCGACGAGTTGCTCAAGGTCATCCTGGATGTGCCCCCCCGTAAATACGAAGGCATCATCCACGCCGGCGTGGTGACCGAGGCCCTTTCGCGCTACCACAGCCGCCACCGGCAGGACAAGCCGCAGCTGGCGGCCCAGGCCCTGGCGCGGGTCCTGGACGTGGACAACTTCTTCGTCGAGAAGCAATGGTCCACCTCGGACGATCGCTTCTACTACCGGCAGGATAACCACAGCAAGACCCTCCAGTCGGGCTCCTTCCTGATGATGCTGGGTTTGGCCTACGGGGGCACCCACGCCGAGGATGCCGCCACCCGGGAGCGGCTGCTGGGTTGCGCCCGTGCCATGCTGGACAACTTCGGCAAGCCGGCCACGACGCCCAAGGCGCTGGGGATGAAGTTCCGCAGCACCTTCCGGGCCCTCGGTGTCATGCAGGAACGGCAGGACACCGGGAGGCAGCGTTGACCGGGACCGGAGGCAACCCCTGGCTGGTTCCCGCTGAAACTCCGCGCCCACCCCGGGCGCGCGTGTTCTGCATCCCTTTCGCCGGGGGATCGCCCGTCGTCTTCCACTCCTGGCAGGAGCATTTTCCGGCCGACATCCAGGTCTGCGCCCTGAATTTTCCCGGGCGCGGGAATCGCCTGGGCGAGCCGTCCCTGCGGCGGATGGACGCCCTGGTCGCCCAGGCGGCGGACGCCATGGCGCCCCTGCTGGATACCCCCTTCGCCGTGCTGGGTCACAGCCTGGGCGCCCTGATCGGCTATGAGCTGGCCGCCCACCTGCGGGAGCAGGAGCAACGGGAACCATTCCTCCTGGTCGCTTCGGCCGCCCGCGGTCCCCAGCTGCCGGACCCCTACCCGCCCCTGCACCACCTGCCACCCGACCAGTTCATCCAGGGCATGCAGGACCGCTACGGCGGCATCCCCGCGGAGATCCTGGCCGAACCGGATCTGCTGGCCATGCTGGTGCCCCCCCTGCAGGCCGACCTGGAACTCTTCGAGACCTACCGGTACGAGGCCCGGCCGCCCCTGGCCTGCCCCGTCGCCGTCTTCGGCGGCACCGGGGATCACCGCCTGAACGAGGCCCAGTACCGCACCTGGCAAGAGATCACGACCGGCCAGCTGACCCTGACCATGGTTCCGGGCGGGCACTTCTTCATCCAGGAACAAGGCCCCCAGGTGGCCGCGGCGGTCGCCCGCGCCTGCGGCGACGCCTTGCCTCGCGGATGAGGAACCGAGCCATGCCC
>JANTFX010000083.1 GCA_024763215.1 Candidatus Krumholzibacteriia bacterium | reverse complement strand
AGAAGAAGGCCACGAAGTACATCAGGTGGCCGAAGCTCCAGCGCAGCATCTCGCCGGCCGCCTGGCCGATGCGCAACGGCCCCCCCACCGAATCCAGACCCAGTTTGCGGCGCACGAAATCGCCGAGGGTCTCCACCGTCACCACGACGGTCGTGACGGTACGCTGCCACCCCAGGACCATGGCCCGACCCGGGCCCACGCGGTGGATGCCGTAATAGGGCTCCATGAAGATCCGGCCGGCCGATTGCCCCGGGGCGATCTCCTTCAACTGGGGCGTGACCGTCCCGCTCATGACCTGCCCGTCCCGCTCCCATTCCAGGGGGATGGGCCTGCCGGCCCGCTCGTGGATCAGGCGGGCGATCTGGCCGAACGAGGTGACTTCCTGCCCGTCGACGGCGAGGATGACGTCCCCTTTGCGCAGCCCCAGGCGGTCGGCCGGGCCGCCCTTCTGGACCAGACCCACGGTGGTGTTCCAGGGTTCCATGCCCAGGGTCCAGTAACCGGACGAGTCGACGAACACGGGCTGGAACCGCATTTCCAGGGTTCGCCCCTCCCGCTCGACGGTGACCCGCGAGGGCGCCACCGTGCGGCCGTCCCTGGCCTCGGCTGGCAACAGCAGCTCCTGGATCCGGCCCCAGTCGGAGACCGGGGTGCCGTTGACGGAGGTGATCACATCGCCCACGCGCAGCCCCGCCTCCAGTGCCGGGCTGCCGGGATCGACCTGGCCCACCCGGGTAAAGGGAATGGTCTGCAGGCCGTCGACCATGATCAACCCGGCATACAGGACGAACGCCAGGATCACGTTGAACAGGGGGCCGGCCACGAAGACCAGCAGCCTCTGCCAGGCCGGCTTGGCGTGGAATTGCCGGTCCAGGGGAATGCCCTCATCCATGCCTGCGGCCTCGGCATTGCCTTCTTCGGTTCCCAGGGGGTACTTGCGTTCCTCCCAGGTTCCGGTGTCCTGGATCTCCTCCATCATGCCCTCGCCCGCCATCTTCACGTAGCCGCCGAAGGGGATGGCCGACAGGACGTACTCGGTCTCGCCCCAGCGCTTGCGCACCACCTTGGGCCCGATGCCGATGGAGAAGGTCTTGACGTAGACCCCGAAGATCTTGCAGAACAGGAAGTGCCCCAGCTCGTGCACGATGACGACGAGCCCCAGGGTGATCAGGAAGGCGAACAGGGTGGACAGTAACGTGCTGGACAAGATGACTTCTCCGGGGTTCAGCGGGCAAGGCCCGCGATGATTTCCGCCGCCAGGTCCCTGGCCAGGCGATCGGCCTCCAGGACGGACTCCAGATCCGGCACCGGGCCCTGCGGCCCGCGTGCGAGGGTTTCGGCGACGGCAGCGCCAATATCAGTGAAACCGATCCTGCCGGCCAGCAGGGCGGCCACGGCCACCTCGTTGGCGGCGTTCAACACCACGGGCGCGGCCCCGCCGGCCGCACCGGCCGACCGCGCCAGGGCCAGGCAGGGGAACCGGTCGGTATCGGGAGCCTCGAAATGCAGGTCCGGCCCACCGATCAGGTCGAGCCGGTCGGTACCCAGCGGCCAGTGCGCCTGCCCGCTGATCGCGTACTGCAGCGGAACCCTCATGTCGGGGGTGCCCAGTTGGGCCAGGACCGCCCCGTCCACGAACTCCACCAGCGAATGCACGATGGACCCCGGGTGTACCACGACATCGATCCGGTCGTAGGCCACGCCGAACAGATGATGCGCCTCGATGACCTCCAGGCCCTTGTTCATCAGGGTCGCCGAATCGACGGTGATCTTGGGCCCCATCTTCCAGGTCGGATGATCCAGCACCTGCTGCACCGAGACGTGCGCCAGATCCTCGGCGGGCAGGGTCCGGAACGGGCCTCCCGAGGCGGTCAGGATCAGCCTGCCGACCTCATGGGCGGGGCGTCCGGTCAGGCACTGGGCGATGGCCGCATGCTCCGAATCCACGGGCAGGACCTCGGCCCCGCCGGCGGCCACAGCCGCCGCCACCAGGTCCCCGCCCATGACCAGGGTCTCCTTGTTGGCCAGGGCGATGCGCAGGCCCAGGTCCGCCGCCGCCAGGGTCGGCTCCAGCCCCACGGCCCCGACCAGCCCGTTGACCAGGCAATGGGCGGAGGCCTCCCTGACCAGGGTCGGCAGGAGTCCCGGCTCCCCCGCCAACAGCCGGCAGGGCAGATCCGGCCGACCGGCCAGACGGTCCCGGGCCGCGGGCTCGGTCACCGCCACCAGGGGCGTGATTTCAGGCTGCAGGGCGTGCAATTCGTCCAGGATCCGCCCCATGGCATCAACCTGCGTCCGGCAGGACAGGCCCACGACCTTCAGCTTGTCCGGGTGCGAGCGCACCACGTCCAGGGTCTGCAGGCCGATGGAGCCGGTGGCCCCCAGCAGTACCAGCCGTAGAGGGGAGGGCCGCCGCTTGAGCGGCCGGTCGAACAGGTAGAGGCCCGCGCGTGTCCGTGGTGCCCCGGCGTTGTTTTTCACGCGCCATTCATCCTTTCCCCGTCACCGCGGACCGTCCCGGAGAACCCCGGTTCAAACGATGAAGAACCGGAAGAAATAGTAGAACACCGGACCGGTGAACAGGAGGGAATCGAAGCGGTCCAGGACACCGCCGTGCCCCGGGATGAGCTCCGCCGTATCCTTCAGCCCCACGTCCCGCTTGATCATGGACTCGACCAGGTCGCCGGCCTGACCCACCGCGGCCCCGGCCAGCCCCAGCATGGTCCCGGCCAGCGGCGTCAGGAAGGCGGCGAACCAGCCGGTGGCTAGCCAGCCCGCGGCCGCTCCGGCCACCAGCCCCCCCACGGCTCCCTCGATGGTCTTCTTGGGGCTGATGCGCGGGGCAAGCTTGTGGCGGCCGATGAGAACGCCGGTCAGGTAGGCGCCCGTGTCGGTGAACCACACTACCAGGGCGGTGAAGAAGACCAGCCTGGCGCCGACCCTGTCCTCGATCCCCAGGGCGCCGGGAAGCTCGCGCATCATCACCAGATGGCTGCCCAGCCAACCGATGTACATGATTCCGAAAACCGTCACCGCGATGTGGCCCAGGGCCCTGCGGGGTTCCTTGCGCCAGAGTTCGCGGATCATGATCAGCAACAGGCTGCCGGTCAGGATCAGCGGCACGGCCACACCCTGCCGCCAGGCGTAACCGCTGATGGCCAGGGCGCAGAAATACCCCAGGGCTTCGAAGGGTTCGTAACCCTTGGCCTTCATCAACAGGTAGAATTCCCGCAGGCCCTGCAGGATGATCAGATCCACCAGGGCCAGGAAGAAGAAGCCGCCGCGCAGGGTGATCAGGTACAGGCTGGGGACCCCCACCAGGATCACCGCCAGCCTTGGGACCAACCCCGCCTTCAGCAGGCGCCCGAGAGTGCCCCCGGGGCCTTTTTGCCCCTGCTCCGGGGCCGGGGTCATGGCCGGCCCCGCATGAGCCGCTTCCAGCGCGAGATGTCCCACAGCGCAGAACCCGAGTCGGCCGGAGCTGCCTCCTCGGCGGCGGGCAAAGCGCCGAAACGGCGCTCACGGCCCTGGTAATCGGCGACCGCCAGCAGGAATTCGCGTTCCCGGAAATCTGGCCACAGGATGGGGCTGATCAGCAGCTCCGCATAGGCGCACTGCCAGAGCAGGAAATTACTCAGGCGCATCTCGCCGCTGGTGCGGATCAGCAGGTCGGGATCCGGCAGATCGGGAGAATACATGCCGCGGGCGAAGGCAGCCTCGTCCACCTGGCTGCGGTCCAGTTCCCCGTCCTGCAGGCGGCGGCAAAGCTCCAGGGCGGCATGCAGGATCTCCTGCCGGCCACCGTAGGCCAGAGCCAGATTGAGGACCAGACCGTCATTGCCGGACAGGGCCGCGACCGCCTCATCCAGGCGCCCTCTGACCTGCGCAGGCAACTGCTCCAGGTCCCCGGTGGCAACCAGCCTCACGCCTCGGCGGTCCAGGTCGGATTGCTCGGCAGCCAGGGTCTCGTCCAGGAAGGACCACAGGGCCTTGACCTCGGCCTGGGGCCGGTTGAAGTTCTCCTGGCTGAAGGTGAAAAGCGTCAGCACCTCGACACCCAGACGACCGGCCGCCGACACGCAGGCCCGCACGGCATGCCGCCCCGCGCGGTGGCCCGCGACCCGGGGCAGATGGCGCTTGCGGGCCCAACGCCCGTTGCCGTCCATGATGATCGCGACGTGCGCCGGCAGGTTGCCCCGCTCCTTGAGCACCCCGTACAAGGCATCGGTCGGCAGGGCGTCAAGGCCGTTCAGGTCATCCTGTCTGGTCACCTGTAACCGCCCCCCTAGAGTTCCATGATTTCCGCGGATTTTGCGGCCACGATCCTGTCGATTTCCTCGCAGTGCTTGTCGGTCAGCTTCTGGACCGCCTCCTTGTCCCGGTGCAGATCATCCTCGGAGATGTCCCCGTCCTTCTGCTCCTGCTTGAGGATATCGTTGGCCTCCTGGCGCACCTTGCGCACGGCGATCTTGCCGTCCTCGCCGATGTCCTTGGCCTGCTTGGCCAGTTCCCGGCGCCGCTCCTCGGTCAGCTCGGGGATCTGGATACGGATCATCATGCCGTCGTTGGCGGGGTTGACCCCCAGGTTGGCCGCGAGGATGGCCCTTTCGATATCCTGGATGATCGCGCGCTCGAACGGCTTGACGGTCAACATGCGCGGCTCGGGAACGGCGATGGAAGCGAGCTGGTTCAAGGGCGTGGGCGCCCCGTAGTACTCGACCTTGACCCCGTCCAGAAGCGCCGGCGTCGCCTTGCCCGTGCGTATCCTGGACAGACGGCCCTTGACCACATCGACGGCTTCCTCCATGCCGAGTTCGGCATTTTCCCTGGCTTCGGCACTCATGGTTGTCACTCCTTTACGATCCAGGTTCCTTCTTGCTGTCCGTCCACGGCCCGCAACAGTGCGGCGGGGTCGCTGATGTCGAAAACAAACATGGGCAGGTCATGTTCCGCGCAGAGGGTCACCGCGGTCAGGTCCATGACCTGCAGCCGCTGGGCGATGACCTCGTCGTAGGTCAGCCTCTGGTAGCGCTTGGCGTCAGGGTAACGCATGGGATCCTTGTCGTATACCCCATCCACCTGCGTGCCCTTTAGCAGCACGTCCGCGCTGATCTCCAGGGCCCGCAGGGAGGCGGCCGAGTCGGTGGTGAAATACGGGTTGCCCGTGCCTCCGGCAAAGACCAGCACATAACCGCTCTGGAGCAGGGACAGGGCGGTGTCCCGCGCGAAGGCCGAGGTCAAGGGCCGCAGTTCCCGGGGGCTGAGGATCTTGGCCTTGAGCCCTTCGGCGCGCAGGTAATCCCTCAGGATGGCCCCGTTCATGATGGTCCCGAGCATGCCGACGTTGTCGGCCGTGACCCGGTCGACGATCTCCAGGTTGGCCGAGCGGGCGCGGAAGATGTTGCCCGCCCCGACCACGATGCCCACCTGCACCCCCTGCTGCCGGACCGCGGCGATGGTCTGGGCCAGGGCCGTCAGCTTGCGATGGCTGTACTGTTCGCCGTCGCCCATCAAGGCTTCGCCGCTGAGCTTGAGCAGGATCCTGGTGAACTTCAAGGGGCTCTCCTTTGCATGGCCATGGGTGAGGTGGCCGCACCCGGGCAGCGCCCATGCGTCGGCACCGGTATAAAAAAACCCGGGTTCCGAGGAACCCGGGCCGAAAAGGCAAGCGGCTCAGGAACCGATCTGGAAACGCGCGAAGCGCTTGATCTGCATGTTCTCGCCGAGCTTGCCGATGATGGACTTGAGGTAGTCCTCGATGGTCATGTCCGGGTCCTTGACGTACTTCTGCTCCATGAGCACGATTTCAGAGTAATACTTGTCGACCTTGCCTTCAACAATCTTGTCGATGATATGGTCGGGCTTACCCTCGTTCTTCATCTGCTCGCGGTAGATTTCCTTTTCCTTGTCGATGACCGCGGCGTCGACCTCGTCCCTGGTCACGGCGACGGGGCTGGCGGCGGCGATGTGCATGGCCAGGTTGTGGACGAAATCCTGGAAGTCGTCGGTGCGGGCCACGAAGTCGGTCTCGCAGGCCACCTCGACCAGCACGCCGACCTTGCCGCCCATGTGGATGTAGCTGCCGATGATGCCCTGGCTGGTGGCCCGGCCTTCCTTCTTCGCGGCCGAGGCGATGCCCTTCTTGCGCAGGTACTCGACGGCCTTGTCCATGTCCCCGTCGCACTCGGTCAGGGCCTTCTTGCAGTCCATCATGCCTGCGTTCGTGGCCTCACGCAGTTCCTTGACCATCTTCGCGGTGATATTCATGATTCCTCCAGATGCTCCCGCGCGGCGGGGAAGGCGGGCGCGGTGGCGCCCCTGCCCCTGCCGACGGGACCCGGGCCTGCACGGCCCGGCCCGTAAGGTAATGGTTGTCGGTTCAGCCCTGCTGGGCGGGTTTTTCCTCACCGGCGGCAGCGGCCCCTTCGGCGGCGACCTTGGTCTCCACCTTCGCCTCGGCGGCGTCCAGGGTGGCGCTGGCCTTGCTCTGCTCGGCCTTGGGGGCGGCCATCTCCACGGCCGCGGCGTCGGACCCCTCGGACTTCAGCTGGCGCCCCTCCTCGATGGCTTCGGCCACCACGCGGGCGAACAGGCTGATGGACCTGATGGCATCGTCATTGCCGGGGATGGGATACGTCACCAGGGTGGGGTCGCAGTTGGTGTCCACGATGCCGACCACCGGGATGTTCAGCTTGCGGGCCTCGCGCACGGCGGTGTCCTCTTCGGCCGTATCGACGATGAACACCGCGCTGGGCAGCTTGGTCATCTTGCGGATGCCGCCGAGGTTGGTGTTGAGCTTCTCGAACTGGCGGCTGAACTCGAGCTGCTCCTTCTTCGAGAAGTTCTCGATGCGCCCGTCGTTCATCATGGCCTCGATCTCCTCGAGCTTCTGCACGCTCTTGTAGATCGTCTGGTGGTTGGTGAGCATCCCGCCCAGCCAGCGCTCGGTCACATACGGCATGTCGACCCGGGTGGCCATCTCGCGGATGGTCACCTTGGCCTGCTTCTTCGTGCCGACGAACAGCACGGTGCCGCCCTTGGCGGCGACGTCCTTGAGGAATGCCGTGGCCCGGTTCAGGGCCTTGAGGGAACGCTGGAGATCGATGATGTAGATGCCGCCCCTGGCGATGAAGATGTACGGCTTCATCTTGGGGTTCCATTTGCGGGTCTGATGCCCGAAATGGACGCCTGCCTCGAGCAAGTCCTTGAGTCCGACCTTGGCCATGTCTGCCTCCTGAAAACGTTGGTTGTGCCTCCCCGACCTTCAGTGACCAGAGGCAGCACCGCCGCTGTCCGCGAGGGCGCCACCGTGCCCCTGGCCTCGGGCCGGGTGTGTGATTGCGGGGCCGCGCGAACGGCCCCGGGATCGCCAAGCGTGAATCCGGCGGATCCTAGCGCTTGGAGAACTGGAAGCGCTTGCGGGCGCCGGGCTGACCGTACTTCTTCCGCTCGACCATGCGGGAGTCACGAGTCAGGAAACCATTCTTGCGCAAGGGCTTGCGAAATTCCTCGTTGGCCACGACCAGGGCGCGGGCCAGGCCGTGGCGCAAGGCGCCGGCCTGACCGGTGATGCCGCCGCCCTTGACGGTGCACCACACGTCGAACTCACCCTCGACCCCCAGGTTCGTCAGGGGCATCAGGGCCTGCTGCAGGATCGCCTCGCCGAAGTACTCCTGGACCGTGCGGTTGTTGACCTTGATCTGGCCCGTACCCTGGGTCAGCCACACACGGGCCACGGCGGTCTTGCGGCGTCCGGTCGCGTAATACCTTTCCTCCAACTTCTTACCTCCGAAACACCCCGGCAGGGGCGGTTGGCGTCACTCGCGCTACTTGTCCAGGACCTTGGGCTGCTGGGGCCCGTGGGGATGCTCGCTCCCCGGGTACACCCGCAGGTTCGTCAGCAGTTGGCGGCCCAGCTTGGTCTTGGGCAGCATGCCCTTGACGGCCCTCTTGATCACCTCGTCGGGATGGGAAGCCATGAGCTTCTTCAGGGGCGTCTCGCGCTGGCCACCCGAATACCCGGTATGGTGCAGGTAGACCTTCTTGTCCAACTTCTGGCCGGTCAGCTTGACCTTGGCGGCGTTGATCACGATGACGTTGTCGCCCATGTCCAGATGGGGGGTGAATTCGGGCTTGTTCTTGCCCCGCAGGATGGTGGCCACCCGCGTCGCCAGGCGGCCCAGAGGCACATCCTCGGCATCGAGCAAAACCCAATCCTTGGCGATCTCGCCCTGTTTCATGCTGTAGGTTTTCACTGTTTCACTCCCGGAAAAGCCGGATTTCACGTCCACAGGACATGAAAACACACGCCGGATACGACCCCGCGCCACGGGCGGACCCTTTCCGGCAGACCGTAAAAAACTGTCCGACTGCAAAGACAAGCACCGCAGTTGCAACAGGTTGCGTTATACAAGCCTCGTGCTTACCCTACCAGAGAATCGGGAACTCCGGCCGATGCAGGAGGGGAAAACTAACAAAGAGACAAGAGCTTGTCAAGGCACCCCGGCCTAATTAGCACCCCCCTGTCCCCAGCAATTCCGGCGGAAAAGGCGGCCGCACAACCCCGTGCTCGGTGATGTAGGCCGTGATCAGTTCAAAGGGCGTCACGTCGAAGGCTGGATTCCAGGCGTCGGCCCCGGCGGGCACGCTCGGCACCCCGCACCAGGCGCGCACCTCATCGGGATCGCGCAACTCGATGGGGATCCCCGCGCCCGAGGTCGTGGCCCCATCGAAGGTCGAAGCGGGCGCCGCCACGTAGAAGGGCACCTCATGCCGCCTGGCCAGCACCGCAAGGGGGTAGGTGCCGATCTTGTTGGCCGTGTCCCCATTGGCGGCGATGCGGTCGGCCCCGGTGATCACCGCGTCGATCAGCCCGGCGCGCAGGGCGCTGGCGGCGGCCCCCTCGCACAGGACTGTGACGGGGATGCCCTGGTCCACCAGCTCCCAGGCCGTCAACCGGGCCCCCTGCAACAGAGGGCGGGTCTCGTCGGCGAACACCGTGATCTTCTTGCCCGCTTCCCTGGCCGCGTAGACCACCCCCACGGCGGTGCCGTAGCCGCCGGTGGCCAGCCCGCCGGCGTTGCAGTGGGTCAGCACCGTGGCCCCGTCGGGCAGCAGCTCCTGCCCCGCCCGGCCCATGCCCCGGCACATGGCGATGTCCTCGGCCAGGATGGCGTCGGCTTCGGCCAGCAACCCGGCCAGAACCCCGGCGGGGGGTTCACCCCCGGTCCACAGGGCGTGGGCCCTGGCGTCCATGCGGTCCAGGGCCCAGAACAGGTTGACCGCCGTGGGCCGGGTGGCCGCCAGGGCCCGCCGGTCGGCTGCGAAGCGCTTGCGCATGCCCTCCTGATCGCCGGCTGCGGCCATGGCCAGGGACCACGAGAGCACCATCCCGTAACCGGCGGCCACGCCGATGGCCGGCGCCCCGCGCACAGCCAGCTCGGTGATGGCCCGGCACAGCTGATCGATGGTCCGGCAATGGCGAAACTCCGTGCGGCCCGGCAGGAGCGTCTGGTCGATGAGGACGACATGGTCCTGCTGCCATCTGACCACCGGGAACGGGAACGGCAAGCTTGTCATGCCTTCTCCTGAGCTCCGCCGCGGGCAGCCAGCACCGCCCGCAGCATGGCCCCCAGCCGGGCCAGGGGCAGACCCATCACATTGAAGTAGCAACCTTCGATGCCGGCGACCATCAAGGCGCCGTAACCCTGGATGCCGTAGGCGCCGGCCTTGTCCATGGGCTCGCCGGTGGCGATGTACTCCCGGATCTGTCCGGGATCCAGGGGGAGGAACTCCACCCCGGTGCGCTCGTGAGCGACCAGGGGCTCATCCGGGTCCGGACCCGCGCCGTCGACCAGGGCCAGCGAGGTGATCACGGTGTGGCGGCGGCCGGCCAGGCGTGACAGCAGTCTGAAGGCCTCATCCTCATCGGCGGGCTTCTCCAGGATATCATCATCCAGCAGGACGATGGTGTCGGCCCCCAGCACCAGGCGGCCCGGGTGCCCGCCGGCCACATCCTTGGCCTTGGCGGCGGCCAGAGCCTCGGCATAGGCGCCCGGATGGGCCGACGCCGCCTGCAACCGCGGTGCATGCAAGGCCTCGACATCACCCGGAGGAACCACCGTGAAGGGGATCCCGGCCACCTGCAGCAGCTCGGCGCGCCGTGGCGACCGCGAGGCCAGCACCAGTTCCTCGCCCGCGAGCCAGGGCACGAACGGGCTCACCGGGCCGCTCATGGGGAACCTCCCGCGGGGGCGGCCTCGCGATCGAGGATCAGGGTCACCGGGCCGTCGTTGACCAGGGTCACCTGCATGTGCGCGCCGAACTCACCCTCGGCCACCTCGCCCCAGTGTTTCCGCAGCAGGACGCCGAAGCGGTCGTACAGCTCACGGGCGCGCCCGGCCGGCGCCGAACCGGTGTAGCTCGGGCGGGTACCCTTGCGGATGTCGCCGTAGAGGGTGAACTGGGAGACCAACAGGATGCCGCCGCCGACATCCTCCAGGGAAAGGTTCATCCTGCCACCTTGATCGTTGAAGATCCGCAGCCGGGGCAGCTTCGCCGCCATCCATTCCAGCTCGCGGTCCGTGTCGGCAGGAGCGAAGGCCGCCAGCACCACCAGGCCTCGTTCGATGTTCCCTGTCACCCGGCCTTCGACCTTCACCGACGCCGGTCCGCTGCGCTGGACGACGCACCTCATGAGGGACCGGCGCCCAGCTGGAAACGTTCGATCCCCTCCACCCCCGCAACCCGGCCCAGCTCCTTGATGACCTTCTCCAGGTTGTTCAGGTTGGTGACCTCGACCACCAGGGTGACGGTGGCCACGTCGTCCTCGGAGCTGAAGTCGCCGCTGCTGAGGTTGGTCCCGGTCTTGTTCAACGCGTTGCTGATGTCCATGATCAGGTTCTTGCGGTCCCGGGACTTGATGATGAGCTTGACCATATAGGTCTGGTCCGGCCGCGAATCCCAGGTGACCTCGATGATGCGCTCGGGACCCAGGTTGGGGTCGCTCAGGTTGCTGCAACCCGCACGGTGCACCGAGACCCCCCGCCCGCGGGTGACGATGCCGACGATGCTGTCGCCGGGGATGGGCTGGCAGCAGCGGGCGAAGCTGACCATGAGGTTGTCCTGCCCCGCGACCCTCACCCCGCCCGAGGACCGGCGCAGCAGGGAGCCGTACAGTTCCTTGCCCTTGGCCAGGACCTTTTCGGTGGCCGACTCGACCGGAGGTTCGAGCCTCCCGCTGACCTTGGCGACCGAGGTCTCCCCCCTGCCCACCGAGGCCAGCAACTTGTCCAGGTCGGAAAAGCCCATCTGCTCGGCCAGGTCCACCAGCTCGTCCGCCTTGAGCTTGAACTTGCCCCGGGCCAGTTCCTTGTCCAGCATCTCCCTCCCCAGCTTGACGCTTTCCTGGTACTGGGTGGACTTGATCCAGCGCCGCAGGTGGTAGCGGGCCCGGCTGGTCTTGACGATGTCCAGCCAGCCGGTGCTGGGGTTGGGCTGCTTGCCGGTGATGATCTCGATGGTGTCCCCGTTGTGGAGCTCCGAGCGCAGGGTGGCGATGCGCCCGTTGATGCGGGCGCCGGTGCAGCGGAAACCGACCTCGCTGTGGATGCGGAAGGCGAAATCCAGGGGCGTCGCCCCGCGGGCCAGCTGGAAGACATCGCCCCGCGGGCTGAAGACGAACACCTCGTCGTCGAAGAAATCGACCTTGAGGGCCTTCATGAACTCCCGTGGATCATCGACGTCCCGCTCCCACTCCATGATCTGCCGCAGCCACTTGACCATGTCGACCAGGTCGGCCTTGTCGGCGCCGCCGCCCTCCTTGTAGCGCCAGTGAGCGGCGATGCCCAGCTCGCTGCGCTCGTGCATCTCCTCGGTACGGATCTGCACCTCGATGTATTTGCCGCCGGGGATGCGCACGGTCGAGTGCAGGGACTGGTAGCCGTTGGGCTTGGGCGTGGCGATGTAGTCCTTGATCCGGTCGGACAG
>JANTFX010000082.1 GCA_024763215.1 Candidatus Krumholzibacteriia bacterium | reverse complement strand
ACCTGGAACCACCACGACGACCACAACCACCAGTACGTGGTCTGCGAGGTCGACAAGGCGCGGGCGGGCCTGGACCGGGACCGCCTGGTGGCCGCCCTGCGCGCGGAAAACCTGCTGGCGCGGCGCTATTTCTACCCCGGTTGCCACCGGATGCCGCCCTACAACGCCAGCCCGCCGCCCGGCGGCTGGAAGCTGCCGGCCACCGAACGGGTCTGCGACCGGGTGATGGTCCTGCCCACCGGGACGGCGGTGACGCCTGCCGAGATCGCCACGGCGGGCCGGTTGATCGCAGACATCCTGGCGCAGGCGCCCCGCGTCAAGAAAGCGTTGGCGGCTGCGGGGGCGACGCGGCCGGCGGAGGCGGCGGTATGAGCGGCTTCACCACGGGACAACATCTTGACATGACGGTGATCGGCGGCCCCCGCAAGCCTTATCTGCATCTGTTTACGGCCGTGGGTGTGGCCTGGACGCGCGAACTGGGTGGGATCCTGCCGGTGCCCGGGGGCATTGCGGAAACGATCCGTTTGCAAAGCGCGTTCATGGATAGTCTGGTGCGCACGGACCGCCACAATCTGTTGCGAGAAGCCAGGCGGATGCTGGTGCCCGGCGGCTGCCTGGAACTGGCGGTGGGGGTGGAGGCCGGCAGTTACATGCCCCGAGACCTGGAAAAGGAGGCCTGGCTGTGCGGGTTCGAGGCGGGTTGGGAGATCTCCGACGGCAAGGCCCGATTGCGGAAACCCCTGCCTCCGGACGAGCCCACACTTCCGGTCAGCATCCTGATTCCAGCCTACAAGAGCGGACATTTCCGGCAGGCTCTGGACAGCGCCCTGGCCCAGGACTGGCCCCGGGGTGAGATCATCGTCGGCGATGACAGCCCGGACGGGGTCATCGCCGCGGAGGTGGAGCAGGCCCGCGGGCGGGTGTCGGACGGTTGGACCTTGCGGTACATTCGCAACGCGGGGACCATCGGTGGCCGCAGGAATTACCTGCAGCTGTTCGAACGGGCCCGGGGACCCCTGATCAAGTACCTGAACGACGACGACCTGCTGGCCCCGCATTGCCTGAGGCGCATGGCCGAGGTGCTGGTCCACAACCCGCAGGTCACGCTGGTGACGAGTTACCGCCGGCTCATCGACGGCCGGGGCCGTGGATTGCCCGACGAGGATATCAACGAGCCCGTCCTGTCTGAAGACGGGATTCTGGACGGCCGGGTGCTGGCCAACCTTGTCCTGTCCAGGCGGACCAACCTGATCGGGGAACCGACCACGACCATGTTCCGCAAGGCGGATATCGCGGACAACCAGCCCCATCTGATGAGCTACGCCGGCCGCTCGGCCCGACGCAACGGGGACATGTCCATCTGGATCGCCCTGCTGTCACGGGGTGACGGGGCCTGGCTGAGCGAGCCCCTCAGCTCTTTCCGGCGCCATGAGGGGCAGGTCCAGAATGACGACGACTTCCGGCGCGAGGCGCTCGTGGCCTGGGACGAGCTGTGCCAGGACGGCGCCGATACGGGCCTGGTGCACCCGTCCCTGGATGAACTGAGGCCCCAACCGCTGGTCATCGCCGGCGAGGAAGATCCTTACGGCGCACGCGCGCGCGGCGAGCTGGCGCGGAGGGACTGGCGCGCGGGTGAGGAAGAGGCCGCCGTGTTCGGGGCGGCCCTGGCCCTGGGGATGCCCGGCGGGAACGTCGATCCCGAGCTGGTCCTTGATCTGCAGGACATGCTCGTCAGTCTGGGGATGGAGGCCCCGGACGCGGCCGCCATCGGGGCCAAGGCGCGCACCCTAGCGGGCGCAGGTTGCCGCTGAGTTTTCCCAGGCTTCTTCCAGGGCTGCTTTTTCCGTGGCCGAGACACGCACCCGGCGGCTGACCGGGAACGAGGCGGGGCCGGCATAGGAGGTTTCCACCGCATGCCCGGCCGCGGCCAGGGCGGAGACCAGCTCGTCGTACACGACCCCGGGGCGGGCGCAGAAATCGTCGTAGTCCACCTGGAGCCGGCGCCGCGGCGCCAGAGCGGACAGGCCCGCGCTCACCGCCTGCCCGGTCAGCAGGACCTGGGCCGCCACCTGCCGGGCGGGGTCCGTGTCCTTCAGGTCCGGATACTCGGGCGGCTTGAAGCTGTACCACCGCCGGACATCTCCGAAGAAATCCCGCCGCGCCGACAGCAGCGACTGCATGGTGAAGAACGGATCGCGGCTGATGTGGACGAAGACGGCCGAGGGCAACAGAGCGGCCAGCCAGTCCAGATTCCAGTTCAGGATCAAGCCCTTCATGAGCAGGGGCCGGTGGCGCACCGCTTCCCAGGCCGCCAGCTCCTTCAGCATGCCCGTGGTGTCGACGGCCGCCAGGTCCCGGGCCGTCAGGGCGTGGGTCTCCCTGGTGGGCAGGAAGCGCCTCCACCAGTACCAGAATTCATGGGGTGCGGTCAGGCCGACGGTCTTGCCCAGACGGGAAGAGTATGGGCCGCCGGCGGTTTCCAGGCCGGCGGTCAGTTCGCCGTTGAAGTCGTATTCCGGATCGGTCAACAGCAGCTGGATCCGCTGCCCGATCCAGGGCGCGGACGGGAAGCGGGAGATGAAGTTGGTGGGGTAGGTGAAAAGGCCGGTGGCAGCCAGCCACTGGTACATCAAGGTGGTCCCGCTGCGGGGGCAGCCCACCACGAAGACCTGGGGCAGGCGGGGCTTGTCCAGACCCCGGGGCAGGCGCGTGGCCGCGCCGGCCAGATCCCTGTCCAGGTCGGCCAGGAGGTTTTCGAGCCGGTCGTTGCGCCGGTGGGGAGTGCGCCGGTTGCGGTCATGCATGGGCCGGCTCCCTGGTGTCCGAGGCGGCCGCGGGTCTGCCGGTGATCCGGCGCAGAACCTCGGCCCGGGCGTTGCGCAGCTTCTTCTCCGCGGCAGGGACGTCGGCCCAACCGGGCTTGTCATGCCTTTCCAGGGGCAGGAGGACCGCTTCCAACTCCCGGACCGGGCGCGGGTCGTCCAGCTCGGGCGCGTAGCCCAGGGCGGTCATGGGTTCGGCGCACACCGCTTCCACGTAGGCCGCCTCGGCGCCGGTCAGGCCGGTGACCCATTTGCGGTGGTTCCGGTTCAGCACGGGGCGCCCCAGGTTCTTCCAGTCGTCGGTACGATCGGCGTCCCGGGCCGAGGCCCCCCTGCGGTGGAATTCCGTCATGGCGGGATCGAAGTCCAGTCCGGCGAACCGGCAGGCCGCGGTGAGCCACGCCGCAGGATCCTGGATGAGGTCCTCGTAGCGCAGCAGGTAGATGCCGGATCCCGGGCCGTTGTCGCCCATGGTGCGCAGCAGGTTCATCTGGTCCTCGTACCAGATCCGGGCTGCCCGCACCACGTCGCCGCGCAGGATGGGGGAGCGCTTCCAGGACAGGGCCATGTCGCGCGGATCGCGCACCATGGCCAGGATCTTCAGGTCGGCGAAAGCGCGCCGGACGAAGGGCAGGTAGCGGTACAGGTGGTTTTCCTTGATGAACAGGTGCTCCTTGCCCGCGGCCCGGGCTTCGGCGGTCAGCACGGTCCTGACCAGGACGGCCAGGCTGCGCTCCCGGCAGGCTGCGTCCAGTCGGTCGGTCGTCCATTCCTCGCGCCAGGAACCCAGCTTGGTGGCCAGGATGTCCCGGGCGTCCTGCAGCAGCATAAGCCAGTTCCGGTCATCATTCAGGTCGCCGTAGCGGAAGCGGTTTTCGGCCAGGATGCGCACCAGATGGGAGGGGGAGGGGCCGCAACAGTCCGGATGGGCGTCGAACATCCGGGTGATGAGGTTGGACCCGGATCGTTCCGAGCACATGAGGAAAATCGCCTTCATCCCATGCCTTTCCCGCCGGATGCGCGTCTGGTGGCCGGGACGGATGTCCAGTTCCTGACCACCAGGGGGGGGTGACGCTGGTCGTGCCGCCCGAGGAAGATCCCGCCAAAAAGCCCAAGACGTTTGTAACCAGATGGGTTACAAGGAATAATGACGGACATGGCCGGTCCTGCAACGGGGTGTGCCGCTTTTGAGATTGCAATGGGTATGCCGCAATTCCTGAGCTGGAATGCCCCCTGAAAAAATCAGTTTCTTGCCTCCGAGGGGCCCGGGGTTGACATTTGAAGTCAATAGGTGGTTGGTATTGAATCCCGATCGAGGAATCCGGGCCGTCCAGAAGGAGGAAACATGAATCCGGTTGTCATGTTCATCGCG
This sequence comes from Candidatus Krumholzibacteriia bacterium, assembly GCA_024763215.1. Classification (GTDB taxonomy): domain Bacteria; phylum Krumholzibacteriota; class Krumholzibacteriia; order LZORAL124-64-63; family LZORAL124-64-63; genus JAHJTW01. Next base: position 7,889 of record JANTFX010000082.1, on the reverse strand, counting down.
GGTCTTATCATCGGCATGGCCTTGATCATCAGCCTGGTGATCACCGTCATGCGCACCAGGATGGTGGTCGCCCACCGCAGCGGCCGAACCTTCGAGGATACCTGCGCGACCATCGAGAAGGTCGTGGGCGAAGCCAAGGGTTGGGGTTTCCCCATCGAGACCTGGAACTTCTACGAGACATTCGCGAAGAAGAATCTGGTCCCCAAGGGATTCGTGAAGCTCAAGGTCTACTTCGTCTGCAACTCGGCCCTGGCCAGCCGCCTGATCGAGGACACGCCCTCTTTCGTGGGGATGATGCCCTGCAGCTGGGCGGTGTACGAGATGGAAGACGGCCAGGTCTACCTGTCCAAGATGAATGTGGGCTTGATGAGCATGATGTTCTCGGGAGTGCCGGGGGCCAGCATGAAGGAAGTGGGGCGCGTGGATGACATCTTCCTGGCCGAGGTGCTGCATCCGGACAGGCAGGCCGGGAATGAGGCAGTCACCGCTGATCGCAGAGTGAAAGCAGCTTCCTAGCCCGGATTATTCATGGAGGAGCTGCTGCGGGTGGTTAACAGCCGACCAGAAAAAGGCGTTCTCGGATTTGCTCGGTCAACGTACCGCACCGGGTACGCCTCCCTCGCAAATCCTTGCGAGCTCCTTTTAGGGTCGGCTGTTTCCTCATCCTCGCTACACTCCTGCATGAATAATCCGGGCTAAGGGATAAGCTGTTTTGCTTGTGGTGGCTGCAAGCAAGGGAGAAAGCCATGAAGGTCACCGATGCAGTGCGGTTGAAGGGACTGGATCTGAAGAACCGGTTCGTCATGGCGCCCATCAAGACGGCGTTGAACGGGCCGGGTGGGAAGGTGACCGGGGAGGCGGAGGCGTTCTACGAGCGCATCGCCTCGGGAGGGACCGCCCTGGTCACCCTGGAACCCGCTGCCGTGTCCGCTACCGGCGCTGAGCACCCCAAGCAGCTTCGGCTTCATGACGATGAGCATGTCCCAGAACTGAAAAAGCTGATCGAGGCCGTGCGCCGGGGGGGTGCGTTGGCGACGGTCCACCTCAACCACGCCGGACGGGCGGCCAACCCCAAGGTGATCGGGGGTTCCCCCGTGGCGCCGTCGGCGATGACCTGTCCGGTCACCGGGGCCCGGGCGACGGAACTGTCTGATGCGGAAATTGAGCGGATACTCGATGATTTCAAGACCGCGGCGCAGAGGGCTGTAGCCGCCGGAGCCGACGCCATCGAAATGCAGTGCGGACACGGCTACCTGGTGGCCCAGTTCCTTTCGGCGCGCACCAACCACCGTCAGGACCGGTGGGCCGAGCCCCTGGCCTTTGCCGAGGATGTCTTGAAACAGGTCTTCGACGGTGCGGGTTCGACGCCCGTCATCGTCCGCATATCGGGCAAGGAATTCGTCGAGGATGGTCTGGAGCCGGAGAACCTGACTGACTTCCTGTCCGTCCTGGCCGCCTACGGGCCGGCGGCCCTGCATGTCGGTTTCGGTAACTCCTGCGACAGCCCCGCCTGGTATTTCGGTCATATGGCCCTGCCGGAAAAACCGCAGATCGACGCCCTCAGGAACATCAGGTCCATGACCTCGCTGCCGGTGATCATCACCGGCAGGATGGGTTACCCCGACCGCATCAGGGAGGTCCTCGACGAGGGCCTGGCGGATATGATCGGTCTGGGGCGGCCCCTGATCGCTGATCCCGATTTTCCGGACAAGATGATTCGCGGAGACGAGGATTCGATCCTGCTGTGCGGAGCGTGCCTGCAGGCGTGCCTGGGCAAGGTCAAGAAAGGTGAACCCATCGCCTGCATGGGCAACCCCTGGGTGACCGAGCCGGTTGCCGAGCCCGCCGCGGTCGCCCGGTCGGTGATGGTGGTGGGATCGGGCCCGGCCGGCATCGCCGCCGCGGTCACTGCTGCGGAAAGGGGCCACCGGGTGTCCCTCTTCGAGCAGAAGGAGGATCTGGGCGGCCAGCTGGCCTTCGCCGTCCAGCCCCGGAGCAAGACAACCATGTCCCGCCTTCTGCGGGGTATGGTGGCGCGTTTGAACCGTTCCCGGGTCGAGGTCCACACCGGTACGAAGGTGACCCCGGAATTAGTGAAACAGGAAAATCCCGATGCCGTTGTTCTCGCCACCGGCACCCATCAACACTGGCCGGAAATCGAGAACCTGGACTCCCAGAACGTGCTCACGTCGTTCGAGTTCTTCGCCGCCCACGGCCAGGTCACAGGGGAACGGATCCTGGTCCTGGGAGCCGGCATGGTGGGTCTGGAGGTTGCCGAAATGCTGCTGGCTGAGGGCAAGACCGTGGTGGCGTGCCGCCGGTCGGAGACCATCGGTGCGGACATGGATCCCATTTCCCGCAAACTTCTGCTGGACCGGATCGGCAACAACCCCGACCTGGCCCTGATGCCGGGCACGACCCTGACCAGGTTCACCGCGAAGAACGTGGAAGGAATCATGGGCGGCCACGAGATCACCCTGGACCCCTTCGACACCGTCATCCTGTGCTCGGGCATGGAGCCGGAGACCGGCCTGGCCAAGGACCTCGAGGATTTTCCGGGTGAGGTTATCATCATCGGGGATGCCGATACCCCCGCCAACATCGACCACGCCTTCAGGCAGGGGGTGGCGGTGGGGAACCGGTTGTAGGGGCAGGGGGGCGGCGGCCGGTCAGCCCGCGGATTCCGGCTCAGGCGTCACGGCCGCAGCGGCCTTGCGCTTGCGCAGGACCGCGCCCAGGTACTGCCCGCCGAAATAGGCGATGATCATGGGCGGATAGGTGTACCAGGCGAAACCGATCTCGGATTTCAGGCGCATGATGACCACCAGGGGGATGGCCGCGTGGACGGTCACGAACCACATGGGTGAGAACTTGCGCACCCCGGCGCGCCACCAGCCCATGGGGATGTTGATGATGAAGGTGGCCAGGACCACGGCCGTCAGACGCCAGATCATCGGTAGGACTCCTCGGTGCAGAAGCGTGGGGAATGGTATATCATGGGCCGCAAGTTAAACCAGTATGGAACGACTTGCCACCGGGAAACCGCCACCGCTGGCGAAGGAGGGAAGCTCTTGCATATGAATCGCCGCCAAGGGAAATGGGCGGGGGTCCTGGTTGGCCTGTTGCTGCTGGCCGCCTGCGCCACCGTGCCGCTGACCGGCCGCCACCAGATCAACTTGATACCCGACAGCCAGATGAACGCCCTGAGCTTCAAGGAGTACGACCAGGTCCTGGCCGAGAGTAAGCTGAGCGACGACCCCGAGCAGACCGCGCTGGTCAAGAAGGTGGGCCGGCGCATCAAACACGCGGTGGAGGAATACTTCCGCAACCAGGGGCAGAGCGACCGGCTGGCAGGGTACGACTGGGAGTTCAACCTCATACAGAGCGACCAGGTCAACGCCTGGTGCATGCCCGGGGGCAAGGTGGCCTTCTACACCGGCATCCTGCCGATCTGCCAGGATGAGGCGGGCGTCGCGGTGGTCATGGGCCACGAGGTGTCCCACGCCATCGCCCGGCACGGCAGCGAGCGCATGAGCCAGGGCCTGCTGATGCAGATGGGGGGCATGGCCCTGTCCTCGGCCCTGAAAAACAAGCCGCAGAAGACCCAGTCCCTGTACATGGCGGCGTTCGCGGTGGGGGCCCAGTACGGCGCCATGCTGCCGTTCAGCCGGGCCCAGGAGAGCGAGGCGGACCACATGGGGTTGATCTTCATGGCCATGGCGGGATACGACCCCCACGAGGCGCCGAAGTTCTGGGAGCGCATGACCGCCCAGGGCGGCGCCAAGCCGCCGGAATTCCTCAGCACCCACCCCTCGGACGCGCGGCGCATCCGCGACCTGGAGGCCCTGATTCCCGAGGCCATGAAGTACTATCGGCCCGCAGGCGGCTGACCGGGTCTACTGCAGCAACGTCATCTTTTTGACCTGGATTTCCCGGTTCGGGCCGGCTTCCAGCCTGGCGAAGTAGATGCCGGCGGCGGCGGGCCTGCCGGTGGCGTCGCGCCCGTCCCAGCGCACTGCGTAATCACCCGCACCGTGGAAGCCGGCCATGAGCCGGCGGACGCGGCGGCCACGCTGGTCGAACACGTCCAGGGAAACGGCACTTTCTTCCTGCAGGGAGAAGCGCAGGATAGTGCTGCCGGTCAACGGGTTGGGCCCGGCCCCGGCGAAGAACACCCGGCTGGCGGCCGGTTCCCGGCTCACGGCCGAGACCGGTTGGGTCAGGAGGGTGATGTCGTCCAGGAAGACGAAGAAGGACTGGCCGATCTTGCCGTCCATCTCGATGAAGCTGAAGCTGTTGAATCCTGCCGGGCCGATGACGATCACACCGAGGAATTCCTGGGCAAAGGTGGTCAGGGATCCACCCAGCGGGGGGTTGCCGTCGAGGGAAATCCCTGTCTTGGCCCCGTAGGTGCCATCGATCCAGCCCCCGACCCCGAACAGGGGAGGGGATCCGGGTTCGTTGGTTCCGGTGAGCCCGTCATGATACAGGCAATGGGCGGGGGGATTGTCGATGTCGCATTCGGTGGGGGTCCCGGTGGCATAACCATGGTCGGGGTCGAATCCCGCGTAGAGTCCCGAGTGCGGCGGGCCGGGGGTGGTGGAGATGGAGTTGGAAGCGGGGGCGTCGGGATGATTGCTGGTCCAACGAATGCCCTGGCTGACGACGACGGGAGCAACGAAGGGGGTGCGGACGCCCCCCCAGACGGCATCGTCCTCGAAACCCTCCCGGAAGCCGGCCAGGCCGAGGTCCCGGGCGCGGGCGATGAACTCGGGCTCCTTCCAGCAGGTCAGCACGCCGGGCCCTTCCTTGCAGGCGGTCAGGACGACGGTGGCCCGGGCCGAGCCGCCGCCGATGGTCATGTCGTAGATGAATGCATCATGCCCCGGAAAGCCGGCATTGTAGGTATAGCTGAACGATCCGTCGGCACCCAGGCTGAGAGAACCATGTGTCACGTCGCCGACCAGAACCGCTGCCGCACCCACATCGGCGGCACCCTGGTCGTTGACCGTGTCGTTGTCCAGGACGCCAGGAGCATCCACCACGAGGGTTTGCCCCTGCTGGACGAAGAAGGTGTCGGGGTTGGCGGCCAGGATCTGGGCCACCGCGGGGATTGCGGTGATCATGAGCAACCCGGGCACGAGGATGCACCAGGACAAGAGGCGGGAGTGAATAAGGGTCGCTGGCATGATGGCCCTCCGGAGAACGGGAATTCCTGTAAACAAAAGTATTTTACACCTGTTTTGGGAAGATGTCTACAGGCGTGGCGCGAGCAGGCGCGCCAGGGCGCGCAGGGAGGAGGCGGAGCGGGCCCCGTACCAGGACAGCAGCTTGCCGTCCAGCAGCACGGCCCGGCGGCGGTCCGGGACCACGGCGGCTGCGGCCAGGGACCAGGCGTCGTGGTGGGTGAAGCGGTAGGGTTCGTCAGGCAGCAGGACCAGATCCAGCTCCAGTTCCGCCAGTTCGTCCAGGGTCACGGTGGGATAGTCGGGTCGCCGGACCAGGGCGTTTTCCAGCCCCAGTTCCTCGCACACCGCGTTAATGTAGGTGCCGCCGCCGGCGGCCATCCAGGGTCGCTTCCAGATCAAGACAGCGGTGCGCGTGGCGCCGACCGAAAGTGCGGACGCGCGGCGCAGCTCGCCACAGACCAGCCGGGCGGCCGTCAGGTCGGCGAGCAGGCGACCGGCCAGGTTCTCGGTCCCCAGCAGCATCCCCAGGTTTCGCAGCAAGGTGCTCACATCGTCCAGCCTGCGGGGCATGACGGCGAACACGGGGATGCCGGCGAGTTCCAGGGCGGTCAGGTGTTCGGGTTTGTTCTCCTCGAGGCAGGCCAGCACCAGGTCGGGGCGCAGGTTCGCCAACCTTTCCAGATCGGGGTTCTTGGTGCCCCCGCAGGCCGGAACCGCCGCCGGCATTTCGCGGGGTTCGGTGCAGTAGACGGTACGGGCGACCAGGCGCTCGCCTGCTCCCAGCCTGCACACCGTTTCGGTGAGGCTGGGTACCAGGGAGGCGATCCGCCGGTAGGGCCGCAAAGGCAGGCGGCGGCCGCGGCTGTCGGTGATGTTGTTCATGACGGCATCATAGCCGCATCGGGCGGTCGCCGCCTACTCCATGATGACGAATTTTTTCAGGGCCACGCCGAGTGTCCTGGTGTCGTTGCTGCCGGGACGGGTCTCGGTGGGCACGAAGGTGCCGCAGGTCAAGGCGATGTCCAGGGTGTCGGCAGGAGTGATGCCCGCAACATCGAGCAGGGACAGGTCCCGGCCGTCGACTTTCTTGTCCTCCAGCACCTCGGCGCCGTTGATCCGGACCGTCAGGCGGGTTCCCTCGGGAGCGGTGGCCGCAATATCCAGCAAGAGCCGCCGCGGCGCATGCGCGGCGGTCCAGGGCACGCGGCAACGGGCCTTGCCCGCTGTCCAGGCGACGACGTCCGGTCCCCATTTCTCGGGCGGATGCAGACCGGACCACCCGTTTCCGGCGCCGGCGCGGGGGCCCAGGTCCAGGCAGGCGGGACGGGGCAGCAGGGTGCAAGCTGAATCCGGGTGCTGAAGCGCCTGGGCCAGGGGTACGAGCCGGATCGCCGACAAGGCCAGGCCCAGCTCCCTGTGGTCCCGGGCGCCGGCCTTGAGCCCGCCGGGCGAAAACCCGTCGCAGTAAAGTTCAACCGCCAGCGAGTCCCCCCCTGTGACCCCAGCCAGGGAAACCCTTTGGCAGCAGGGAAACCTGTTCACATCGCCGTCGGCCACCAGGATGTTGTTGGCGAAAACCGCCAGCCGGCTGCCGGTCGGTGAGGCCCGCATGATCTCCAGGTCCAGCTCCGGCGGGACTTGCCCTTCCGGCAACGGCCAGCACAGGCGGGCGGTGCCGCGGGACCAGACCACGGGCACCCCCGCCCAGTCCTCCTGCGGCCAGAATCCCGCCTTGCCTGCGGTGGTCGCTTCATCCAGGACCGCGTTCTCGAACAGGCCGGCGTACCGGGCCGATGCTTCCGGCGGGGCCGGGCGAACGACCATCCGCGCCACGTCGAGGCCGAGTTCACGGGGGTCGGTCGAATCCTCGTATTCCCTGGGGGCCCTGGGATTTGGGATGTTGAACGAAAGCTGCAGGAAATGCCGTTGCCCCAGCAAGGCGGCGGGTATGAAGACCTTCTCGGTATGCCTTCCCGGTGCGGACAGGGAAAATTTTCGCAAAGGCACGGAGTTGGCCGCGAGGGTGACGGCGAGTGCCGGTGCCCTGGGGAACACGGCGGGCGAGAAATCGATTTCCAGTTCGAGGTCGCCCGGTGGAGCGGGCTCCAGGTTCAGCAGCACATCGGCTTCGCGGCCGAGGGACCAGGTGCCGCTGCTTTCCGGTTCGCCCCAGCCCCGGGTCAGGAACCGCTGCCCATCGCCGCCAGCCTTGAGGGAGATGGGTTGCCCGGTCCTGTAGCGCCAGTGGTCCGGGTCTGTGCTTTCTACCCTGATCTCCACGAACTGAGGCGAATCATCCTTCCTGCGGCCGAGGTCGAAACCCACCCTCAACGAGTCGCGCCCCTGGGTGAACCGGTCGGGTATCAGCACCTTCAAGGTGTTGGTGGCGATGTTGATGTTCCGGCTGACGGTCCAGTCGGCCAGCCAGCGCCCGTCGATGCTGATCTTCATGGTGAGGGGTTCGAGGGGAGAGTACATCCCCCTGACCCTGATGTTCAAAAACGCGGGTCCGGACAGACCCTTCAGGGGCATATCGACGAAAGCCAGGGAGTCAGCCATGAAACGGCCCTGGATCTGGGGTGGTCCCCAGCCGCCGTTCCGGTACTGGTCGAGGTTTCCACCCTGGCCCATGACGATCAGGTCTCCGTTCAGCGCCTGTGCGGCCTGCGCGTTCAGATCCCGGCCGGTGGGGCTCCAGGA
>JANTFX010000081.1 GCA_024763215.1 Candidatus Krumholzibacteriia bacterium | reverse complement strand
GCTGGTGAGGACCCTGATCTCAGGGCGCCGTCTGCCCGCGGGCTCTTTCACCGAGATCTGGCATGGCGTCGACGACCGCGGCCGCGCTATGGGCGCCGGTGTGTACCTCGCCATCCTTCGGGCCGGGGACAGAAGCACCGTTACGCGCATGACCATGGTCAGGTAGGCCCGTTGCCTGTGCGGTGGGGCAGCCACCCCACTCCCTGTTGCCCCCTTCCCCGGCATCAGGTATAGTACAGCTTTGCGGTCGGCCATTGAGACCCGCCCCAGGGGAGAATCATGCTCAAGGAAAACCTCGTCGAAACCCTCGCCGGTTCCCTGCGCCGGAATTGGGCCGCCTCCTGCTTCAGCGATCTGGGTGGCCGGACCATAACCTATGGTGACGTGGCCAACCGGATCTTCCGCCTGCACCACATCTTCGGTGAAATGGGCCTGGTGCCCGGCGACCGCGTCGCCCTGGTCGGCCGCAACACCACCAACTGGGGTGTCACCTATCTGGCGGCCATCACCTACGGCGCGGTCATCGTGCCCATCCTGCCGGATTTTTCCAGCGGCGAGATCGAGCACCTGGTGCGCCACAGCGGCGCGAAGCTGCTGGTCGCGGCCGAGAACATATTCGACGGCCTCGATCCCGCGCAGATGCGCGGCCTGGAGGGCGTTTTCGCCCTGCACGACCTGTCCCTGCTGTGGCACGGAACGAAAAACCTGCCGGATATCGTCCAGGGCGCCGACACCGGTTACGTGGAGAAGTACCGCGACCGCCTCTCCCGCGACACCCTGGCCTTCGACCGCGTGGAGAACGACCGCCTGGCCGCCATCGTCTATACCTCGGGCACCACCGGATACTCCAAGGGCGTCATGCTGGCGCATAATTCCCTGGTCGCCAACGTGCTGTACTTCAGCAGCTGCGTGCACCTGCGCCCCGAGGACCGTTTCGTCTCGTTCCTGCCCCTGGCCCACGCCTTCGGCTGCGCCTTCGACTTCCTTTCCCCCTTCGCCACCGGCTGCCACGTCGTGTTCGTGGAGAAGATCCCCTCGCCCAAGATCCTGGTGGCCGCTTTCGCCGAGCACAAGCCGGTCGTGGTCCTGTCGGTGCCCCTGATCATCGAGAAGATCTACCGCAACCGCATCCGGCCCGTCATCGAGACGCCGCGCATGCGCGCCATGCTCAAGATCCCCGGCCTCAAGCAGATCATCCGGCGCAAGCTGCGCTCGCAGGTCTACAAGGTATTCGGCGGCAACTACCGCGAACTGGTCATCGGCGGCGCGGCCCTGAACCGGGACGTGGAGCTGTTCTTCCGCGAGATCGGCCTGAGCCTCACCTGCGGCTACGGCATGACCGAGTGCGGCCCCCTGATCAGCTATTCGGTCTACGCCGACAACCCGCCGGCCGGCAGCGTGGGCAGGGTGATCCCCTACCTCGAGTGCCGCATCCACGAACCCGACCCCGAGACCGGGATCGGCGAGGTGCAGGTCCGCGGCGAGAACGTTATGCTGGGGTATTACCATGACGAAGAGGCCACCGCGGCGGCCATCGACCCGGCGGGCTGGCTGCGCACCGGCGACCTGGGCCGTCTGGACCGCGAGGGTTTCCTGTACCTGACCGGGCGATCCAAGAACATGATCCTGTCCGCCTCGGGCCAGAACATCTACCCCGAGGAGATCGAGTCGAAGGTCAACAACCTGCCCTGTGTGGAGGAATCCCTGGTCATCGACCACAACGGCAAGCTGGTGGCCCTGGTGTACCCGGACATGGAAGCTATGGACCGGGACTGCCTGCATGGGCGCCAGATCGAGGAGCTCATGGAGGACAACCGCAAGCGGCTGAACGACATGCTGCCCGGTTACGCGCGCCTGGCCGAGGTTCGCGTCATGTTCGAGGAATTCGAGAAAACCCCCACCAAGAAGATCAAGCGCAACCTCTACACTGCGGCGACCTGAAGGAGTCTACGATGAAGATCAAGCAGAACCCCCGCGACGACATCATGGTGCTGGAGCTTTCCGGCAAGATCATGGGCGGGCCGGATTTCGACCTGTTCAAGGGCCAGATCGCCGAGTTGATAGAAAGCGGCCACAAGGACATCATCCTGGATTTCGGCGGCGTGCCGTGGATCAACTCCACCGGGCTGGGCATCCTGATCACCGGCCACCTGTCCCTGAAGAACGCCGGCGGCACCCTGCGCATCTGCAACGTGCGCGAGCGGGTGCTGAGCATCTTCTACATTTCCCAGCTGGAGAAGGTCTTCGAGGTATTCCCGACGTGCGAGGAAGCCCTGGCCAGCCTCAAATAGGCAGGCTCAGGAAGAACCCGAGTTCTTGACCATGGCGTCGCACACCGTGTAGCCATAGCGCTCGTACAGGCCGTGCGCGTCACGGGTGCGCAGCAGCTTCTGGCTGGCGCCGGCCACCCACGGATGTTCCTCCACGCACTCCATCAGCCACTTGCCCAGGCCCGCGCCCCGGAAGTCGGGATGCACCATGACGTCGCAGATCCAGGCGAAGGTGCAGCGGTCGGTCACCACCCGCGCGAAGCCGATCTGGCGCTGCCCTTCGTACAGGCCGAAGCACAGGGAATGGCCGATGGATTCCTCCACCGTCTCGCGGGTGCGCCCCTGGGCCCAGTAGGAATCCTGCAGGGCCGGCACGATATAGAAAAGGTCCAGCTCCGACTTGTCGTCGCTGACCCGGTACGGTTCACGTGTCCATTCCATGGCTCATCTCCCCCCCCGTCCCGCGGTCAGAACTCGGCCAGCTTGGGCGCCCGCGGGAAGGGTATGACGTCCCTGATGTTCTTGATGCCGGTGACGTAGTTCACGGCGCGGTCGAAGCCCAGGCCGAACCCCGCGTGGGGCACGGTCCCGTACCGGCGCAGATCACGATACCACCAGTATTCCTCGCCGTTCAAACCCATTTCCGCGATCCGGGCGTCGAGCACGTCGAGGCGCTCCTCGCGCTGGCTGCCGCCGATGATCTCGCCGATGCCCGGGGCCAGCACGTCCATGGCCGCGACGGTCTTGCCGTCGTCGTTCATGCGCATGTAGAAGGCCTTGATGTCCTTGGGGTAATTCATGACCACCACCGGGCGCTTGCACAGATCCTCGCACAGGTAGCGCTCGTGTTCGGACTGCAGGTCCATGCCCCAGCTGACGGGGAATTCGAACTTCACCTTGGCCTTGCCGAGCTGCGCCACGGCCTCGGCGTAGTCCATGCGCTCGAAGCTGCTCTCGACGAAGGCCTCCAGCCGGCTGACGGCCGTCTTCTCGACGTGCTTGGCGAAGAACGCCATGTCGTCGGCCCGCTCGTCCAGAACCGCCTGGAAGATATACTTGAGGTACTGCTCGGCCAGGTCCGCGTCGTCGTTCAGATCGGCGAACGCGATTTCCGGTTCGATCATCCAGAACTCGGACAGGTGCCGGCTGGTGTTGGAATTCTCGGCCCGGAAGGTGGGGCCGAAGGTGTAGACGCGGCTCAGGGCGCAGCAGTAGGTCTCCACGTTGAGCTGCCCCGAGACGGTCAGGAAGGCCTCCCGGCCGAAAAAATCCTGCGTGTAGTCGATGCCGCCTGCGGCGTTGCGCGGCGGGTTCGCCAGATCCAGGGTGGAGATCCGGAACGCCTCGCCCGCACCCTCGGCGTCGCTGGTGGTGATGATGGGCGTGTGGATCCAGAAGAAATCGTTCTCGTGGAAGAACCGGTGCGTGGCCTGGGCCAGGCAGTTGCGCACGCGCGCCACGGCGCCGAAGGTGTTGGTCCGCGGACGCAGGTGGGCCACCTCGCGCAGGTACTCCATGGTGTGTCGCTTGGGCTGCACGGGGTAGGTCTCGGGATCCTCGACCCAACCGACGACCTCGATGGTCCGGGCCTGGATCTCCACGTTCTGGCCCTTGCCCTGGGATGCGGCCAGCTCGCCGGTGCAGATCACCGCGCAGCCGGCGGTCAGCTTCTGGACCTCGTCGGCGTAGTTGGGCAGAGCCGCCGGGGCGACGACCTGGACGGGGTCGAAACATGTGCCGTCATGGACGTTGATGAAGCTCAGGCCGGCCTTGGAGTCGCGGCGGGTGCGCACCCAACCCTTGACGGTGACCTCGGTGCCCACGGGCACGGAACCGGACAGCAGCGCGGAGATCTTGTGGTCTGGCATGGCGATTCCTTGCGAAAGAGCATGAATGAGCGGTTGAGGGGAATAAAGATAGCATCCCCCCGTTGGAGTCACAACCGGGAGCCACGACCGGGGACTTGACATAGAAAAAGGATCTATGTTATCCTGTTTTTAGAGTTCGCATCCAGATCCAGCGTGCCGGCCTGATTTCGGGGGATGGGAGGGCTGTCCTGGGACCGAAGGAAACCGGTGAACCCGGGAGGTCCTCATGTCCAGCCTACAGACTCATCTTCGCTCCGGTTTCCTGTTCTGCGTCCTCATCCTGATCGGAACGACCGGCGCCGGAACCGGCCTGGCGAGCACGCCGCTGGCCGGCAGCATCAGCGGCACCCTGACCGCCGCCGGCAATCCCTACACCATCGCCGGCTCCGTCACCGTGGATGCGGGCCAGACCCTGACCCTGGAGGCCGGCGTGGTCTTCCAGTTCGCCACCAACACCTCCATGACCGTCAACGGCAACCTGGTCACCAACGGGGTGACGCTCAACCCGGTGACCTTCACCAGCATCCAGGCGTCGCCCGCCCCGGGGGACTGGGGCGCCGTCTATGTGCAAGGCGGTGCTGATGTCCAGATGTCCGCGACCTGGGTGGAATACGCCGGCGCCGGCTCCCAACCCGGTCTCTTCACCAACTTCGGGACCGCCGACAACGTAACCTGGGTTGGGGGTGGGGCCCGGTACTGCGCCTCCGACGGCGCCCGTCTGACCCTTGCCACCGGCTTTTTCGACGGACTGACCTTCGACCAGAACGGCGGGGACGGCCTGAGCCTCTATCCCTATGGCTTCCTCGATTTCGGCGCCATTTCCTGCACCAACAACGCCGGTTACGCCGTCAAGGTTCAGGCCAATCCCGGCTCCCTGCTTGGCCACATCACCGGTTCGGGCAACGGCATCGACGGCGTCTATGTCACCGGCATCCTCGGTGGGAACCAGGCTCCCGCCACCTTTCGGTGGACCACGGCCGAGCCCGAACTGCCCATCGTACCGGACATCATCACCATGAACAGCGGCTACAACCTGACCATCACCCCCGGTTCAATCCTCAAGTTCAACGGGATCAATTCCTCCCTGACCGTCAACAACGGCGCCGCTCTGGTGGTGGAGCCCGATCCGGGCGGAGGGCCAGGCACCTGGTTCACCTCCATTTCAGATGACGCCATCGGCGGGGATACCAACGGCAACGGCAACGCCACCGTTCCCCAGCCCGGTGACTGGACCGCAATCTACCTCCAGTCCGGTGGCACCCTGACCCTCAGAGACGCCCACATCGCCTACGGCGGAAGGTCTTCAACCGCCAATGTCGTTTCAACCTTCGGCAACCCGGCAGATCTGACCTGGATCGGCGGCTCCTGCGCCTATTCGGCCCATGACGGGATCCGGGTCTCCCCCACCAACACCAACATCTCGGATCTGGCCGTGTACAATTGCGCCCAGGACGGCGTGGAACTGTCCCCGGTCACACCCCCGGTTCTGTCCGACATCGACTCCTTCAACCACGGCGGGTACGCCGTGAAGATCAACCAGAACCCCGGCAACCTCGACGGCACCATCACCGGACACAGCAACGGCGTCAACGGGGTCTACGTCAACGGCATCCTTGGCGCCGGCCAGCCCGGAACCTGGACCTGGGCCTCGGCGCCGGATCTGCCCATCATGCCGAACATCCTGACCCTCAACAGCGGCGTCATCCTTTCCCTGGAGGGAGGCAGCGTCTGCAAGTTCGACAACGTCTCCTCGAGCATGACCATCAACAGCGGAGCCTCCGTCGTCACTGGCGGAACCGGAGACATCTGGATGACCTCGCGCAAGGATTCGAGCGTCGGCGGCGTCACCGACGGCGCCGGCGGTTCCCCCGCGCCCGGCGACTGGACGGCGATCTATCTCCAGTCCGGCGGCACATGGAATGTCAGCAACCTCTTCCTGGCCTATGGCGGCCGCGCCAGCACGGCCAACCTGGTCACCACTTTCGGCACGGCCTCCCTGCTGTCCTGGAGCGGAGGGGGCAGCCTGGACTCGGCCCACGACGGCCTGCGGGTCACGGCGGCGCAGTCGGTGCTCAGCGGCCTGTCCCTGAACGGGAACGCCCAGGACGGCCTGGAGCTCAACAGCCAGACCCAGGCCCCGCAGATCTCCAACATGACCGCGAGCAACAACGGCGCCTGGGCCATGAACCTGACGGCCGGGCCCGGCAACCTGCCGGCGGGTCTTTCCGGAGCGGGCAACGGGTTCAACGGGGTCCGGGTCAACGGAACCCTGGGCGCCACCGACCCGGGCGGAGTCTGGACCTGGGGCAACAACCCCGATTTCCCGGTCTGCGTGGATATTCTCACGGTCAACAGCGCTGACACCCTCCGGGTCGAGCCCGGAGCGGTGGTGAAGATGATCAACTCCCTGACCTTCAACAGCGGAGCCCAGTTCGAAGTGCAGACCGGCGGGCCGAACTGGTTCACCTCCCTGCACGACGACGCGGTGGGGGGCGACACCGACGGCAACGGCGACGCCGTGGTCCCCGCGCCTGGAGACTGGACCGCCATCTACCTGCAGGCCGGCAGCCGGGCCATCCTGAATGACGCCTTCCTCGCCTACGGCGGCTCCGCCAGCACGGCCAACCTCGTGACGACCTTCGGCACCGCCGATGGTCTGGACTGGAACGGCGGCGGCTGCCTGCACTCGGCCCACGACGGCCTGCGGGTCACGGTCGCGGCCGGCTCCCTGAAGAACCTGCTGCTCGAAGGCAACGCCCTGGACGGTGGCGAGATCCGGTCCACCATCCCGGTGGAGCTCGATGCCCTGACCATGAACGGCAACGGGGGCTACGGCCTCAACCTGGCCAGCAATCCGGGTGGCATCCCCGGCACCATGGACGGCAGCGGCAACGGCACCAACGGCATCCGGGTCACCGGAACCCTCGGCGGGTCCACTTCCACCGGGACCTGGCGCTGGGGGCCCAACCCATCCTTCCCCGTCGTGGTGGACAATCTCACCGTGAACACAGGTGACACCCTTCAGGTGGACGGCGGCGGCGTGGTCAAGATGCTGAACTCCCTGACCATCAACGCCGGCACCTTCATGACCGTGGGCACGGGCCAGGCCTGGTTCACCTCACTCAAGGACGACGCGGTCGGCGGGGACACAAACGGGGACGGCGCGGCCACCGCCCCCGCTCCCGGCGACTGGACCGCCGTGTACATCCAGTCCGGCAGCGAGGTCGATCTGAACAACACCTGGTTCGCCTACGGCGGAGCGGCCAACACGGCCAACCTGGTCACGACCTTCGGCACGGCGAACTCCGTGAGCTGGAACGGGGGCGGCAGTCTCCATTCCGCCCGCGACGGAGTCCGCATCAATTCGGCCTCGACCAGCATCGCCAACGCCCGCTTCGCCGACAACGCGGTGACCGGGTTCAGGCTTTCCGCCTCCGGTCCGGCCTCTGCGCATTTCTGTGATTTCACCGGCAATGGAGGCGTGGGGCTATTCAACTCGAATACATCAAACACGGTCGACGCCACCAACTGCTGGTGGGGAGACGCCACAGGTCCCTTGGATTCGACCAACGGCAATCCCGACTACAACCCCGGCGGCCTGGGTCAGGAGGTTTCCGACTATGTCGATTACCGGCCCTGGCTGTCCGCGGCCGCCAACGGCAACACGGCCCCGAGCGCCTTCACCCTCACCTCCCCCTCGGCGGGCCACACCCAGACCGGATCCCAGG
This sequence comes from Candidatus Krumholzibacteriia bacterium, assembly GCA_024763215.1. Taxonomy (GTDB): domain Bacteria; phylum Krumholzibacteriota; class Krumholzibacteriia; order LZORAL124-64-63; family LZORAL124-64-63; genus JAHJTW01. The sequence continues at coordinate 4,375 of JANTFX010000081.1, read as the reverse complement.
CGGTCTTCACCTGGACTCCCGCCTCCGACCCCGACGGTGATATCGTGACCTACACCCTCGAAGTGGCCCGTGACTCGACCTTCGCCGCACCGGACATCTACCTCGTCCGCGGAGGCCTTACCCTGCTTACATCAACCCTGGCCACCGCCGACCTCGACTCCGGATCGAGCTACTGGCGCGTGATCGCCAGGGACGGCCGGTTGGGCGAGACCGTTTCCTCCCCGGCATTCTCCATCGTGAACACGGCCGCGGTCAGCGGCGTGGAGGAAACCGTCTTCGGCTTCGCCATGGGCCGGCCCTGGCCGAACCCCAGCAGCGCCGGAGCGAATCTGTCCTTCTCCCTCCCCTCGGATCAGCGGGTGCGGGTGGATGTGTTCGACCTCAAGGGTCGCCGGGTGGCGCGCCTGACCGACGGAACCCTGTCGCGCGGATTCCACCGCATGGCCTGGGACGGCCGGACCCGAGGCGGTGGCCGGGCCGCGGCGGGAACCTATTTCTTCCGCCTCTCCGCCGGCAGCGGCGTGTTGACGCAGAAGATCCTGCTGTTGAGGTGAGGATCAGGCTCGCTCCCAGCGCAGGGGTATGCTGTCCGAGCGCCACATCTTCACGCGGCCCGAGTCCGTCCACGGGGCCCCAAACAGCAGCGACGGCCCCGAAGCCGTCGCTGCCTTGCAACCCTTGCCCTCCGGTCACACGGGGGTGGGCTCCTCCATCTGCTCGAGGTTCCAGCGCGCATCCTCGTTGCGGGGATCCCGGGCCAGGACCTGGGCCAGGATGTCGGCCGCGCGGTCGCGCCCCTCGCCCTCGGGATCCTGCCGCCAGAGGATGACCGCCAGATCGTTGGCCGCCCGGTCATGGTCGGGCATCCCGTCCAGCACGGCCTGGAGCATCTTCCGGGCGTTGTCCAGCTTACCCGCGGCGTAGAATCTCTCCGCCCGATCGACCCACCGGTCGGCCTCCCAGCGGGCCAGCGGCAGCACCCTCATCCGTGGCGAAGGGGGCAGGGGGTGGAAATGCAGCGCCGGCAGGAACCCGTCGTCGATGAGCTGCTGCAGGTTCAGATTGCCCGTCTGCCGCGCGGTGGGTTCGAGGTCCCACTTGCGGCGGAAGATCTGGAACTTCTCGTCCAGCTCCCGGTCGTAGTCCACGCCCCCGGCCTGGAAGCTGCGGCTGCCGAAGTGATGGACGAAGCTGTCCTTGGCCACCACCGAGGAGTAGCCGGCCAGGAAGGCCCGCAGGCAATAATCGGTGTCCTCGTAGTTGCCCCGGCCGAAGCCCTCGTCCAGCCCGCCGATCCTCTCGATGACCTCGCGCTTGATCAGCACGCAGAACCCCACCACCCACAGGGCCGATTCGATCTTCCCGGCCTGGGCCGCGGCATGGGTGGCCGCGAAATCCTCCAGGCCCGCGAGGGTGTCCTGATCGTAGTCCACCGCCTCCAGCTTCTGCCCGCCGGTGATGGAGTTGGTCACCGGCCCGACCAGCCCCACGCCGGGCCGTGACTCGGCCGCCGTGATCATCCTGTCCAGCCATCCGTCCGTGACCACGGCATCGCTGTTGAGCAGGCAGATGTACCTGCCGCCGGCGGCGGCCATGCCGATGTTGTTGCCGGCCGCGAAGCCCAGGTTCTCACCGTTGTAGATGACCTTGGCGCGCTCGCAGCGACCGTCCAGCTCCGCCAGGTACGCCAGGGTTTCCTGCTGCGACCCGTTGTCCACGAAGATCAGCTCGCAATCCTCGCCGGTGTGCTCCAGCAGGGAATCGGCGCAGCGCCTGACGTATTCCAGGGCGTTCCACACCAGCACCACGACGCTGGCCCGGTAGGGGGTCTCCTCCACCAGGCTCAACCGCGGCTGCGTGTACGGCGAGACCTTGTTCTCGGGCGTGGGCTGGAATTTCCCCTGCTTGTCCCGGATGAAGTCCGGCTTGGCGACCCCGTGCCATTTCTTCATGAACACCTGCAGGTTGTGCTCGACCTTGGCCCAACGCTGGGGGCCGCTCTGCGACTCGTAGTGGATGATCTCGCATTCGGGGCGGTACACCACCAGCCAGCCTTCCCGGCCGGCCTTCAGGCACAGGTCCACGTCCTCGTTCCCGTTCCAGTACTCGGCGTCGAAGCCGCCGACGGCCTCGAAGATCTCCGGTCTGATCAGCAGGCAGGCCCCGGTGACCACCTGCATCTGCTGGGGACGGTTGGCCCCCGGGAAATCGCCATCGTGCTTGTAGAACAGGTGGATGCCGCCGAAGGTGAGGCGCTCGGTATGGACCTCCACCACCGCCACGCCCCCGTGCTGGATGGTGCCGTCGGGAAACAGCAGCTTGGCGCCCACGATCCCAACCCGGGGGTCGTGATCCAGGGTCGTGACCAGGGGATCCAGCCAGTTGGGCGTCACCTCCATGTCGTTGTTCAGAAAGAGCAGGTACTTGCCGCAAGCCACGGCCGCCCCGGCGTTGCACCCCTGGGCGAAACCCAGGTTCTCGCCGCTGATGACGGCCTTCAAGCGCTTGGCCTCCTGCTGGGCCTGCAGCCATTCGGTGGTCCCGTCGGTGGAACCGTTGTCCACCACGATGATCTCGAAACTCTCGGCGGTGGGCTGTTCATGGAGTGAGGCGATGCAGACCCTGGTCAGGTCCAGCTTGTTGAAGACCGGCATGATGATCGATACCACGGGTCGCGGGTGGTCGTGGGTATAAGCCATGAAATCAACCCCTCCTGGCCGAAAAACAACCAAACGCCCCCCCTGCAGGGGGCCTGATACGGTTTGGAGGAAGATCTTGCAAGGATCGCACCCGGCTTGACAGACCCGCCGGGAACGGCTATCCTGCGGCCGTCCTTTAACCGAGGCCCGTGAGCCCGAAAGGAGCCGCCATGACCGCCTACCCCTGCGCCCAGGATCCCTCCGTAAGCCCTGTTCCCACCAGATCCGCCCTGTTTCTGCCGCCCGGCCGGCCGCGTTCGGTGGCCCGTCGTCTGGCCATCCACAACCGCGTGCTCAAGAGGATCCGCCGGTTCCTCGAAGGCCGGGGCTTCCAGGAGGTGCCCGTCCACGGCGGCGATGTCCGCGGGCAACTGGAGACCATGCTCGCCAGGGGCTTCCCCGCCCTGTGGTGCGAGGCGAGCGCCGGCCCGCAGGCTGCGGTGGAAAAAGACAACCGCCTGGACCGTTTCAAGGTCATCACCGCCGTCGGGGCGGACCTGGACCTGGACGGCCTTTGTGATCTGATGGAGGCCCTGCTCAAGGATGCGACCATCTGCCTGGGCGCCGAGCTGATCGGCGGCCGCCACGTGACCCGCCTGGACCGGACCTTGCGCGCCCCCCACCCCCGGCTGCGGCACAGCCAGGCCGTTGCAGCAGCAGGAGTGCACGGCTGGGATATCGCCCCCCATGAGGATCTGCCGCCCGCGGTCGAGGCGACCCTGGTCAGGCACTGCGCCAACATGCCGGTGCTGGTCACGCACTGGCCGTCGGATCTCAAGCCGGGATTGGCCGAGCTCGAACCCGGCGTGGCGGCCCGGGCCAAGTACATCCTGCCCTACGCGGGTGAGGTCATGGACGGCGGGGTGTGGGCCGGAAAAGCGCAACGGGCGGGGTTCGCCCTGGGCATGGACCGGCTGCTGCAGTACCTGATGGGCCTGGGATCGGTCAACGATGCCGTGATCGTGCCGGCCGGCCGGGGCCTTGCGGATCAGGCGCGGGCCTGATCCACCTTCAGGGCGCGGGACGAGAAGAATCCGACCTTGGGCTGGACCAGCCGCCGGAAATCCTCGAAGGGCATGGTCACGACCTCGGTGTGGGTGCCGGCGTTGAAGGCGATGCGGTCGGCCCGCAGCAGGTTGCCCGACACGTAGACATCCAGGTCGTAAAGCGGCCCCAGAGGCGGCATGGCCCCCGGTTCGCAATCGGGGAACGACAGCTCGCATTCGCATTCGGGGCACAGGACCGCCTCCCGGGCACCCGCGGCCGCCTTCAGCAGGGCGAAATCGATGCGGCTGTCCGCGGGCACGACGACCATGGCGGGCTTGCCGTCGATCCTGACCAGCACGGTCTTGGCGAACACGGCCTGGGCGATCCCCGCACGATAAGCGACATCCCGCGCCGCATAGGCGCTGGCGTGCTCGACGAGCCGGAAATCCACCTGGTTTTCATCGAGGAATCTTAGCAATCTGGCGCTGGGCATGGCGGGCCTCCTTGACGGAGGTAGGGCCCCGGCATCTTGAATCGGCCGGTGCATCAAGCTCATCATAGCACATTTTCCGCAGATTTCAGCCAAAATCCGGCCAGATTCCCTGGGCGGTGAACTGGGCCTGCGCGGCGGCCGCCCAGCCCCGGTTGGCGGCGGGGCTGGCCGGGCTGGGGTGCAGGATGGTGCCCAG
>JANTFX010000080.1 GCA_024763215.1 Candidatus Krumholzibacteriia bacterium | reverse complement strand
CGGCATCGCTCAGGGGCGTCAGGGGGCTTGAGCCCCAGTCGTTGAAGGTGCCGGCGACATCGACGAAATCGGTCCCCGGATCGAAATGGCCCAGCACCACCTGCTGGGACATGTGGACCTGGAAGGTCACCGGCACCGCAGCTGTGGCGGGGGCGGCCGCCAGCGCCATCATCATCGAGGCGAGCAGGCAGAAGAGGCACGGGAAGCGATCCATTGGCAATTTGGGCACGCCACCGTAGGAAATGATGATGCGGGCGATGTTGGGATGCTCCGGTGTTTCCGACATGGATGAGCCTTCCGTATCAATGAGCCGATGGTCGGGAGCCCCCCCGAGGTTACGAGAGCTGGATATAATTCTACCATGAAGATTGCTCTTGATCCACAGCACCCCATCGGGAGCCCCAACAAACATGAATGGAACGAGAATATCCCAGTGAGCGATCTACACGTTGATCCTGAATACTGGCCACAGCTGGTGGATGCGATCCGAGAGACCGCGCCGGGGAAACTAGACGACAAATCCGGGCTATACAGATTAGCCGGCGGGTCCATCGTTCCCAAGCACCCACTGACCATATTTTTTTGGCATGAGCGCACAGGGGGTTTTGTTATTGTCATTATAAAAACTGAACTTTGAAATCTTATTCTATTATGGTAAGATATTGGGTCAAACTGGAGGGTATCCCATGATTCACCTTGGAAAAATCGGCCGTGTCATATTCGTGTGCCTGGTGTTGGTTTCCATTATGGCCTGCTCGACATCCGCCAGGGCGGGGTCTATTTGCGGGGTTGTCACCGATGCGGTGACGGGAAATCCGGTGGTGAGCGCGGGTCTGTTCCTGCGGGATCCCGCCGGCATGTATACCGGCCTGTACGGCGCCTCGGGAGCGGATGGGAGCTACTGCATCGACGGTGTACCACCCGGAACCTACACCCTCGAAGTGCGCGTCGATGACTACCTTGTCTCTTTTCAGTCGGGAATCGTGGTGACCGATGCCATATCCGATGTCCCGATCGCCGCGGATATTCCGGCCATCCGCCTGGACCCGCCCTGGCCCAACCCCTCGGCCGAAGCCGTCAACATGCGTCTGGAAGTGAAACGGCCGGCAGAGGTCCGGCTCGATATTTATGATGCCCGGGGACGCCTGGTCCGCTCCTGGAGCGTAACCTCCCTGGATTCCGGGGTCCACGATTACCGCTGGGACGGGCGCACGAGGGACGGGCGTCGGGCTCCAGCCGGTCTGTACATGATCCGGGTCCGGTTCGATGGCAATGTCTCCACCCGCCGTCTTATTCTGGCAAAATGACAACTGAAAGGATGATCATGAGTCCCCGCACAATGACCAATCTCATCGTTCTTGCCGGTTTGGCTGTCCTGCTGGTCATGGGCTGCAACAGCAATAAATCGGTGACCGATCCCATCGAGGATATCGAAGTGTCCACGGGGGCGGTTCTGGCGGGCCAGGTCATCGATACGGCAGGGCAACCGGCGGTGAACACGGTTCTGGCCCTGGAGGCCGTGGAGGACGGACTGCCGGTTTCGGTTTCTGATATCTTGTCCGGGAACACCCGGGAAATGGGCGATAAGGGATCCAGTGTGCGGACGACTGTGGCCGATGACCGGGGGTGGTTCGCCTTCCAGGGGCTCAAAGCGGGCCGCTATTTGCTCACTTCCGCGTTGCGAGATCACCAGGGGTCCAGCCGTACTTTCGAAATCCTGCCCGAATCGGCCGCCTATGCCGAAACCACCTATGTGGACATTCAACTGATGCCGACAGGTTCCTTTGTCGGCAGCGCCGTCCGGACCTATGCCCAGGATCAATCCGGCATTGTCGTGTTTGCAGAGGGATCCTCCTATGTGGCGGTGACCGATTCTACCGGAAATTTCCGTCTTTCCGGCGTCCCCGTGGGCACATGGCCATTGCGGGCAGCCTACCCGGGATACATGGATGCCCGCACAAGCGGAACGATCACCTCGGCGGGGGAGGAAGTCTTCCTGCCGGGTCTGGTCCTGGACATGGACAACAATATTCCGCCTGAGGTGGACTCGTTCACGGGGACGGCAAGTTATCAGGGAGGGGCCCCATCTTCATTTACCGTGGCGGTTTCGGACCCTGACGGTTCCGTGCAGGATATCCTGATAGATTTCCTGGATGACGGAAACTGGACTTCCCTTGGGAGCACATCTCCGGTGACGACGGCCTATGCCTATGCCGATTCGGGGATGCACCAGGCCCGAGTGAGGGTCATCGACGATCACGGGTCCCAGGCGGTGGCCGTGACACAGGTCCAGGTCTATCCCCATGTCCCCAATGCCGTGTATGTTGCCCCGTCGGGCTCATCCAGTGGAACCGGCGGACCTGATGATCCCTTGGATGCCATCGGCCTGGGGCTTGACCTGGCCGTGGCCTCGGGGATCGATACGGTCATCGTAGAGGAGGGTTCCTACACCCAGAACATCCAGCTGAAGCCCGGAATTACCCTTCTGGGGGGATATCGCGAGCCGTACTGGAACAAAATCCCGGGTTCGACGAGCACCATCCAAGGAACCACCATGCCGGTGGCAGCAGACTCGATCACCACCTCGACCATAGTTGACGGTTTCTTCATCGATGCCGCGGCGGGAGCGGGATTCGGGTATGCGTCGATAGGAGTGACGGTGGTAGCTTGCAGCAGCGCTCTGGAATTCCGCAACTGTGTCATCATGGGCGATCGCGGTGGGCCAGGAGATTCCGGTTTTGCGGGGGCTGCCGGAGCAGCAGGACAAAGTGGAACCAACGGTTTTCCGGGGGCCTGTGACCAGATCTACCTGAATCCCGGTGGACCCGGCGGTACCGGGGCCAACTCGGGCGGCATGGGCGGTCAGGGGGGCAACGGGGTGGATGATGGATCCGACGGGGACTATGGAGCGGATGGAAGGGGCCCCGGTGGTGGATCCGGAGGCCTGGGAGGGGCCACCCAAACCGAAACCGGCCGGTCGGGGCTCTCTGGAGTGCAGGGAGCGAACGGTACCCAAGGGAGCGGGGGGCAGGCGAGCTCCGATTTCGGTTCCTTCAGCAACGGGCTCTGGACGGCAAGTTGGGGACAGGCCGGCGCCGACGGAACAAACGGTAGCGGTGGTGGCGGCGGCGGCGGCGGCGGCGGCCAGTTTGATCTTTTCATTGCCACCGGGGTCGGCAACAGTGGCGGCGGCGGCGGTGGTGGAGGCTTCGGTGGCGGCGGTGGAGCGCCCGGTATGACCGGCGGACCGTCGTTCGGGGTCCTGTGCGTTGACAGTTCCCCCACCTTTGTCAATTGCACGATTTCATCGGATTCGGGTGGCAGCGGAGGCAATGGTGGAGACGGTGGGCCTGGTGGCCAGGGTGGCTTTGGGGGGCAGGGGGGAACCAATTGCTTGACCGAAGTAGGAGCTGGAGGCGACGGCGGCGATGGTGGTAGCGGCGGATCGGGCGGCGGTGGCGCGGGTGGAAACGGAGGGCCGAGTTTTGCCATATGGCGTCAGGGAACCGGTACTCCTGTCCTGAATGGGACCAGCCTGCTCCCAGGCACACCGGGTACGAGCGGACTCGGTGGTTCTCCGGGTGGCCAGAACGGGATTGCAGGAACTTCCGGCACTATGAACTGACGATCGCCGGGTCATTCGGATCTTGAGCGGGGAGTGGATGGAAGATTTTCCATGCACTCCCCGCTTTTCCAATCCCCGCTGCAGGAAATCCAAACATTTTCGATGGTCTCTTCCCTGGTCGCGATGGAGAGGGCCGGGCGGGCCGCCATCTTGAGTCACAGACTCAGGAAGCCGCCGGCAGGGAATAATGCGTGACCGCGCCTGGTCCCAGGGGCAGATCCAGAGCCAGCCACGCCACCAGCATCAGGGACCATACCACGAAAAAGACCAGGGTGTAGGGGAGCATCGTGGCCATGACCGTGCCCAGGCCGGCGCGCGGCTGGTACTTCTGGAAGAAGGCGATGATCAGGGCGAAGAAGCTCATCATCGGGGAGATGATGTTGGTCACGCTGTCGCCGATGCGATAGACGACCTGGGACAGCTCGGGGGAATAGCCCATGATCATGAACATGGGGATGAAGATGGGTGCGAGGATGGCCCATTTGGCTGAGGCGCTGCCCATGAGCATGTTGATGGCGGCCGAAAGCACGATGAACATCAGCATCAGGGGAATGCGCCCGATGTTGGCGTCCATGAGGGTCTCCGCCCCGGTGATGGCCAGGATCACGCCGAGGTTGCTCCACTTGAACCAGGCCACGAACTGGGCGGCGAAAAAGACCAGCACCAGGTAGCTGCCCAGGGTCTTCATGGACTCGCTCATGCCGTCGACCACATCGCTGTCGCTGCGGTACACTCCGGTGGCGATGCCGTAGGCCAGACCCATGAGCCCCGCCGTCAAAAACAGCATGGCGACCACGCCCTTGATCAGCGGCGAGGTGAGCAGGCCGCCGTCGGCGCCCCGGAAGAAGCCACCGGCGGGGATGATCCCGATGAGGGTCACGGCCACGATGACCGCGAAGGCCAGCCCGGCCCAGGCCAGGCCGCGTTTCTCCTTGGCGCTGAGGCCACTGAAGTCGTGCTCATCATGATCGACGGTGCCGGTGTACCGTCGCAGGCGCGGCTCCACGATGCGCTCGGTGACGAAGGTTCCCGCCGCGGCGATGACGAAGGTCGAGACGGCCATGAAGTAGTAGTTGGCCGTGGGGTTGACGAGGTAGGAGGGATCGAGGATGTGGGCCGCTTCCTGGGAAAGGCCCGCCAGCAGGGGATCCACCGTGCCGAGCACGAGGTTGGCGCTGAACCCGCCCGAGACGCCGGCGAAGGCCGCGGCCATGCCCGCCACAGGGTGCCTTCCCACCGCGGCGAATACGACGCCGGCCAAAGGGATCAGCAGCACATAGCCCACATCCGAAGCCACGTTGGACATGATCCCGGCGAAAACCAGCACGAAGGTCAGCAGGTGGTCGGGGGCCTTGAGCACCAGCAGGCGGATCAGGGTGTGGATCAGGCCGCTGCGCTCGGCGATGCCGATGCCCAGCATGGCCACCAGCACGATGCCCAGGGGGGCGAAACCCGTGAAGTTGCTCACCATCTCCAGCAGGACACGGTGGATGCCGTCATGCGACAAAAGGTTCACCGGAACCACGGTCTCGCCGGTGGCCGGATGGGTGGCTTGCCAGCGCAGGACATGACCCACCCACGACAGGACCAGGGCGGACAGGGCCATGAGCGCGAAAAGGGATGCCGGATGGGGCAGGGCGTTGCCCGCCCGCTCGGTGGCGTTCAGAAGGCGCTGGAACACGCCGGGTTTGGGGTCTGTTCGTGCCATCTGACCAGGATAGCGCGGAATTGGGAGATGGCAAGACAACCGGATTGCAAACAGCAAAATGGCGTGCCAATGTCACCAAGCCCGATGGTTGTTCGGGAGAGCCATATAGCACTTCTATGGTTTTTGATGAATGCACCCGCCGGGGGGATCTAGATCCCCCAGGCAGATGCATTGTGCAAAGGGCAGGCTTGTGTATGAAGCGGTATCAAGGATTCTGGACCCTGTCATACCCCTCCGGATGCTTATCCTCCCACCCCGTCGCTTCCTGGTACGCCCGCGCCACCTCCAGCACCTCGGCCTCGTCGTACAGGCCGCCCACGAAGCTGATCGAGTGCGGCGCGTTCGGCTCCTTGAACCCGCAGGGCACGACCACCTGGGGGTGGCCCGTCAGGTTGGTGATCAGCAGGTTGTCGCCCTCGAACGAGGGGGTCACGTAGACGTCTACCTGCTTGAACACGTCGGCCATCAGGCGCATCAGGCGCACCCGCGCGCGGTTGGCCTGGATGTACTGCACCGCCGGGATGAACTGGGCGGCGCGGAAGGTGGTGGGCCAGGCATACCTGTCCTGCCGCACGAGCTCGTCGTCGCGGCCGCTGAGCACCAGCTCCTGGAACGCGGCGCCCGCCTCGGCCGACAGGATGATGGACAGGCTGTACACGTCGCAGCCCAGGGCCGCCGAATCGGGCAACGCCACGGGTACCAGCGTGAACCCGGCCGCGCGCAGATCATCGAGCGCCTTGGCGTGCAGATCGTGCCACCGGTAGTCACGGTCGAACTCCGACTTCAGGTACCCCACCCGCAGCGTGCGCGCGTCGAACCGCGGATCGTATGCGAACGGCATGTCCACCGCCGAAGGATCGGCCGGGTCGGCGCCCCGGATGGCGTCGAAGACAATGGCGCAGTCCTTCACCGTGCGCGCGATGGGGCCGATCTTGTCCATGGTCCAGCTCAGGGTCATGGCGCCGGCCTTGCTGACGCGCCCGAAGGTGGGCCGCAGGCCCGTCACGCCGCAGCGGGTGCTGGGCGAGACGATGGAGCCCCAGGTCTCGGTCCCGATGGCAAAGGGCACCAGCCCCGCCGACACCGCGGCGGCCGGCCCCGCGGACGAACCGCTGCTGCCCTGATCGGGGTTCCAGGGGTTGCGCGTCTTGCCGCCGAACCACACATCGCCCATGGCCAGGGCGCCCAGGGTGAGCTTGGCTGTGAGCACCGCTCCGGCGTCATCGAGCTTGCGGATCACCGCTGCGTCCTCGCCGATCACCTGGTCGCGGTACGGGGCCGCACCCCAGGTGGTGGGGTACCCCGCCACCGCCAGCAGATCCTTGGCCCCGTACGGGATCCCGTGCAGCGGGCCGAGGTACTCGCCGCGCGCCAGCATCGCATCCAGCTCGCGGGCCCGGTCCAGGGCGCGCTCGGCGGTGAGCGTGACCACGCAGTGCAGCTCGGGGTCGTAGCGGCGCAACCGCTCCAGGGATAGCCTTGTGAGCTCCTCGCAGCTTACCTGCCGCGTGCGGATCAGGGTGCCGAGCTGGCCCACTGTGTAGTACGCCAGCTTGTTCAGATCGGCGGGCCGCGACAGCGCAGGAGCTGGAGACCACCTGGGATCCACCCCGTGCACGCCCACGCGCGCCGCCAGATCCGGAGCCACCTGCAACGGGTCGAACACCACCGCCGGCCGCACGCTGTTGGGCAACGCGCCCGGTTGCAGGTCCAGGCGATGCAGGTCCAGGTAACCGTCGCGGGCATCGGCCAGCTCGCCGCGCATCAGGTCGCGCTCGGAGGCGGTCATGTCCAGCCCGGCAACCACCTGGGCGGCCTTGACGGTCTGGTCGTTCAGCGGTTGGTCGTGGGTGATCTCCTCGCCGCAGCCGCTTAGCAGCAGGGCCGCCGGCAGCAACACACCAATCAGCGCGTGCAACAGGTCCGGGCGTCTCATGATCCACCTCCAGAGGTGAGGACGATGCCGCGATGGTGCACATCGCCGGCTTCCAGCAATAGGGCCCGCAGCTCGGGCCAGCTACCCTGGCCGGTCAGCCGCAGGGACCGCTTGTAGTACAGGCGGCCGCCGGTGACCTTGGCCGAGACGGCGAAGCGCCCGGCGGCGTTGTCCACTTCCAGCGTCCGGGGCAGCCGCACGGGGGTGAACCCGTCCAAGGGCATCTGCAGGTAGATCTTCTCCTGCATGGGCCGGATGAGCGCGGCCGAGGTGCGGTCGCTCTGGTAGGTGTGGATGTCCCGGGGCAGGCGCCCCAGCACCCCGTCGCCGGGATCGCCCACGGTCAGGACCACCTCGCCGGCCTGGTTCTCGTCCGGCCCGGCCAGCGTACCGTCGCAGGTGACGGTCACCTGCAGGGGCGCGAACTCCCGCGGGTTGCAGCTGTCCAGATCCAGGTCCGGCAGCAGATCGCCCAACGCCGCGGTCGCGGCCTTGTCCAGGGCCTTACCCGTGATGACGTCGCCGTGGTAGCTGAACAACCCCTGGCAGCTCAGGATGCCCGACCACGACCAGCCCTCGTCCGCGGTGGGGATGACCTTCAGATTTGCCACGACCCGGTTTTCCTCTTCGGAACGGGTCAGGAACACCGGCTGGCCCGTGAAGGGCACGAACGTCGGCCGGCCCATGATTTCGGTGACGCCATGCAGGGTCCCGTCATTAGTCCACTCCAGGAATTCCCCGTCGCCTACCATGATGTTCAAAACCAGGTGCCAGCCGGGGTCGATGCGGGGGACCGAGGGCGCCACGGGGGAGATCCCCCAACTCACGAACACCGGATTGGCGGCCAGGGAAGGTGCTCCGGATCCGTTGGGGACGACGGCCAATGACCGGATGGCGCCGGCAGCCAGGGCCATCCGGTCCCAGGCGTTCCCGTATCCCGTCTCCCAGGTGCGGTCGGCGGATCGAGGTTTGTCCCAGAGACGAGAATCACTGTGGATGCTCCGGGTGGACTCCGTGACGAAATCCAGCACGGCCTTCACGATCTCCACCGTATCGGTCAGGTGGGCGGTCCGTGTGGCCACCGAGTCGGCCAGAACGGGTCCTAGGTGCGCGGCTGCATCGAAGGAGGCGGAAAAGGCCTGGCCGACGGCTTTCCAGTCCTGCCAGGTGGAATACGCCGCCGCCGGCTCGTAAGCCTCGGGCTCGCTGGTGGCAGGCCGGCCCAGGGCGGCCACGGACTCCATCCGCCACACCGCGCGGCGCAGGCCGCCGTCGGTGGTCACCGTCGGTTCAGGTGCACCGTTCAGGCTGGTCGCGTGCCAGGGCGACGTGGCGGGCGTGGTCACGGTCAGCTGCACCTGCACCGCGGGATCATCTTGTGCGAGTACGAACACACCCGCCGCTGCAGGTGCGCCGCGCCTGGTGATGGTGTAGCGGGTCTCCAGGATGCACGGCAGCTCGATCCCGTCGTGCAACATCATGGTCTCGCGCATGGCCGTGTAGTCATCGGCGTGATCCACGGCGTAGGGCAGGGTTTCGACCACGGCCGTATCGCTGATCCGCTGCGGATCGGGCCACCACCGGTCGTCGCGCCAGGTGCGCAGCGTCAGGACCTTCAGCACCGAATTGGCCGAGTTCCAGGGTACGCGCAGGTCGGCGTACTCGTGGATGGCGGTCGAGGAGTTGATCCAAACCACGCGGTGGACGGTGGTGGCCAGGTCGCCGCTCGGCTCCAGGGTGACCTCGCGGTCCTCCAGCAGCACGACCGCATCCAATGACCGGGTGTCGTAGGTCCGTTGCGCCTGCGCCCACAGGGCGTCCAGGTCGAAGCCGCCGGATGTGCCCATGTCGGCAGCCACGGCGGTTATCGCGCACAGCATCAAGGCCAGGAGGGAAACGAACTTCAGCGTCTTCATCACTTGCCCTCCTTGCTCAGCCGGTAGGTGCGGTTGCAGAAATCCTTGGCGGCGGTCATGGCCTCGCGGAAACCGGGATAACCGTCGGGCGGGATCTGGCGGCGGCGGATCTCACAGCGCGAGGTGACCTTCAAGGCGTGGCCGTCGAGTTCGGCCTGGCCGTTGAACCCGGCGTAGGTCTCGTCCACGTCCACGGGCTTGGCCGCGGTGGCAAGCTTGAATCCACGCGGCAGCTTGATGGTCTCGTCGGCGTTGAGTTGCCGCGTGTACCACAGGAAAAGATCGGTGTCACGGGTCTTGGCCCACTTCTCATCGGCGGTGCCCAGCAGGTTGTGTTCGTGGAGCATGACCTGAGCCAAAGGACTGGCGAACTCGAGCACGCCCGTGGCCGGATCCGCGAACCCTGGGATGTGGTAACGGATCTCCAGCCACATGTCGCCGCTGAAATCGGCGGGGTCGCGGCTGCTGACCTTGTCGACTTGCACGCGGGGGCTGACGGCCGACAGCAGCCTGGCGCAGCGGTCGGTGAGCTCGCCCTTGCGCTGCCCGTTGACGATGCGGCGCAGGCGGCCGTCCATGGCGCCGGTGCCGTCCAGGCGCAGGACCCCGCGCAGGGCGCCGTCCTTTGCGAGGGTGGCGTTGTGCACGGCGTGCAAGGGCGATTCGGACGCGGGGCTGTAGGGGATGGTGGCCAGGGGCTCGCCCTCGGGCGTGCCCACCAGGTACTGCTGCTCGGTTTCCAGCCGTGACCAGTCGTCGTTGTTGAACGGCACCCAGGTGGGGTCGTACATGTGGAAGCTGCCGTCGGGCAGGCGCAGGGCCGTGACGCAGTGGTTGAACTGGTCGGCGGGCACCTGGTCGATGCGGCTGCCGGCCATGGTCATCGCGGCGTAGGAGTCGAGCCCGGCGCCGCGCATCATGGTGATCAGCATGCCGGCGATGTCCTTGCACACCCCGCTGCGCTGGGCGAAGATCATGCTGCCCGGATGCAGGGTGAAGCCCTCGCCCTCGCCCATGGTCTGGCCCGAGTAGCGGATGTTCTGGGCCACCCAGTGCACCAGCACGCGCGCCTTGGCCTCGTCGGAGCCGTCGGCCTCTCCGGCTGCGGCCAGGATTTCCTGCACCTTGGCCCTGATCGCGGGCGTGACCTGGAACTGGTTCTTGTTCACGTCGAAGAACCAGCTGCTCTTGGTCTGCCAGCTGCTGACGGTGGTCATGACGACCTTCGGAACGATGTCGCTGGCGTCTGGCTGGTGCGGTTCGTGGGTCTGGGCGGGCAGATCAAGTCCCCACCAGGTGTAGGTGTTACGGTCGGCGTCGTAACTGGTGCTCGCGTACAGGGCGCCGTTGTAGATCTGCGACTGCAGCTTCTTGTCCGGCGGCAGCTGCAGTTCGTAGCGTTTTTCGATGATGGGCGCGTCTTCTTCGAACAGCACGATGTCGAAGTATTCCCCGGGCATGGGTGGGATGTAGCGCGCGTCCTCCTCCTCGTTGTCCTGGTAGGCTTCCTGCGCGGGGCCGCCGGCGCCCTGGTGCGCGCCGGTTTTCGGGGCCGGCCCGCCGGTCTTTTCATCCAGCAGCGCGTAGGTGAACCCCTTGCGGAAGGTGATCACCTCGATGCCGTCGCCGACCTCGAGCCGGGGCAGCTGCAGGGTCTTGACGCGGTCCTTCCAGTAGATCCAGGACTGGGGCGCGGGCAGATCGTGGATGCCGGTGATGTCCACGGGGATGTACTTGCCGCCGCGGATGAGGGTGACCTTGCGCACCTCGACCTTGCTGCTCTGCGGATCGTAGTGCCAGCTCAGCACCGAGTGGTCGCGGCAACCGGCGGGCGTGAGCACCTTGGTCAGGCGGTAATGGTCCACGTAGGTCACGCCGCTGGGCTTGACCTTGTTGACGGCCTTGTCCAGGACCACGACCAGGTCGGCGTCGGGATGGTCGGCCGCCGTGCCCGCATCGGCCACCCGTGAGATGGGGGTGGGGGCGGGCTTGTCGCCCGGCGGCAGGGAAGGCGCGGCCAGGGCCGCGGCGCAGGTCAATGAAAGCGCGATCGACAGCAACGGTACACAGATGGTGGCTCGCACGGCAGGTACTCCGGGTTGAAGGATGGTCAAAGAAACGCCCGAGCAGAATATCATTTCCGTCCTCAGCGGGGAAGATCTCTCGAAAATCACCCTGAATCAGTGGGATGTTAAAACTTTGGCATTGTTTTGACCCCGCCTACGCCACCGGTGATATTTTCGGAAGCCCATCGATACGATCCGACACCAACCCTACCGGGAGAGATGACCATGAGATACGGCTCCCTCTTGCTTGCCACCGTTCTGATCTCGGTCCTGGCGGCCGGAATGACCACTCCGGTTTCGTGCGCCGCCCAGACCCCCGCCGCCGCCGTCAGCGAGCACAACGCCGCCCCCGGCCAGGATCTGGCCGCGGTCATCGCGGTCCAGGAGTACAACCGCGCCATCCATGTCATGGTCATGCTGCTGCTGGGCTTCGGCTTCCTCATGGTCTTCGTGCGGGGCTACGGCCTGTCCGCCCTGACGGCCACCTACCTGCTGACGGCGGTTTCGCTGCCGCTTTACATCTGGCTGAAGGGGTCCGGCGCCTTCGGAGAGCCGGTCACGGGCATCCATGCCCTGATCACCGGCGAGTTCGGGGCGGCCAGCCTGCTGATCTGCGCCGGGGCGGTGCTGGGCCGCCTGAAGATGCCCCAGTACCTGCTGCTGGGGGTCCTGTTCATCCCGGTTTACATGCTCAACGAATGGATCGTGCTGGAGGGCGGCCTGGGCCTGGTCGGGGGCGGGCTGTTCGTCGACACCGGCGGCTCCATCGTCATCCACATGTTCGGTGCCCTGTTCGGCCTGGGCGTGGCCATGGCCATGACCACGGCGCAGGAACGCGGCCAGGCCGTGGCCTCGGATTACACCAGCGACCGCTTCTCACTGCTGGGCAGCATGGCGCTGTGGGTGTTCTGGCCCAGCTTCTGCGCCGCCCTGGTGCCGGCGGCCCTGGTGCCCCAGACGGCCATGAACGTGGTGATGGCCCTGTGCGGCTCGACCCTGATGACCTACTTCGCCACCATGCTGCTGCGGCGGGGGATCGCCGCGGCCGACATCGCCAACGCGACCCTGGCCGGCGGCGTGGCCATCGGTTCGACCTGCGACAAGGTTTCCTTGCCCACGGCCCTGATCATCGGCGCCATAGCCGGCTTCGCCTCGACCTTCGGCTTCGCCGTGATCCAGGAACGCCTGCAGAAAGGCCTGAAACTCGTGGACACCTGCGGCGTGTCCAACCTGCACGGCATCCCGGGGCTGCTCGGGGGGCTCGCGGCCCTGTTCACCGTGGCCGGCATCGACGGGGGCGCCCAGTTCAAGGGCATCGCCGTGACCATCGTGGTCGCGGTGGTGGCCGGTTTGATCGTGGGCCGGATCGTGGCGCTGGCCGGACGCAGGACGAAGCCGTACGAGGACGACGAGGAGTTCCTGGCCGAATGATGCTTCTGCAACCATAAGACGGAGTCTGTGACATGGCGGCAGAGCGCAAAAATGTCCGGTTCAACTTCACCATGGGCCTGCTGCACGGGATCTTCTACCGCGCGGGGATCGCGTTCTCCGAGCCGTCGAGCGTGCTGCCGGTCTTTCTGA
>JANTFX010000079.1 GCA_024763215.1 Candidatus Krumholzibacteriia bacterium | reverse complement strand
AAACCACGACCACGAATTGCTGGCCGAATCCGCGCATTTTCTCAAATCCAGCAGCGCCAGCCTCGGCGCCGAGCCCCTGTCCCTGCTGTGCCGGGACCTGGAGGATATGGGGCGGGCGGGACGCGTGGCAGACGCGGCGGAACTCGCCCGGAAGTTCAAAAGCCTGAGCCGCCAGACCCGAACGGCGCTCGAAGGTCAGGTCGAAGGGGAGCCTGAACTTGTCCACTAGGGATACAGCGTTGGCAGCGATCCTCATCGTCGACGACGACGATATGCAGCGCACCCTCATGGCCAACGCCCTGGATGATCTGGGGCTGGAAATCCATGAAGCCGCCGACGGCAGGGAAGCCCTGGAGGTCTACCGGCAAGTGCGGCCCCTGGTCGTGATCATGGATATTTCCATGCCCGTGATGGATGGCTTTGCCGCCTGTGAAGCCATGCGAAAGCTGCCCGGGGGAGACCTGACGGCCATCATCATGGTCACGGGGATGGAAGAAGTATCCGATGTTCAGAAAGCGTTCGATCTGGGGGCCATGGAATTCATAACCAAGCCCCTGGATTGGCCCATGTTCCGGATGCGGGTCCAGTATATCCAGAGAATCCAGCAGGCCTTCCACGAGATCCACAGGAGCCGGGAAGAACTGATCCTGGCCCAGCGGACCGTGAAGATGGGGTCATTGAGATTCAACACCCGAACCGGGGCGGTTCATCTTTCCCGGGAGGCGTCCCATGTCCTCGGTCTCCAGACCAGGGAGAGAACCTTCAGCCTTCAGCAGGCATGGCAGGCCATTCATCCCGATGACCGCCGGGCCCTGCTGAGGGCTTACGCCCGACACCTGCGCCGGGGCCAGCCCCTGGATCTCGATATCAGGATAAGGAATGACGGGGGCAAGAAGCTCTTTGTCCATCTGCAAGGCACACGATCCCCGTCGTCCGGCGGCGAACCGGGTTTCATCTCCGGCACCATTCAGGACGTCACCGAACGCAAGCTGGCCGAGATCGAGATCCTGGAAGCGGCCCGCATGAAGGACCAGTTCCTGACCAACATGAGCCATGAACTGCGGACTCCGATCAACGGCATCATGGGCATGGCGGAGCTGCTGGCCAGATCGGATCTCGACCCTGAACAGAGATTGATGAACGACAAGATCTCGGAAGCGGCGGAACATCTGTCGGGCCTTGTCAACGGGGTGCTGGATCTGAAATCCCTCGAGACCGGCAAGGTGGCCATCAAGCCCGTTCCTGTTGCCCTGCGCTCCCTGATGGCGGAAATCCAGGAATATGCCCTCGCCCTGGCCCGGAACAAACCCCTGACGTGCACCCTGGACATTGCCGGGGATATCCCGGACCTGGTGAAAGTCGATGCGCATCACCTCGGACGTATCCTGAAGAACCTGGTCAGCAACGCCTGCAAATTTACCGACAGGGGGTCGGTGGCGCTGGAGGTCGACCTCGAAAAGCGGGGTGATCCGACGAGCCATGTGCGGTTCCGTGTCCGCGATACCGGTTGCGGGATCCCCCCGAGGCTGCAAGAGGAAGTATTCAATTATTTCAAGCAGGTCAACGGAGACCTGACCCGGACGCACGAAGGGCTCGGGATCGGCCTGTCCATGAGCAGGGACCTGGTCATGAGGATGGGCGGGGTCATCGAGCTGCAGAGCGTGGAGGGCAAGGGCACGGAAATCAGCTTCAGCTTGCCCCTGGAATTTCCCGCGGATCCGGAGGCGCGCAGGAGCGAGGCCCGGGCGGATACGGGCGAGATCGCCACATATCGCGTGTTGCTGGTGGAGGACAACCCCTTGAACCAGCTCTTTGCAAGAAAGTTGCTGGAGAAGAAGAAGCTGGTCGTGGATGTGGCCGAAAACGGGGAGCAGGCCGTGGCCCTGGTCCAGGCCGCACGGTACGATGCCGTTCTGATGGACTGCCAGATGCCCGTTCTGGACGGGTATGATGCCACCCGGCGGATTCGGAATCTGGGATCTCCCTACACGGACCTTCCCATCATTGCCTTGACCGCCCATGCCATGCCCGGGGACCGGGAAAAATGCCTCGCCGCCGGCATGGATGACTACCTGGCGAAGCCAGTCAAAGGCGAGGCCCTGTTCAACACGCTATCCCAATGGTTCAGGGCCACGGCTTCCCTCCTCTGAACATTGCGGTCAGGCAATCTGCAGGGGACACCTTCGTGTTGCTTGCGCAGGCGAACCCGCCGGGGATTGACAGCCGCGCGGATATTTCCTTACCTCAGGTAGCGGCGGGACCGCAACCGCGCGTTCTCCCCGCCGCCGGTACCTCGCCTTTTCGCCCACGCCCGTTCGCCGCCTGATGATGAGAGACCCCACAGGCGAAAGAGGGCATGTTATGCGTACCCACGAAAAAATGATCATGGCAGGGATCCTGGTTCTCTGTGTGCTGGCAGGTTGCAGCCGGGATGGCGGCATCCTGTCTCCGGGCGGTAACACCGCTGCCCAGGGGCCCGCAACCCCCGATGAGCTGATTATTCGCCTGGGGCAGGCGTATGCCGAGCGGAACCTGGATGCCTACGCTGCCTTGCTGGCCGATGATTTCGTGTTCTCCATGCGGGCATGCGGGGTCAACGACCTGGGGCGGAGATCCACGGACACCATGTGGGGCCGGGAGGAGGAGCTGACCATCGCGCGCCGGATGTTCAGCGGCAAGGGGGCCGTCAATTCCGCGGGCAAGGTCATCCCCGCCCTGGAATCGGTGGCGGTGGAGCAGTGCGAACTCCTGATCCCCTGGGAAAAAGCCGGCGAGGACGGCCGGCCCGAGGTCCTGCGGGCGGTGTATGACATGCGGGTGAGGTTCGTGTTCGAGGGGGGGCGGACCATGCTGGTGGACGGCCCGACCACCTTCTTCGCGGCTCCGGTCGCCGACCAGTCGGGACGAATCACCTACAAGCTGCGGGGCTGGGTGGATCAGGGTTGAGCTACAGCCGCGCCACGCCGATCCAGGCCGCGTGGAGGGCGCACACCAGCACGAAGAAAACCGTGCGCGCGTGATTGGGCGACAGGCCGGGGAACCGCAGGACGATGTTGCCGGTGGGGCAGTGGCTCAGGCAATCCCCGCACAGGGTGCAGGCCTCGCCCGGTTTGCGGCCGGCGACATCTTCGGGGGAGAGGGCGTCATAGCGGCAGGCCGGGGTGCAGGCCCCGCAGTTCGTGCACGAGGGCGTGATGCGCAGGCGCCAGGGCGAGACCTTGCCCAGGCGGGTGGCGAACCAGCCCATGGGGCAGAAGGCCGTGCAGTGGGTCATGTGGCCGGTGCGGCGGGACCAGAAGACCATCACGCCCACGCCGGCGAGCCCGAACCCGGCCGCCAGCATGCCGGCGGTGGCGGTACCCACGCCCAGCCGTCCCAGGGCGAAGGCCACCGCCATTACGGCCACCAGGATGATCACTCTCATGGTAGGACGCCAGCGGGGCAGCCTGCCGGGTCGTTTGACCGCGCGGGCGGCCCGGTCGTCCCAGGCGCCGATGTAGCACAGCCAGCTGCACCACGCCGGGCCGACGATGAGCACCGAGGCCGAGAACAGGATGGCCATGAAAAATCCCCCGCCGCGAAAAACGGGCCCGGCGGCGATGAGGGCGGGCACCGGCAGGTGCAGCTTGCCGGTCATCAAAAACTTGTCCATGCCGGCCAGGCCCAGGATCAGCTGCGTGAAGAAGACGAGGGAAAAAGCGATCCACACGCGGGGGCGCAGCTTCTTCACCTGGCGCTGATCCCGCAGGCGGTCCGACAACCAGCCGGCGTACAAAGCCAGCAGGAAGCCCTCGGTCCAGCCGGAAAAGGGCAGGAATCGCTCGGCCAGCAGTCCGGCAGGGTGCACGAAAAGCTGCACCGGAACCAGCACGAAGCAGGTGACCAGAAATGCGCCCAGGCCGCTGCCGACCGGGTCATCAGCCGGCAGTTGCCGTCTCCTGGAGGGCAGGTTGAGCATCAGGCCCGACAGGGCGGTCAGCAGGGCCACGGCCCCGAGGATCGCCACCAGGCGCAGGTAGGGTTGGCCGATGGTCTGGCGGATGCCCACGTACTTGAGGGTGGTCGCGATCCAGATGCCGCCGCCTGTGACCATGAGAAGCTGCAGGGCCAGGTCCATCCAGCGCCGCTTGCCGAGCAGCACCAGGGGCGCCAGGAGCCAGAGCAGGATCAGGCCGGGTTGGCCGGCCCGGCTGTGGTGGGCGGCCAGGATCAAACAGGACAGGATCAAGGGCAGAAATCTCATGGTATTACCTCGGGGCAAAGGTAGATGGTCCCCATGATCCTGTCAACAAGGTAACGTGTTGGCAGTATTTGATATACAATATTCTATCGAGTCGGGGCGAGGGTTCCCGGAAAAAAGACTAAAAATAACTGGTTTACAATTTTTTGACCATGTGTTACAATACCAAAAGTCAAAGACTTCCGTGGCTATGGTGGGGAGTCAAGCACCTCGTGTTTCCAGTTGGAGGGAGAGATCCTGATGAACAAGATGAAGCTTGGTTTTCTGATCTTTTGTGCGGCCATGGTCGCCTTGACGGTGGTGGCCACGGCCAAAACCCAGTTGCCCGAACTTTCCGGGGACATCGCCTTCGCCGACCCGGCTGGAAACCTGGTTACCGGCACCCGCTGCGGCACCGTGGATGACACCGCCATCCAGGCAGAGCGCGCCCCCGCCGACCTGGATCGCTGGATCCAGGATCACTACGGCAAGGCCCTTAACATCACCGTCCCGGTGGCCGTCCACTCGATCTACGAGAGCCAGACCAACGGCTACGTCACCGACCAGATGGTCGACGACCAGATCCAGGTCCTGAACGACGCCTACGCCGGCACCGGCATCAGCTTCTACCTGTACCACTTCGCCCGCTACCAGTCGTCCAAGTACTTCAGCTGGGACATGCAGACGCGGCAGGAAAAAGCCGTCAAGCAGTACCTGAACATCGACCCGGCCCATGTGCTGAACATCTACCTGCAGAGCCCTCCGGGCGGGATCCTGGGCTGGGCCTACTTCCCGTGGATGGCCCCCGAGAACCACTGGGGCCACGGCCTGGTCATCTTCTGGGCTTCCTTGCCCGGCGGTCCGGCCGCCCCTTACAACGAGGGCGACACCGTCACCCACGAGGCCGGCCACTACTTCGGCCTGTACCACACCTTCCAGAGCGGTTGCTGGGGCCAGGGCGACGAGGTCGACGACACCCCCGCCGAGCTGTTGCCCGCCTACGGTTGCCCCGAGGGCCGGGACACCTGCGGTTCGGCCGGCGACGATCCCATCCATAACTACATGGACTACAGCGACGACTACTGCATGTACGAGTTCACCACCGGCCAGGCCGCCCGTATCGACTGGGCCGTGACGACCTACCGCCCGAGCCTGGGCGGGACCCCCGTCAAGGCCGCGGCCATGACGGCGGACAAGTCCGGTGTGGACTTCGACCTGGCCATCGACGACATCCTGGCCAGCGGCCGGGTGGACGGCGATGATGACGTGGTCGGGGCCGTGGCCGCGCTGGACGACGTTTACCCCAACCCGTTCAACCCCATGACCACCGTGTCCTTCATGCTGCCGAGCACGGGCCAGGTCCGGATCGGCGTGTACGACGTGGCCGGCCGCCTGGTGCGGACCCTGGTGGATGGCACCCGTGAAGCCGGCCGCCACGAGGTCACCCTCGACGGCACCGGCCTGGCCAGCGGCATCTACATGGTGCGTATGGTCAGTGGCGGCATGGACGTGACCAAGCGGATCACCCTGCTGAAGTAAGCCTTCTCCGAGGCAAGATGGCGGCCGCGCTCCATGATGGGGGCGCGGCCGTTTTCACTCTCTCTTGGCCCGGTTGTTGTTCCAGGCGGGTCTGCCCTCCTCCGGTGACCGGACTGGAGAGAACAAGAAGGACTTGCCGAATCAGGTGTCCGGGCGCATCCTCAGCACACCCTGTTCCCGGAAGAAAAAGGAGAGCCTGCATGGACATCGACATGAACCTTCTGCACAGGCTGTTTCGGGCCCATCCCTGGCATGGCGTGTCCATCGGTGACCAGGCACCTGAAATGGTCACGGCCTACATCGAGATCGTGCCCTCGGACACGGTGAAGTACGAGCTGGACAAACCGAGCGGCCACCTCAAGGTCGATCGGCCGCAGAAGTTTTCCAATGTCTACCCCACCCTGTACGGGCTGATCCCCCAAACCTACTGCGGGGAGAAGATCGCGGCCTTCTGCATGAAGCAGGCTTCGCGTGTGGATATCGTGGGTGACGGCGATCCCCTGGACATCTGCGTCCTGGCCGAGAAGTCCATCACCCATGGCGACATCCTGTTGCCGGTGGTGCCCATCGGCGGTCTGCGCATGATCGACGGCAACGAGGCCGACGACAAGATCATCGCCGTCATGCGGGACGACGCCATCTACGGCCACATGAAGGACATCTACGAGTGCCCGCCGGCCCTCATCGACCGGCTCAAGCACTACTTCCTGACCTACAAGGATGCCCCGGGGGCGCGGCACCGGAACACCGAGATCACCCATGTCTACGGCCGCAACGAAGCCCACGAGGTCATCGAACGCAGCATGGCGGACTACGAAGCGAAGTACGGCGACCTCATGGCCCTCTACGAGGGGCTGCGGACCCGCTGACAGAGGAAGGATCCGGAGCATGCGCGTGGCCATCGTCCACCACTGGTTAGTCGGGTATCGCGGCGGCGAGAAGGTCATCGAGAATTTTCTGCAGATTTACCCAGAGGCCGACCTGTTCACTCTGTTCTGGGAGCCGGACAAACTGCCCGCGGTGTTCCGGGAGCGTAAGGTCACCCCGTCGTTTCTCAATCGATACGCCTTCTTTCGCAAGGACCACCGCCGGGCCCTGCCCCTGATGCCCCTGGCCCTCGAGCAGTTCGACCTGCGCGGTTACGATCTGGTGCTGTCCTGCGAGAGCGGTCCGGCCAAGGCGGTCATCGCCGATCCCGAGGCCGTGCATGTGTGCTACGTCAACTCCCCCATGCGCTACATCTGGGACATGTACCACGATTACAGCGCCGGGATGGGACGCCTGTCCCGGGCGTTCTTCGCGCCCCTGGCCCACTATCTGCGTCGCTGGGATCGCACTTCGGCCATGGGGGTGGACCACTTCATCGCCAACTCCAGCTTCGTGGCCAAGCGGGTCAGAAGGGTCTATCGCCGCGATTCCGTGGTCATCAATCCGCCGGTGGACGTGGACATGTTCGGCCCGGCAGACAGCAAGGACGACTACTTCTTCACCATCGCCGAGCTGGTCCCCTACAAGCGCATCGATCTGGCCGTCGAGGCGTTCCGGGGGGGCAAGGAGCGGCTGCTGGTGGCAGGCAGCGGGCCGGAGCTGAAGAAGCTGAAGTCCCAGGCTCCGCCCAATGTGGAGTTCCTCGGCCGGGTCGGCGACGAGGAATTGCGCGACCTGTATGCGCGGGCGCGGGCCTTCATCTTCCCGGGCAAGGAGGACTTCGGCATCACGCCGCTGGAAGCCAACGCCAGCGGTACGCCGGTCATCGCGTACCGGGCCGGGGGGATCCTGGACACGCAGAATGACCGGACGGCCGTGTTCTTCGACGAGCAGACGCCGGAGGCGGTGGCCGCGGCCGTGGAGGCCTTCACGGAACGCGAGAGCGACTTCCGGCAGGAGGAGCTGCGGGCCAACGCCGAGCGGTTCAAACGCGCGGTGTTCCGGGAGAAGATCAAGGCCTTCGTGGACTCGGTCCTGTAGACCGGAACCGGGGTTCCATGGTCAAGCGGCTTGCCGCCCACGGGTAACCTGGTTTAGAATACTCCTTTATCATCGCCACCATCCTGCCAGCCGAGGAGCGCCCCATGGCCGACAACACCAACCCCGATATCTACGGACCCAACCCCGATGTCGCCGCCACCAGCCACATCGGCAGCATGGCCGAATACGAGCGTCTGTACCGCCTGTCCCTCGACGACCCGGAGACCTTCTGGGGCAAGCAGGCCGAATCCCTGAGCTGGTTCCACCCCTTCCGCCAGGTCTTCGACAACGACTACGGCAACGTGGACTTCAGCTGGTTCCTGGGCGGACGGCTGAACGCCTGCTACAACTGCGTGGACCGCCACCTGGGCGACAAGGCGGACCAGGACGCGCTGATCTGGGTCAAGGACGAGCCGGGGCAGTACGAGCACATCACCTACCGGCAGCTCAAGCACAGCGTGGCGCGGGTGGCCAACGTGCTGAAGGCCCACGGGGTGCGCAAGGGCGACCGCGTGGCCATCTACATGCCCATGATCCCCGAGCTGGCCTACACCATGCTGGCCTGCGCGCGCATCGGCGCGATCCACTCGATCATCTTCGGCGGGTTCAGCAGCGAGGCCATCCGCGACCGCATCCTGGACGCCGAGTGCCGCCTGGTCGTGACGGCCAACGAGGGGCTGCGCGGGGGCAAGCGGCTGAAGCTCAAGGAGACGGTGGACCGCGCGGTGGACGGGCTGGACATGGTCCAGAAGGTGCTGGTGGCCCGGCGCACCGATACCGAAACCGCCATGAAACCCGGCCGGGACTTCTGGCTGGATGACGAGTGCGCCAAGCAGCGCTCGACCTGCACCGTGGAGTGGATGGGGGCGGAGGACCCCCTGTTCATCCTCTACACCTCGGGCTCGACCGGCAAGCCCAAGGGCGTCATGCACACCACCGGCGGCTACATGGTGTATGCGGCCATGACCCACCGGGTGATCTTCAACTACCAGCCGGGCGAGGTGTTCTTCTGTGCCGCGGACATCGGCTGGATCACCGGGCACTCGTACATCGTCTACGGGCCGCTGGCCAACGGCGCCACGTCGGTGATGTTCGAATCGATCCCCACGTATCCGGACGCCGGACGTTACTGGCGGATCGTGGACGACCTGCAGGTGAACATCTTCTATACCGCGCCCACGGCCATCCGCGCCATCGCCCGGGCCGGCGACGCCGTCCTGGAGCAGTCCTCGCGCGAGACGCTCAAGGTGCTGGGCACCGTGGGCGAACCCATCAGCCCCGAGACCTGGAAATGGTACTGGGAGAAGGTGGGCAAGCAGAAGTGCTGCGTGGTCGATACCTGGTGGCAGACCGAGACCGGCGGCATCATGATCACGCCCTTGCCGGGGGTCACCCCGCTCAAGCCCGGCTCGGCCACGTTGCCATTCTTCGGGATCAAACCCCTGTTGATGGACGACGACGGCCGGCCCATCGAGGGCAACGGGGTCAGGGGCAACCTGTGCATCGCCCAGACCTGGCCCGGACAGGCACGGACGGTGTGGGGCGACCACCGCCGGTTCGGCGAGACCTACTTCAGCCAGTACCCGGGTTACTACTTCACCGGCGACGGCTGCCGGCGCGACGAGGACGGTTACTACTGGATCACCGGGCGGGTGGACGACGTGATCAACGTTTCGGGGCATCGCCTGGGCACCGCCGAAGTGGAGTCGGCCCTGGTGGCCCATGAAGCGGTGGCCGAGGCCGCGGTGGTGGGCTTCCCCCACGAGATCAAGGGCCAGGGCATCTTCGCCTACGTGATCCTCGGCCCCGACGGCGACGGCAAGGGCGATGAGCTGATCGGCGCGCTCAAGGAACAGGTGCGGCACGTCATCGGCCCGGTGGCCACGCCGGATGTGATAATGATTGTTCCGGGCCTGCCCAAGACCCGCAGCGGCAAGATCATGCGCCGGATTTTGCGCAAGATCGCCGCGGGCCAGTACACGGGCCTGGGCGATGTGACCACCCTGGCGGACCCGTCGGTGGTGGACAAGCTGATCGAAGGGCACAAGGAGCTGGCATGAAAGGTGCCGTCCCCGGATCCGACAATCCGCGTCTGGCCGCCCTGTCCTTGGCGGCTTTGGGGATCGTCTACGGGGACATCGGGACCAGCCCCCTGTACGCCATCCGCGAATGCTTCCACGGCAAGTATGGCCTGCCGGTGGCGCCGCAGAATGTCCTGGGCGTGCTGTCGCTCATCTTCTGGGCTCTGGTGGTGGTGGTTTCCTTCAAGTACCTGACCCTGGTCCTGCGCGCGGACAACCATGGCGAGGGCGGGGTCCTGGTCCTGACCTCGCTGGTGGGCAGGAGCCTGGGCGACCGGCCCCGCAGCCGCTGGCTGCTGGTGGCCATCGGGCTTTTCGGGGCGGCGCTGCTGTACGGGGACGGGATGATCACACCCGCCATCTCCGTCCTGAGCGCGGTGGAGGGGTTGCAGATCACGGTACCGGCTTTCGCACGCCTGACCATACCTGTGACCATCATGATCCTCATCGCCCTGTTCATGGTGCAGCGCAAGGGCACCGCCACGGTGGGGCGCCTGTTCGGGCCGGTCATGGTCCTGTGGTTCCTGGTGCTGGCGATCACGGGCCTGATCGGGATCATCAGGCATCCCGGAGTCCTGGCGGCCGTCAACCCGTGGTACGGATTCGAATTCCTGCTGCACAACCGCCTGCACGGCTACCTGGTGCTGGGCTCGGTTTTCCTGACCGTGACCGGGGCCGAGGCCCTGTATGCCGACCTCGGGCATTTCGGCGCCCGGCCCATCCGCCTGACGTGGTTCCTGGCCGTCCTGCCGGCCCTGCTGTTGAACTACTTCGGGCAGGGGGCCGTGCTGCTGGCGGACCCGGGCGAGCATCCCTTCTTCGCCCTGGTGCCCCCGGCGCTGTTGCCGGTCCTGGTGCTGCTGGCCACCGCGGCCACGATCATCGCCTCTCAGGCGGTGATCTCCGGCGCCTTTTCCCTGACCAACCAGGCGATCCAGCTGGGGTATCTGCCGCGCATGCGCATCATCCACACGGCGGCCGAAACCCAGGGCCAGATCTACGTGCCGGTCATCAACTGGACCCTGATGCTGGCGACCATCCTGCTGGTGGTCGGCTTCCATTCCAGCAGCAAGCTGGCCACCGCCTACGGCGCGGGGGTGACCATGACCATGCTGATCACCTCGCTGCTGCTGTACCGGGTGATGCGCGATCGCTGGCAGTGGGGCTTGCTGCCGGCGGCCGGATTGATCTCGCTGCTGCTGGCAGTCGACCTGGCCTTCTTCGGGGCCAACATGGTCAAGATCACGCACGGCGCGTGGTTTCCCCTGGCCATCGGCCTGGTCATCTTCATCCTCATGCGGACGTGGAAGGAAGGGCGGCGTTTCCTGCGCGCCCGCCTGAACGAGAGGTCCATGCCCATCCCCGAATTCCTGGAGAACCTGCGGCGGAATCCCGTCGCTCGGGTGGACAGCAAGGCGGTGTTCATGGCCGGCAACCAGGCGGGTGTGCCGCCGGCCCTGCTGGAGATCATCAAGCACAACAAGGTCCTGGCACGGCAGGTGGCCATCCTGACCATCGTGACCGAGGATACCCCCCGCGTGCCCCGGGAGGACAAGGTGTCGGTCAAGGATCTGGGCCAGGGCTTCTACCGGGTGAAGGCCCACTTCGGTTTCATGGAAAATGCGGTGGTGCCCTACATCATCGCCCTGGCGCGCGAGAAGGGCCTGCCCTTCGAGCTGGAGGAGATCAGCTTCTTCCTGGGCCGCGAACGCCTGCTACCCGACCGCAAGGTCGG
The DNA here is from genome assembly GCA_024763215.1 of Candidatus Krumholzibacteriia bacterium. Lineage (GTDB taxonomy): Bacteria > Krumholzibacteriota > Krumholzibacteriia > LZORAL124-64-63 > LZORAL124-64-63 > JAHJTW01. Next base: position 1,480 of record JANTFX010000079.1, on the reverse strand, counting down.
CCTTTCCCTCTGGCGCGCCAACCTGTTCGCGTTCATGTCCCGCAACGCCACCGGGGCCACGGCCTTCTACCACATCCCGCCGGACCAGGTCATGGAGGTGGGGGCGCAGGTCAAGGTGTAGCCCGGATCCGGGGGTAGCGACGGTCGGCCGCGAACCGGGCCGGGATTTGCAAGGCATGCTGCCGTGAAAGGAGTATGCCTTGAATCATTTTCCTCGTCAGGGGGTGGGTGAGCCCGGTGAGCCGGCCCCCGGGAATTCCAGGCCACGCCTGCTGGATACCGTCCGGGAGGCGGTCCGCGTCCGCCACTACAGCCGCCGCACGGAGAAGGCGTACGTGCGCTGGATCCGCCAGTTCGTGAAGTTCCACCATATGCGCCATCCGCGGGATATGGGTCAGAAGGAGGTGACGGCCTTCCTGACCCACCTGGCGGTGGTGCGCAAGGTCAGTGCCTCGACCCAGAACCAGGCCCTCAGCGCCCTGGTGTTCATGTACCGTCATGTGTTGGGGCATGAACTTCCGTGGCTGGACGACCTGGTGCGGGCCAAGCGCCGGCGGAAGATCCCGGTGGTGTTGAGCCGTGGCGAAACCCAGCGTGTGCTGGCGCAGCTGGACGGCGACAACCTGCTGGTGGCGAGCTTGTTATACGGTTCCGGTTTGCGGCTGCTGGAGGCGCTGCGGCTGCGGATCAAGGATGTGGACCTCGAGCGGTTGGAGCTGCAGGTCCGCGACGGCAAGGGGGGCAAGGACCGGATCACGGTCCTGCCGGAAGCCCTGGTCCGCCCGCTGCGTGACCAGATCCAGCGCTCCCTGAAGCAACATGCGGCGGATCTGGCCCGCGGCACCGGCAGCGTGGCCGTGCCCCGGGCCCTGGAGGCGAAATATCCGCGGGTGGCCTGGGAGCCCGGGTGGCAATGGGTCTTTCCGGCGACAAGGCACTACTTCCACCGGGAAAGTGGGCGGCGCCGGCGGCACCACCTGCACGAATCGGTGGTGCAACGGGCGGTCCATACGGCCGTACGCCTGGCGGGTATTACCAAGCCCGCTTCCTGCCATACCTTCCGGCATTCGTTCGCCACCCACCTGCTGGAAAGCGGTTACGACATCCGGACCATCCAGGAATTACTCGGCCACAAGAACGTGGCCACCACGATGATCTACACCCATGTCCTGAACCGCGGAGGCAGGGGCGTCAAGAGCCCGCTGGACATGAAATGACCTTTGCAGTAAGCTCTTGCGAGGCCGGGGGCAGGTCTAGGACCAGTTCAGTTACATGGACCAGCGAAACAAAGGCCAACCACACCGGAAAAGCGACAGATGGGTGGTTGAGTGTCATTTCGCGGAGACACCTTGTTCCTACACGGACCGGGAGAACAAGTCGCGGCCCCCTACATAGGGCAAGAGATTACTAGTTATGCAGAGAAGGAAATCTTTTTGTTTTTTTGCGCCCGTACGTTTTTCGGGTGAACCCAGATAATTCC
>JANTFX010000078.1 GCA_024763215.1 Candidatus Krumholzibacteriia bacterium | reverse complement strand
CGCCGTCCATGGTCAAGCGCTACCTGGAGGCGGGGCTGGGCGATTTCCACGCCCACAACGAGCGCCTGGGCCGGCCCGTTACCGAGAAGGACGACCAGGAGTACATGGAAGCCGCGCGTCCGGCGGCCGAGGCCGCCCTCAAGGGCATGCTCCTGCTCGAGGCGATTCGCAAGCAGGAAGATATCAAGGTCACCGACGAGGACGTCGATGAAAAGATCGAGGAGATCGCCGCCGAGAACGGGTTCGATGTTGACCGTTACCGGGAATTCGTCAACAGTGGCGAGGAAAAGGACAGGATCAGGTACGATCTGGCCGAACGCAGGACCTACGACTTCCTGCTCTCGCGCGCAGAGATCACCGAAGTGGCCGCCGATGCGGACATAGCCATTCCCTAAGGAGAGCGCATGCTGGTACCCATGGTAGTCGATCAGACCAGTCAGGGCGAACGCGCCTACGATATCTACTCCCGCCTGTTGAAGGACCGCATCGTCTTTCTGGGCTCGCCGGTGGATGACAATGTCGCCAACCTGGTCATCGCCCAGATGCTGTTCCTGCAGGCGGAGGATCCCGAACGGGATATCTACCTGTACATCAACAGCCCGGGCGGCAGCGTGACCGCGGGGTTGGCCATCTACGATACGATTCAGTACATTACCAATGACGTGGTGACCATCTGCATGGGCCAGGCCGCCAGCATGGGTGCGGTGCTCCTGGCCGCCGGCGCAGCCGGCAAGCGTTCGGCCCTGGTGAACTCGCGGGTGATGATCCACCAGCCCCTGGGCGGCAGCCAGGGGCAGGCCAGCATGATGGAGATCTACACCAAGGAGATCCTCAACATCCGGGACAAGCTGTACGGTATCCTGGCAAAGCACACCGGCCAGTCCCGGGATAAGATCGAGAAGGACAGCGATCGGGATTTCTTCATGTCCGCCGAGGAGGCCCTGGCCTACGGCCTGGTGGACAAGGTGATCGAGAGCCGGAGCGAGGTCGAAGCCGGCAAGGACAAGAAGAAGTAACCATGCCGCCCTGCGGGGCGGTGGAGATAGCATGAAGCGACGCCAGAACGGCAGCCCCCAGATGATCAAGTGTTCGTTCTGCGCACGCGGCCAGGACGAGGTGGCCAAGCTCGTGGCCGGGCCCTCCAGCGTGTACATCTGCAGCGAGTGCATCAAGCTGTGCAATGATATCCTCGAGGGTGAGCTCCTGGAGGAGGCCTCCCTGGCGGCCCCCAAGTTCCCCAAGCCCCAGGAGATCCTGGACTACCTCAACCAGTACGTCATCGGGCAGCAGGAGGCCAAGATCAGCCTGGCGGTCGCCGTCTACAACCATTACAAGCGCATCCACCAGAAGAAGACCGGCGACGGGGTGGAGATCGACAAGAGCAACATCCTGTTGCTGGGCAACACCGGCACTGGCAAGACCCTGATGGCGCAGACCCTGGCGCGGTTCCTCAACGTTCCGTTCGCCATCGCCGACGCGACCGCCCTGACCGAGGCCGGCTACGTCGGCGAGGATGTGGAGAACATCCTGGTGCGCCTGCTCCAGGCCGCAGATTACAACATCCAGGCCGCCGAGAAGGGCATCGTCTACGTCGATGAGATCGACAAGATCGGCCGCAAGAGCGGCAACCCCTCGATCACGCGGGACGTCTCCGGGGAGGGCGTGCAGCAGGCGCTGCTGAAGATCCTCGAGGGCACCGTGGCCAACGTGCCGCCCCAGGGCGGGCGCAAGCATCCCCAGCAGAAGTACCTCGAGGTCAACACCAAGAACATCCTGTTCATCTGCGGGGGTGCCTTCCAGGGCCTGGAGAAGATCGTCGAGCGCAGGATCGGCAAGAACGTGCTGGGCTTCGCCCGGGAGGAGGAGTTCTCCATCAGCGAGGAGCGGGAGGAATTCCTCAGCCTCGTCGAGCCCCAGGACCTCATGAAGTTCGGCCTGATCCCCGAGCTCATCGGCCGCCTGCCCGTGGTCACCTACATGCACGAACTGGATCGCGGCCACATGGTGCGCATCCTGACCGAACCGCGCAACGCCCTGACCAAGCAGTACCAGAAGCTGCTGGAGATGGAGAACGTGGAACTGGTCTTCGAGCCCGGAGCCATCGAGGCCATCGCCGAGATGGCCATCGAGCGGAAGACCGGGGCGCGCGGATTGCGTTCCATCCTCGAGGGCGTCATGCGCCGCACCATGTTCGACACCCCTTCCCAAGAGGACATCCAGAAGGTTATCATCACCCGAGATGTGGTGGCCCAGGGAGCCGAGCCCAAGATCGAGCTGGGGGGCTCTCCGGCGGACATCAAGGAAGCCTGACCGATCCACCACTTCCAGATCCGGCAATGATTTCGCCGCCCCGGCGGGCCGCGCGGCTGAGCGTGCGGCACGGACGCCGGGCAATGAAGGAGAGAGATGAGCGCCAGCACCTTTGTCGTTTACCGGGACGGTGAGGAGATCGTCCTGCCCGGTAACCTGCCGCTGCTTCCGTTGCGGGACGTGGTCGTATTCCCCTACATGGTCACACCCCTGCTGGTCGGGCGCGAACGCTCGGTGGCGGCGGTCGAGGCGGCCATGGAACGGGACAAGTACCTGTGCGTGGTCGCCCAGAAGGAGGCCGAGACCGAGGAGCCGTCTCCGGACGACCTGCACCACGTGGGGTCGATCATCAAGGTCCTGCAGATCATCCGGACCCCCGACGACACCCTGAAGATCCTGGTGGAGGGCGTGGCGCGGGTCAAGCTCCAGGACATCTACGCCGGTGCCGGCTACCTGGAAGCCCGGATCTCTCCCATCAAGGAGACCCTCAGCGCCGGGCCGCGCATCGAGGCCCTGAGCCGCTCGATCAAGGAACGCTTCAAGGAGTACGTGCGCCTGAACAAGCGGCTGCCCGACGAGGTCCTGCTGTCGGTGCTGAACCTGGACGAGATCGGGAAGATGGCCGACTCCATCAGCGCGTACATCCTGGGCCGGGTGCCCCTGAAGCAGGAGCTGCTCGAGGAGCCGAACCTGGAGAAAAGGTTGACGCGCATCAACCAGGTGCTGGCCAGCGAGCTGGAGATCCTGGAGATCGAACAGCGCATCGACTCGGAGGTCCAGACCCAGGTCCACCGCAACCAGCGGGAGTTCTACCTCAACGAGCAGCTGCGGGCCATCCGCAAGGAGCTGGGCTATTCCGCCGACGAGGACGGCGAGATCGAGGATTACGCGGCCCGCATCGAGAAGAGCGACATGACCACCGAGGCGGCCGAGGTGTGCCGCCGGGAATTGAACCGCCTCGAGCGCATGTCGCCCATGAGCCCCGAGGCCACGGTGGTCCGCAACTACCTGGACACCCTCCTGTCCCTGCCCTGGAAGAAGAAGAGCCGCGACCGCATCGACACCCGCAAGGTCCAGGCCCGTCTGGACGCCGACCACTACGGACTGGACAAGGTCAAGGAACGCATCCTGGAATTCCTGGCCGTCTACAAGCTGACCCGGACCATGCAGGGCACGATCCTGTGCCTGGTGGGCCCGCCGGGGGTGGGCAAGACCAGCCTCGGGCGCAGCATCGCCGCCAGCATGGGGCGCAAGTTCGTGCGCATCAGCCTGGGCGGGGTGCGCGACGAGGCCGAGATCCGCGGGCACCGGCGCACCTACATCGGCAGCAAGCCGGGCCGCGTCATCGAATCGCTGCGCAAGGCCGGCACCCGCAACCCGGTTTTCCTGCTGGACGAGATCGACAAGATGGGATCGGACTTCCGGGGCGATCCCGCCTCGGCCCTGCTCGAGGTCCTGGATCCCGAGCAGAACTCGACCTTCAGCGACCACTACCTGGAGGTGGAGTTCAACCTGTCCCAGGTGATGTTCATCACCACGGCCAACAGCCTGCACACCATCCCGCCGGCCCTGGAAGACCGCATGGAGATCATCCGGCTGCCGGGTTACCTGGACCACGAGAAGCTCATCATCGCCGAGCGCTTCCTGGCGCCGCGCCAGATGAAGCGCAACGGGGTGGCCGGCTGGGACGGATTCCGGAGCTCCGCGTTCCAGACCATCATCGACGGTTATACGCGCGAGGCCGGCGTGCGCAACCTGGAGCGGGAGATCGGCGCGATCTGCCGCAAGGTGGCCAAGATCAAGGCTTCCGGCGCGGAATATCCCCCGGCGGTCAGCGGGCGCACCGTCCAGAAATACCTGGGTGTGCCCAAGTTCCGCCGGCGCATCGTGGACCGGGATCCGGAGGTGGGCGTGGTCGTGGGCCTGGCCTGGACCATGGCCGGGGGGGAGATCCTGGAGATCGAGGTGGCCCAGGTGCCCGGTGCGGGGAAGATAACCATCACCGGCAACCTCAAGGAAGTGATGAAGGAGTCGGCCGAGACGGCCCTCAGTTACGCGCGTGGCCTGTGCCGGGAGGTGTCCGTGACGTGGTTCAAGAAGAACCAGGTCCACCTGCACGTGCCCGAGGGGGCCATCCCCAAGGACGGTCCCAGCGCCGGCATCGCCATGGCGACGGCCATCGTCTCCCTGCTGCGCAGGCAGCCGGTGCGGCCGGACGTGGCCATGACCGGGGAGGTTACCCTGCGCGGCAAGGTGCTGCCCATCGGCGGGCTGCCTGAGAAGGCGGTGGCGGCCATGCGGGCGGGCATGCGCCACCTGATCATCCCCCGGGACAACGAGAAGGATTTCCGCGAACTGCCCCCCTTGATCAAGCGCAAGCTCGAGGTGCACCTGGTCGAGACCATGGACGAGGTCCTGGAACTGGCCCTGGTCCCAGGCGGAGGGAGCGGCCCCGGTGCGGGTTGAACTGGTCACCAGCACCCCCGGCCTGCAGGGGCGTCCCGAGCGGATCCTGCCAGAGTTCGCCTTCATCGGGCGCAGCAACTGCGGGAAGTCCTCGCTGATCAACCACGTGCTGCAGCGGGTGAAGATGGCCCGGACCAGCGGCAAGCCGGGCAAGACCAGGCTATTGAACTACTATCTGGTCGAGGACCGCTACTTCCTGGTGGATCTGCCCGGGTACGGCTACGCCAAGGTGAGCAAGCAGCAGCGGGAGCAGTGGCGCCGGCTTTTCCGCTCCTTTCTGGCCTGCCAGGAGCGCCCGCTGGCGGTGGTGCAGCTGCTGGATGCCCGGCACAAGCCCAGCGCCCTGGATGTCGAGGTGTGCGGGTGGATCATGGCCGCCGGCCACCCCCTGGCCCTGGCGGCGACCAAGATCGACAAGGTGGGCGCCAACAGCAGGCCGGCCCGTTACCGGGAGATCATCTCCACCCTGGGCGCGCCGGCCGGGACCCCGTTTTTTCCCACCAGCGCCGTGCGGGGCACCGGCCGCAGGGAGATCCTGGCCTGGATCGACGCCATGCTGGAGGCCAATGCTCCGGCTGCGGATGTTTGACGCTCTCTGGTCGCCATGGGTATAATGGGCCTTGATGGCCCCGACCGCGCCTGGATGGCCAGGGTTCGAGGCAGGAACTTCGATACCCCGGGGAGACGATGACCGGCAGGGTAAGGGCAAGCTGGAGGATACTGGTGATCACGGGCTCTGTTTGCCTGTTGCTGGGGTCTGCGTCCGCCCGGGCCACGGAATTCGACATGGTCAAGCTGCCGGTTACCCAGCCGTTCCTCTGTCTGGCCTGCCATACCAACCAGGCCCCCACGAGCGAAACCGCCGACTTGAACCCCTTCGGCCTGGATTTCCTGGCCAACGGGCGGGTGTGGGACCTCGATCTGGCCAGCCTGGATTCCGACGGCGACGGCTGCTTGAACGGGGTCGAGATCGGCGACGCCGACGGGGATGGCCGGCCCGACGGGAACATCGACGAGCAGACCGGCAACCCCGGCGTGGCCGACGAGTGCGGCTCGGGATCGCTGGTCGATGAGAAATTGTGGGGTTCCCTGAAGGCGATGTTCGACCAGCGCTGACGGGATCGCCCTTCCTGCCGGAGTCACCGGATGGTCCGGGGGCCCGGTTCTCTGCAACCATGGAGTGTTTCGTGGAAAATCGCGTGATCATCGGTGGCCAGTGGGGAGACGAGGGCAAGGGCAAGGTCGTGGACGCGCTCAGCGAGGGCGTCGACCGTGTCATCCGCTTCCAGGGCGGCGCCAACGCGGGCCACACCATCTACATCGGCCAGAAGAAGCACGTCCTGCACCTGATCCCCTCGGGCATCCTGCGCCCCGGCGTCAAATGCCTGCTGGGCGGCGGGATGGTCATCGACCCCTGGAGCCTGCGCGACGAGATCCTGTCCCTCGAGCAGCAGGGGGTGGAGGTGCGGGACCAGTTGCATATTTCCGGCACCGCCCAGCTGCTCATGCCGTACCACAAGCGGCTGGACGAGTTGAAGGAGGAGCGGCTCAAACGCAAGTGCATCGGCACGACGGGCCGGGGGATCGGGCCCGCCTATCTGGACAAGATCCAGCGCACGGGCATACGCATGGGGGACCTCCTGCTGCCTCCGGAAAACCTGGAGCGCAAGTGCATCGAGAAGATCCTGTCGGCCAACGAGATGCTCAGCGAGTTCTACCAGGCCGACCCCCTGCCGTCCCGTGTCCTGGCCGAGGAACTGGTGGACCTGGCCAGGTTCATCGCTCCCATGGTGGTCGACCCCTACCGGGAGCTGCGCCCGGTGCGGGAGGGCAGGGAGACCGTGCTGTTCGAGGGCGCCCAGGGCACCCTGCTGGACATCGATCACGGCACCTACCCGTTCGTGACCAGCAGCAACAGCACCATCGGCGGCGTCTTGACCGGAACCGGCCTGCCGCCCAGGGCCCTGGGCGAGATCAACGGCATCTTCAAGGCCTATCTGACCCGGGTCGGCAACGGACCCTTCCCCACCGAACTGCTGGGTGACGAGGGGGAGAATCTGCGCGAGGCGGGGGGGGAGTTCGGGGCCACGACCGGACGCGCCCGTCGGTGCGGCTGGTTCGATCTGCTCGCGGGCCGTTACGCGGTCGACACCAACGGGATCTCGGGTGTGATCCTGACCAAGCTGGACGTCCTGGACGGGTTCCCCACGGTGAAGGTGGCCACCGGTTACGACCTGGACGGGGAAGCCCTGGATACATTCCCCTGCCTCAGCGGGGTCCTGTCCCGTTGCCGTCCGGTGTACCGGGAGTTTCCCGGCTGGGAGAAACCGACATCGGCTTGCCGGGATCTGCAGGAGCTTCCGGCTGCGGCGCGCAAGTACCTGGAATTTCTCGAGGAGCAGCTGGGCGCCCTGATCGTGGGCGTGAGCGTGGGCCGCGAACGGGACCAGATGATCTGGACCCCCACCGGGGTCACCACCTGAGGTGCAGGCCCCTGGTGGGGCGATTCCTTTGACAGCCGCAGGGGCGGTCTCTATTATTGTCGCTTCCGGTACCATGCGGTAATCAGCGGGGGGCCGCTAGCTCATCAGGTAGAGCATCTCCCTTTTAAGGAGAGGGTGGCTGGTTCGAGTCCAGCGCGGCCTACCATTTTTCCCCGACACCGCCGATCTCGCCGCCGGATCCCCGCAGCGCAGCACCGGCCGGGGCGGACATGAACAAGGGGCGCAGCCATGGCCGCGCCCCTTGTCTGTTCCTGCGTCGGTGCGGCTATTTCCGACCGTACTTGCTGGTCCAGAGCTTGTCGAACTCCTCGACGGTGCGCTCGAAGACATCCATGGCCGACAGAATGGGCGCGGGTGTCTCCAGATCGACCCCGGCGCTGCGCAGGATGTCCAGCGGCGGGGCGCTGGAGCCGGCCTTGAGCATGTTGTCGATGTAACGCCGGGCGGCCTTGTCCCCGTGGGTGGAGATCTCGTCGGCCATGGCCAGGCCGCTGGTCAGACCGGTGGCGTAGGTGAACACGTAGAAGTTGTAGTAGAAGTGGGGGATGAACATCCACTCGCATTCGTCGTCCTGCCCCAGGGCGAAGTCCGGCCCGTAGTATTTCTGGATGAGCTCTGCGTACAGGCCATTGAGGTAGTCGGCCGTCAGGGCGTTGCCCTGCTCCGCGTACTCGTGGAAGCGGAGCTCGAAATCGGCGAACAGGGTCTGGCGGAAGATGGTCAGCCTGATGCTCTCGAGCCTCTGGTTGAGCAGCAGGAGCTTCATGTCGACGTCATCGTCGTACTTCTTAAGCAGGTAATCGGTCAGCAGGGCCTCGTTGCAGGTCGAGGCGATCTCGGCCAGGAACGTGGTGTAGTCGGCGTAGACCGGGGGCTGGTTGTGGCTGCTGAAGTACGAGTGCATGGCGTGGCCCATCTCGTGGGCCGTGGTCGAAACCGCGTCGAGGCTGTTGTCGAAGTTGTGCAGCACGAACGGGTGGATATCCCGGGCCAGCACGCCGTTGCTGTAGGCGCCGCTGCGCTTGTCCTGGTTGGGGTAGATGTCGATCCAGCCGTTGGCCGGGTCCAGGCCCTGGGACAGCACGCCGATGTATTCCTTGCCCAGCGGCTTGAGGGCCTTGAGGATGATCTGCCGGGCCTGGTCGTAGGTGTACTCGGGTTCGACGCCCTTGATCATGGGGTTGTAGAGGTTGGGGAAGGTCAGCTTGCCGTCGATGCCCATGACCTTGCGCCGCAGATCGACGTACTTGTGCATGGTGCGCGGCAGGTTCTCCTCCACCGTGTTGACCAGCATCTTGTAGGCGTCGGTGCTGATATGGTCGGGTGAAAGGGCGGCCTCGAGGCAGCTGTCGTAGCCGCGGGCCTGCTTGGTCATGATATGGCTCTTGACCACGCCGTCCAGCAGCACCGAGAAGGTGTTCTGGTACTCGCGCAAGGTGCCGAAGAAGGCGTCGGCGGCCTGCTTGCGCACCACGTAGTTGTCGTCCGAGCGCAGGGCCGAGAATCCGCTCACGGTCACGGGCACCTTGTCGCCGTCGGGGCCCACGATCTCCGGAAACTCCATATCCACGCCCAGCAGCGCCTCGTGGGCGTCCCCGGGGACGGAACGGATGTTTCCGGTCAGGGCCATGACGCGCTCTTCGCCCGCGGTCAAGGTGTGCTCCTTCTGGCGCCACAACTCCGAGAAGTAGTACTTGAACTGGGCCAGCTCCTCGTTCTGGGCCATGAAGCCCTTGATGATCTCGGGGTCGATGGTCAGCAGCTCGGGCTCGATCCAGCTCGTGGCCTCGCCGAATTTGGGCATGAGGGCGGCCACCCGGCCCTGCATCTGGCGCAGGCTGCTGTCGCCCTGGTTCACGTCGTACTTGGTCTGGGCGTAGACGTAGAGCTTGTACAGGCGGTTGCCCATGTCGAAGTAGGCGTCCTCGGCCGCGAGCAGGGTGGCCGCAGACTCGCTCAGGTGCCCCTTGTACCTGGTCAGTGAGGGGATGTCGGCCTTGACGGATTCCAGCTCGGCAGCCCAGGCATCATCGTTGGGGAAGATGTCCGTGGAATGCCACTGGTACTTGGCGGGAACCTCGGACCGGGGGGTCGTGGGGCCCGGGACGCTGGGGGCCGCCAGGGCCAGGCTTGCGCTCGCCAGGCAGATCCCCGCGATGAGCGCGAGCATCCTGGTTCCTCGGTGATGGCCGGATTTCGACATGGAAGACCTCCGTTGCAGGGGTTGTGCGTGAACCAGCCCGGTTCAAGGAACCGGGCCGGCGGGTCGAGTGGATCGGGTCCGGAGGGATGACGGGCACCGCCCCGGAAAAAGCCGGCTAGCGTACAGGCAGACCCAACGGGTCGACGCATGCACCGGAGCCGGCGGCGGCCTTGGCCGGGAAGGTCACGGGGACCTCATCCCAGGTGAAGTCGCCGGTAGCCTGGTCGTGCGAGGCGTGGATAATCGTGTCCTCGATGAGCCCCACCAGGTAGAGGTTGCCGGGGTCGGTGCCCCAGATGGCCGTGAAGGGGAAGGGCAGATCGACCAGGACGACCCGGCTGCCCTGACCCGTGGCGAAATCGAAGTCGGAGGTCTGGAAAACGATCTGGCCTTCGTCGGTGGCGAGGTAGACGTTCTTCTGGGCGTCCAGCCAGATGCCCCTGATCCCCCCGTGCGGATCGTTGGTGACCTTGGGGATTTCCAGCACCCAGCTGTTGTCGTCATTGAGGCGGTACAGCCAGCCCTCGGAAGTGCCCAGGTAATTGTTCTCGGGCACATCGGGGTCGGAGAACGATGAGATCACCCATTCCTCGCGGTAGAGCTCGTCTCCGCCCAGGGGCCGCAGGATCCAGTCGTACTCGTTGTCCTCGGCCAGGACCATGCCCCGGGTGCCGAGGATGCCGATATCCGGGCCCTCGTAGTTGGGGTTGTAGTAGGCGCCGCCGATGGCGAAGTAGTTGACCGTCAGCAAGGCGGCGACGTCCTGATCCTGGTACAGGGTGTCCTGGGGGGCGCCCTGCTCGTCCCGCAGGATCATGACGTTGCGGGACACGCCGGTCCAGGCATTGCCGGCCAGACGGCGCAGGGCCCCATCCTGGCCGCAGGCGTGGATGTTGCCCAGGTAGGAACCGATGCCGTAGAGGTCCGCGCTCGTGCCCGAGTCCATGGCCGACCAGGAGCCGCCGTTTTCACGCCAGATACCGCCGCCATGGCCACAGGCGTAGATGGTGCCGTCGTCGGCCCGGTACATGTGGACGATGGGCTTGTCGGTGCCCATGTCCTGGTAGGTCCACTGGGAACCATCGTAGTGGAACATGGCGCCGGTGTTGCCACAGGCCCAGATGTCGTTGTCGGCGGTGCCGGTGATGTCGAAGAGCCAGTTCATGGGCTCTTGCGGGGAAGGCTGGGGGAAGGTGACGCTGTCGCTGCTGTTGCAGGCGGCCAGCCAGACCAGGGAAACCAGAAGGATTCCCAGGATGACGAATCTGGACACGAAACCGGGGCGGGAAACGGATTTTACTGCTGGGGCAGTGGCGTAATACTTCATTGCCGCGTGTTCCTCACGTTCAGTTGGTGGGGAGAACGGTAACGGCCGCCGCCGACAACCCATGCCCGCAGGCGGGGTTGGTCCATGCCCGGTGGAGGCAATGGCCGTGATTTCAACTCATGAATATTAAGCATTTTCACACCGAAAGTCCATACGGCAATGAGGCATCTCCGCCGGGACCGGGGTTGCAGAATCGGCGCGGTTGGGCAAGATTATAGCCCAACCAACCTTGAAAGGGAGTCGCCATGCCTTCTCATGAGGATCACAAGGACGTTGCCGTGGACCCGGGGCTGGATCTGTTTGCGGCCATCGACTCCCTGCGTCGGGAAATGAATGCGGTCATCCTGGCCCATTACTATCAGGAGGACGATATCCAGGATATCGCCGACCATGTGGGCGACAGCCTGGCCCTGGCCCAGGCCGCGGCGGCCACCGAGGCCGAGGTCATCGTGTTCGCCGGCGTGCATTTCATGGCCGAGACCGCCAAGATCCTCAACCCCGACAAGCTCGTGCTGTTGCCGGACCTGGAAGCCGGTTGCAGCCTGGCCGACGGGTGCCCGCCCCGGGAATTCGCCAGGTTCCTGGAGGCGTACCCCGGCCACAAGGTCATCAGCTACATCAACTGCTCGGCCGCGACCAAGGCCATGAGCGACGTGATCTGCACCAGCGGGAACGCCCTGAAGATCGTGTCGTCCTTCCCTGCGGACCAGCCCCTGGTGTTCGCCCCGGACCGCTTTCTGGGCAGCTGGGTCAGCCGTCAGCTGCACAGGGACCTGGTCCTGTGGCCGGGTTCCTGCGAGGTGCACGAGGTCTTCAGCGAGAAACGGCTGGTCGAGCTCAAGGCGCTGCATCCGCAGGCGGTGGTCGCGGCCCATCCCGAGTGCCCCGAGGGCATCTTGCAGCACGCCGATCATGTCGGCAGCACGGCGGCCATCCTCGCCTTCGCCAGGAAGACGCCGGCCAAGCAGATCATCGTGGTCACCGAACCGGGCATCCTGCACCAGATGCGCAAGGAGAACCCGGACAAGGAGCTCATCCCCGCGCCCGGAGCCGACGAAGCCTGCAGCTGCAACGAGTGCCCCTACATGAAGAAGAACACCCTGGAGAAGCTCTACCTCTGCATGCGGGACCGGACCCCCGAGATCACCGTCGATCCCGGGACAGCGGCCCGGGCCCTGGCGCCCATCGAGCGCATGCTGGAATTGAGCCGCTGATGGCCCCGGACCAGGTCAAGACTCCGGTCTACCTGGACCACCACGCCACCACACCCGTGGATCCCCGCGTGCTCGACGTCATGGACCGTGTGCAGCGGGAGCACTTCGGCAACCCCTCCAGCTCCTCCCACGCCTTCGGCTGGGCCGCCGCCGCCCTGGTGGAGAAGGCGCGGGAACAGGTGGCGGCCCTCATCGGGGCCGAGCCACGCGAAATCATCTTCACAAGCGGCGCCACCGAGGCCGACAACCTGGCCGTGACCGGTGCCGCCGCGGCCTACCGCGGTCAGGGCATGCATGTCGTCTGCTCCGCCTTCGAACACGAAGCCGTCCTGGGGGCGGTGGCCGCCCTCGAGCGCCGGGGTTGGCGCGTCACCCGGGTGGCTCCGGACGCCGGGGGCCTGATCAGGCCCGAGGACGTGGCCGCGGCCGTGGGGGACGATACGGTGCTGGTTGCGGTGATGGCGGCCCAGAACGAGGTCGGCACCATCCAGCCTTTCCGAAAGATCGGGCATCTGTGCTCCGGGCGGGGGATCCTCTATTTCAGCGACGCGGCCCAGGCCTGCGGCTATGTGCCCGTGGACGTCAAGGCCGACCGGATCGATCTGCTGGCCCTGTCCGCACACAAGCTCTACGGGCCCAAGGGGGTGGGGGCGCTTTACGTGAGCGGCCGCGATCCGCGGGTTCGCCTGCAGCCCCTGATGTGCGGAGGCGGGCAGGAACGGGGGTTGCGGCCAGGCACCCTCAACGTGGCCGGCATCGCGGGCTTCGGGGAAGCCTGCGCCATCGTGGCCAAGGTGAGGGACCGGGAGGGCCGGCGGTTGCGGGCACTGCGGGACAGCCTGTGGCGCCGGCTGCGGGAACAGCTGGACGGGGTGCACCTGAACGGGGCCCCGGAGCCGCGCCTGCCCCACAGCCTCAATGTCGGTTTCACAGGTATCCAGGCCCATCGGTTGGTGGGCAGGCTGACCCGCCTGGCCGTATCGTCGGGTTCGGCCTGCGCCAGCGGTTCCACCGAGCCTTCGGCGGTCCTGCTGGGGTTGGGGATCACCCCGGAGTTGGCCCGGGCCAGCCTGCGCATCTCCTGCGGCAGGTTCACCACCGCCGAGGAGATCGATTTCGCGGCTCGCACCATCATCGCGGCGGTGCGCAAGCTGCGCGAGGCCAACCCCGCCGCATGAAAAAGGCGCCCCGGCCGGAACCGGGGCGCCGCTGGCATGGCCTGGGCGGTGTCAGTCGCCGTCGTAGTCGGCGGCCTGGCGCCGGGACAGGGAGATCCGCCGGCGCTGGAGGTCCACATCGACGATGCGAACGGTGATCGTCTCGCCCTCGTTGAGGACTTCCCGGGGGTGGATGATCCGGCGGTTGGCCAGCTCCGAGATGTGGATCAAACCTTCGATGCCCGGCAGCAGCTCGACGAAGACGCCGAAATCCACCAGGCGGGTGACCTTGCCCTCCACGTCGGTGCCCGGGACCAGCTCCGCGGCGCTGGTGGGCCAGGGGTCGGTGGCCAGGGCCTTGATGGACAGGCTGATCCGCTCGGAGCGCCCCTGACCCAGGTTCTGGATCTCCATCACCTTGACCT
>JANTFX010000077.1 GCA_024763215.1 Candidatus Krumholzibacteriia bacterium | reverse complement strand
CGGCAGCCAATGCACTGGTCGAAGGCCTGCAGCGCCTCCTTTCGCGGCGGCGCATCCGCATCCGCCAGGATCTCCTGCATGAGCACCAGCCTACCCCGGGGCGACAGCACCTCGTTGCCCGTGACCGCCCAGGTGGCGCAGGTCGGCAGGCACAACCCGCACTGGATGCAGCTGCGCAGCAGGTCGTCCAGGGCACCCGGATCCGGCCGCACGCTCATGGCTGCAACCACCCCGGGCCCGGCAAGGCGCCGGCGGGATCGAATAGGCGTTTCAGCCCCCGCAGCACATCCACCGGCACCCCCGGCCCCGGAGGGGGCAAAGCGGTCGCCTCGCCCCGCTGCCACACCACATCCGCATGCCAGTCGGGATCCGAAACGGCGGCCTCCGGCGACCAGCACACCCGGGGGGTGAACTGGCAAAGCACCTTGCGCGCCGCCCAGGGCATGCCGCCGACGGCGGCCGTGTCCGCCCCGGGCCTCGCCGTCAGCATGGTCCAGGTCGGCGCTCCGGCCACCCACGCGGGCAACACGCCTTCGTCGATGAGGCACCCCACCCCGCCGACAAACGGCAGCACCTCGTGCCGCAGGCAGCGGCAGCCGATCTTCTCGCGCACCATCTTGAGTTCCGCCGCCAAGGCGCCGAGATCCCAAGGCGCATCCCGGCCCGGCGCCAGGATCACAAGCGGCCCCCGCAGATGTTGCCCGTCGCTTTCCAGGATCGCGACCTTGCCGGGAAAGATGCCCTGGTGGGCGCGCACGGTCTGCAGCAGGGGAGCCAGGGTGAGGCGGTCGGCGGCATCCTGCCGATGCTCGCACACCCACACGCCCAGAGCCGGAGGCAACGGCCGCACCTGGAAGGTCGCCGCCAGCGGGCGCGCGAACGCCCCCCCCGCCCCGCACAGGGCCTGGGGCAAGGCGTAGCCGGCCACGTTCTTGAACACCGGGGCTCCGGCGTGGCAAAGGCGGCCGTCGCCGGTCTCGGCCCACAGCTCGAGGATCACGTCGCGCACCGTGCCCCAGGCCCCCAGACCCGGACCGGGCAGCAGCTGGTCGATCATCTCGGCCACGGTCCCGGCCCTCACCAGGCCGGGCCCCTCGGCCTGCCGCGGCAACCACGCCCCGACCGGCACCCACAGGCCTCGCGCCATGAGCGCTGCCTGCATCTCGGCCACCGGCAAGGCCGCGGGCGCCGTGACCGTCAGGCTGTCCCAGTCGATGCGCAAGGCCGCGGGCAGGGGTTTGACCGGCGCGCAGGCGACCTGCGGCGGCGGCAGCATCTTGCCGGGATTGAGGATTCCCCCGGGATCGAAGAGATCCTTGATGCCCCATTGCAGAGCGGCGGTCACCTGATCGAGCATCCGCGGCACGACGTGCAGCTTCTCGATGCCCACGCCGTGCTCGCCGGTGCAGCTGCCACCCAGCTCCAGGGCGCGCATGATGATCGCATCGGCCGCGGCATGGGCGCGGCGCGTGGAATCTGGTTCGCGGTCGTCGTAGTGGATCCCCGGGTGCAGGTTGCCGTCGCCGGCGTGGAAGGCGGTGGCGATCTCCACCCCGTGTTCGGCCTTGATGCGCTGGATGTCGCGCACGAGGGTGGGCAGCTTGCCCAGGGGCGCGACCACATCCATGGTCACGTAGCGCGGGGCCAGCCGGCCCACCGCACCGAAGGCCTTCTTGCGGCACAGCCAGAGCGCTTCGCGTTCGCCGGCGTCGGCGGCCAAAGTCACCTCGCGCGCGCCGCCGTCCTGCAAGAGCAACCTGGCCCGCCCGGTGTCGGCGTCCACCGCGGCCGCCGGCCCGCTGAACTCGACGATCATGGCCGCCTCGACATCGGTGGGGAAGCCGAAGCCGAAGGCCTCTTCGACCGCCTGCAGCATGGTCCGGTCCACGATCTCCACCGCGACCGGCAGCAGGCCCGACTGCACGAGGTTCGCCACCGAACCCACCGCATCGTCCAGCACCGGGAAGACCGCCAGCAGGGTGCCGGTCGCCTCCCCCACCGGCACCAGGGCCAGGTCCGCGGCGGTGACCACGCCCAGGGTGCCCTCGCTGCCGCACAGCAGGGAGGCCAGACCGAAGCCCCGCTCCGCGCTCACCCCGCGTCCGGTCGTGTGCGACCTGCCGGCCGCGTCGCACCACCGCATCCCCAGCACATGGCTCAGCGTCACCCCGTGGAGCAGGCAGTGGGGGCCGCCCGCGTTCTCGGCGATGTTCCCGCCGATGGTCGAGGCGCTCTGGCTCGAGGGATCGGGCGCGAACTCCAGGCCGCAGACGGTGGCCCGCGCACTGACCCGGGCGTTGAGCACGCCGGAGCCCACACGCACGCGGCGGTCGTCCGGATCCACCGCGCCCACCTCGTCCAGCCGGCTCAGACCGAGCACCACGCCGCCGTCCGGAGGCAGCGCCCCGCCGCTGAGGCCCGTGCCGGTGCCGCGGCAGACCACCGGCACCTTCAACTCGGCGCACACGGCCAGCACCCTGCCCACCTCGGCCTCCGTGCGCGGCAAGACCACCGCCGCGGGCAATCCCAGCTCCAGGTGTGAGGCGTCGCGGGCATAGACGGCGCAGGCGGCCGCGTCGGTCAGCAGGTCGCCTCCATCCATCACCGATTGCAGACGTGCCAGCAGGTTCATGGCCTGGTTCTGGGAATCCTCTTGAAAGGGCGCGCCAGATAAAGCAGGACCCGCCCCACCAGGGCGAAGCCGTCCTCGGACAAGGATGCCATGGTGGGCAGCAACAGGGAAGTCAGAAAGGTGCTGACCAGCAGGCCGCCCATGATCACCAGGGCCATGGAGTAGTAGTACACCCCGCCCAGGGACGGCTTCTGGACCACGATGGGCACCAGCCCGATCAGGGTGGTCAGGGCGGTCATCAGGATGGGCCGCAAGCGCTCGCGCCCACCCCTGAGCATGGCCTCGGTCCGCACCATGCCGCCGCGCCGGTAGCCGTTGATGTGTTCGAGCATGACGATGCCGTTGTTGACCACGATCCCGATCAGCAGCAGCAGCCCGATGGCCGCCGGCTGGTCGAAATCCGTGCCGGTCAGGTACAGGGTCCAGGCCGCGCCGGCCACGGCGAACGGCAGGGAGACCATCAGGGCCCAGGCCTGGCGCGCGGACTCGAACAGCCCCGCCATGACCGCGAAGATCAGCAGCAACGCCAGCAGCAGGTTGGTCAGGAACTCCCGGGACTGCTCTTGCTGGTCCTGTTGCCACTTCCCGAAGGTCCAGGAGTAGCCGTAGGGAAAAGTCATCCCGGCCAGGGCGGCCTTGACCTTGGGGATGTAGTCCTGCCGGGTGCCCTCCTGGTAACGGGCCGTGACCCAGACGCTGGTCAACCGGTTGTCCCGCTGGATGAACTCCCGGCCCGGCAGCGAGGCGAACCGCGCCACCGACGACAGGGGCACATCCTGGCCGTCGGCCGCCTCCAGGGGCAGATTGCGCAGCTGGTCGATGCTCTCGGTCCGTTTCTCGTCGAGGGTCAGGCGCATCTCCCGCTCACCGTCGGGGGTGCGGAAACGCTGCAGACGGCGGCCGCGGTAGGTCAGGCCCACCACCTGGCCCACCTGGTCCGGCTGCACGGCGTAGCGCGCCATCAGATCGCGGTCCGGCTGGATGTGCATCTCCTGCTGCGCCTCCTGGTGCCGCGTGTCCACGTTGGACAGGCCGGGGATGGCCTCCACCCTGGCGATGGCCTTCTCGGCCAGGGCCAGCAGCACACTCGTGTCCTCGCCCACCAGCTGGAAGGCCACCCGGTGGCCGCCCTGGTGCCGCCGCCAGTCCTGGCGCGTTTCCTGGACCTGCAGGCGCACCCCTGCGATCTCCGGCAGGATCTGCGGCAGCCTGCGCCGCACCAGGGCGATGTTCTCCTCGCTGGCCTGCCCGTCCTGCAGGTAGACGCGGGTCAGGGAGAACCGGTCGCTCCAGAAGCTGTAGATGGACTTGGCGTGCAGCTCATCGCGGTGCGGTTCGATGGCCTGCTCGACCTGGTCGATCACCTTTTCCTTGGCCTCCAGGGTCATCGGATCGCTGAAGTTGTAGCGCAGCTGGACGAACAGCTCGCTCTGGCTGGTATCGAAGTTCATGTCCACGTGGCGCACCGGGATGTAGGCCGAGACGATGATCACGGAGCTGACCAGGACCGCCTGCCAGCGGTGGGCCAGGGCGAAGGCCAGCACGCGCTGGTAGCGCTCCTCCAGGCGGACCATCCAGGCCGCCCGGCTCGGCGGCCGCGACCGGATGTAACGCGAGGCGGCCAGCGGGATCAGCGTCTGGCTGATGAACAGGGAGGCCAGCAGGGTCAGGCAAACCGTGACGCCCAGCTCCTTCAGGTAGATGTTCATCTCGCTGGGCTTGTTGAAGATCAGCGGCAAAAAGACGATCACCGAGGTCAAGGTCGCCGCCGTCACCGCCATGGTCACCTCGCGCGATCCGCGCAGGGCCGCATCCTTCAGTTCCAGACCCTGCTCCCGGTAGCGGAAGATGTTTTCCATCACCACCACGGCGTTATCCACGAGCATGCCGATGCCCACGATCAGCCCCAGCAACGTCAGGGTGTTCAGGGAGTGGCCCTCGGCCCAGATGAAACCGCAGGTGACGATCAGGCTGAAGGGGATGCACAGCACCGCCACCAGGGTGGTGGAGAAACGGCGCAGGAACACGAACAGCACCACCGACGCCAGCAGCGCGCCGAAGATGCCGGTGAAGGTCAGATCGCGCAGGGTCTTGGTGATCTCCCGGCCCTGGCTGAACCAGATCAGGAAGTTGACGCCCTCCAGTTCGGGATCGTCGTCCATCTTGGCGATGGCCTCTTCCAGCGCCCGGCAGACCTCCACCGTGTTGGCCCGGGACTCCTGGGAGACGCTCACCCCCACGGCGAAATGGCCGTCCAGGTGGCGGCCGTACTCCAGGGGCGGTTCCTCGTAGACCACGTCCGCCACATCCGACAGGCGCAGCCCGTCACTTCGCAGGGGCAGGGCGGCGATCTCCTCGACGCTGGACAGGGTGCCGACGGTGCGCACCACGTAGCGTGTGTCCCCGGCGGTGATGCGGCCCAGGGACTGGTCGAAGTTCCCCGACCGCAGTACCCGCCACACCTCGCGCACGTCCATGTGGTGCCGGTTCAGGTCGGCGATGCGCAGGTTGATGCGCACCTCGCGAGGGTTGACCCCGTCCAGGCGCACCTGGGCCACCCCGGGCACCCTTTCCAGGGGCTTGATGATCTTGCGTTCGAGCAGGTCGTAGCTCTTGCTCAGATCCAGGGTGGAGCTGAGCCGGCCCTCCAGGATGGGCATGTCAGCGTCCCGCGAGCCCCAGCTCGTGCTGACGGTGATGTCGCCCATGTCGTCGGGCAGGTCGCCGCGCACGCGGTCGATCTGCTCCCAGACCTCGACCCGCGCCAGGTGCATGTCCGTGGACCAGTCGAAACCCAGGCGGATGTTGCCGCCGTCGCTGCCGCACCGCGACCACATGCTCTTGAGCCCCTTGAGCGAGCCCAGGGCGTCTTCCACCGGACGCACCACCATGCGCTCGACCTGCTCGGGCGAGGCGTTCTCGTAGGGGAGCTGCACGAACAGCTCCGGTTGCTGGACATCCGGCATGAACGCCAACGGCAACCGCAGCAGGGCCACCGCGCCCAGGACCACCAGGGAGATGATGATCATCAACGTGGTCACCGGCCTCCGGATGGCAATCTCGGGCAGGGTCATCCGCGCGGCCTTTCGTCGGGAACCTCGGCCTGGATCCGCGAGGGCACCACCAGGTAGGCCGCCGGGATCACCACCAGGGTCAGCAGCGTGCTCAGGGCCAGGCCCGAGGCCACCGTGATCGCCAGGGGGGCGCGCAGCTCGGCGCCCTCGCCCCACGACAGGGCCATGGGCAGCAGGCCCAGGATGGTCGTCAACGTGGTCATCAGGATAGGCCGCAGCCGGATGTGCCCGGCGCGGATCACGGCCTCGGCCTTGTCCATGCCCACCCGGCGCAAGCGGTTGATGGTGTCGATCAGGACGATGGCGTTGTTGACCACGATCCCCACCAGCATGATCACCCCGATGAGCACGATGACCGAGACTGGCGTGCCCGTGGCCAGCAGCCCGGCGACCACCCCGACCAGAGCCAGCGGGATGGTGAACATCACCAGCAAGGGGTGCAGGAAGGACTCGAAGGTCGCGGCCATCACCAGGTAGACCAGGAAGATGGCCAGGGCGATGGCGAACTGCAGGCTGCGGAAGCTGACCTGCATCTCCTTGTTCTGACCGCCCAGCTCCGTGGTCAGGCCCGTCGCCGGCGGATCCCGGCGCAGCACGTCCTTGACGTCCGCCACCGCCGCGCCCAGCCCCCGCCCTTCGAGGTTCGCGGTGACCACGGCGGCCCGCTGCTGCTGCAGGCGGTGGATCTCCGCCGGGCCGCGCGCCTCGCTGACATCGGCTACCGACAGCAGGCGGATGGGCTGCCCCTGCGGCCCCGGCAGCACCAGGTTGCGGATGTCCGCGACGCTGTTGCGCTCATCCTGGTCGTTGCGGATCCGGATGTCGATCTGCCTGTCCTGCTCCTTGAACCGCGTCGGCACCACGCCCTGCACCCGGTCGCGCAGGGTCTCCGAGAGCACGCCCATGTCCAGGCCCAACGAGGCCAGTCGATCGCGGTCGAACACCACCTGCAGCTCGGGGTTGCCCGCTTCCAGGGACGACCGCACATCCACCAGCCCGGGCACCGTCTGCAGATCATGGGCCAGGCGCAGGGAGTATGCTCGCAGCAGGTCCAGGTCCTCGCCGAAGATGATCACTTCCACGGGCGTCTTCATGCTGAAGTACGAGGGCTTGCCGAAACGGGTCTGCAGATCGGGCAGGTCGGCGAAGGCGGCGCGCAGGCTGTCGGCCACCGCTTCCTCGGCCCCTTCGGAGGTCCGGTCCTTCAGCACCACGTTGAGCTGGCCGAGGTTCTCGGCCTTGGTGTTCAAGGTCGCCCCGCCGGATACCAGCCGGCTGCCCACGGTGCAGTAGTAGCGGTCGATACCCGGCTGGGTCGCGGCGGCCTTCTCCATGACCTGCAGCATGCGGTCGGTGCCGGCCAGGGAGGTGCCCTCGGGCATGTCCACCTCGAAGAAGAACTCGCCCTCGGCCAGCTGCGGGATCAGCTCGCTGTCCAGGGTGCGGCCGCCCCCCAGGGCTGCGGCGAACAGCAGGAACCCCACCGCGAGGGTCAGCCAAGGCCGCGCCAATGCGCCGCGAACCAGGCGGTCGTACCCGCGCGAGAACCAGCCCAGGGTCTGGTCCGCTGCGGCCTCGGGCCCGGACATGGGCACCGCCTCTTCCCGCGCGCGGCCGGGCGGCGGCAGGGGCGCGCCCAGGGCGCTGAGCATGGGGATCAGGGTCACGGCCACGGCCAGGGAGGCCAGCAGGCTGAAGGTCACGGTCAGGGCCTGATCCTTGAACAACTGCCCGGCGATGCCCTCGACGAACACGATGGGCAAAAACACCGCCACGGTGGTCAGGGTCGAGGCCACCACGGCCGGCCCGACCTCGCTGGTGCCGGTGACGGCGGCTGCGTACAGGGATAGTCCCTGCTGCTTCCTGCGGTGGATGGATTCGAGGACCACGATGGAGTTGTCCACCAGCATGCCGATGCCCAGGGTCAGCCCGCCCAGGGACATGATGTTCAGGCTGATGTCCATGCGGTACATGGCGATGAAGGTGGCGATCACCGACAGCGGGATGCTGGTGGCGATGATCAGGGTGCTGCGCACGTTCTTCAAGAACAGCATCAGCACCAGCACCGCCAGCAGACCGCCGATCAAGGCGGCGTTGCGCACCTCCTTGACGGCCTGGGCGATGAAGCGCGACTGGTCGAACAGCACCGTCAGGCTCGTGCCGGGCGGCAGCTTGCCGCCCCGCCACTCGGCCAGGCGCTTCTGCAGTTCCCTGGCCACGGTGACCGTGTTGGCGTCGCCCTCCTTGAACAGGGAGATCTCGACCGACTCGGTCCCGTTCACCCGGGTGATCTCGTCGCGTTCCTTGTGCCCGCGGCGAACCGTGGCGACTTCCTTCAGCCGCACGTCGGCATCGCCCTGGCGGCGGATGATGAGGTCGCCGATCTCGGCCACGTCGTCGAACTCGTTGACCGTGCGGATCAGGAACTGGCTGTCCTTGCCGCGCAGCGCCCCACCGGGCAGGTTGATGTTGCCCACCCCCACGGCCTGCCGCACCTGGTCCAGGGTGATGCCCAGGGCCGCCAGGCGGTCCTGGTCCACATCGACCTCGATCTCCTCCTCGAGCCCGCCCTTGACCTGGGCGGAGGCGACCCCCTTGAGGGTCTCGAAGTTCTGCTTGAGCTGGCGGTCGGCCAGCCGGCGCAGGGCCGTCAGGTCCTGGGGACCGGACAGGGCCAGGCGCATGATGGGATCCAGGCTGGGATCGAACCGCAGCACCACCGGGTTCTCGGCTTCGGCGGGCAGGATCAGGCGGTCCAGCTTCTCTCGCACCTCCATGGACAGCAGGTCCATGTCCGTGCCCCAGGCGAACTCCAGGGTCACCTCCGAGACCCCGGCCCGGGACACCGAGTGGATGGTCTGCAGGCCGCGCAGCACCCCGACGGCCTCCTCGACGGGCTTGGTGACGAGGTTCTCGACCTCCTGGGGCGCGGTGTCGGGGAAATCGGTCTGCACGGTCAACGAGGGGTAGGCGATGTCGGGGAACAGCTCCAGCGAGAGCCGGTTGTAGGCCACGAAGCCGAAGGCGATCACCGCCAGGGCGGCCATGACCACGCTGACCCGGCGCCGGACGGCGATCTCGATCAGACCCCGCATCACGACCCCGCCGCGGCGGGCTCGGCCGGCAGCACCTTCACCGGGGTGCCGTGCTTCAACGAGCGCTGGCCGCGCACGACGACCTCTTCGCCCTCCTGCAGGCCCTGCAGGATCTCGGCGTGGTCATCGTCGGTGAAGCCGACCGTGACCACCCGCCGCTCGGCCACCCGGGGTGCGTGCGGCCCGGCCTCGGAATCGGGATTGTCGGTCACCAGGTAAACCACGGTCTCGCCCTGGTCGGTGACCACGGCCGCCCGCGGCACCAGCAACGCCTTGGGCCGCAGCTCGGTCACGATCCGCACCTCGGCGAAATCCCCGGGGCGGGTGCCGGCGGGGTACTCGGGGATCTCGATGGTCAGCTTGATGGTGCCGGTGGCCGGATCGATCACCGGGCTGATGAGCTTGATGCGACCCTGGATGACCTCGTGGTCACTGTCCAGGGTCAGGGTAACGTCCTGGTCGCGCCGCAGCTTGTTGAACTCGCGGCTGGGCACGTGGACCCTGGCCAGCAGGGGGTGGAAATCGGCCAGCACCAGCAGGGGCGTGCCCACCGACACGTTCTGCCCCACGTCGACCAGCCGCTCGGTGATCCGTCCCGCAAAGGGCGCCCGCACCTCGGTGTAGGACAGGTTCATGCGGGCCAGGCCCTCGTCGGCCTCGGCGCTCTTCAAATCGCTGCGGGCCGCCTCGAACTCTTCCTGGGTCACGAGCTGCTCTTTGAGCATGGCCTGCAGGCGGTCGAACTTGGCCTTCAGGTTGGCGGTCCGGGCCGCGGCCTGCTGCACCTTGAGGCGGTACTCGGCGTTCTGGATGGTCAGCAGCACCTGACCGGCCTGCACCTCGTCCCCCTCCTCGCAGCGCAGTTTCTCGACCAGGCCGCTGACGCGGGCCAGGACCTGAGCCTGTTTCTGGGCCTCGAGCGTGGCGGTGGCGTGGAAGTAGCTGGCGATGGGTCCGCGCACCGCAGGCGCCACGGCCACCGGCACCGGCGGTTGGGAGGACCTGCCGCGGGGCCCGCCGCCGGGCTTCCCACCCGGCTTGCCCTTGGCCCGTGAGGCCGTCGCCTCGCCATTCGAGCCGCAGCCGGCGGCCAGCAACAGGATCGAGAAACAGACCAGAAAGAGCGGCAGGGCGCGGCGCACCGGCCGGAATCGCGAGGAAGTCGTCAGGGGCATGGGGCGGGCCTTTCAAGGATTCGGGATGAACGGATCACATCGGCTCAATATCGCTGCAGGTGGCGGTTGCGCAACTCTTTGACGGAATGGGCCCCGGCTTTTAGATTGGAACCCGGTATCAAAGGCAAAGCATCGACCCCATACCACAGGGCGCCAAGGCCCCAGGGAGTGATCATGAAGATTGCCGTTTGCGTGAAACAGGTCCCCGATTCGGAAACCCGGATCAAGTTGGACGCCCCCTCTACGGAACTCGACCAGTCAAGTTTCACCCGGGTTTTGAATCCCTACGACGCCTACGCCGTCGAAGAGGCGATCAAGATCAAGGAAGCCGGCTCGGATGTGGAAGTCGTGGCCATCACCATCGGTCCCGAGACGGTCACCGAGACCATCAAGAAGGATTGCCTGGCCGTGGGCTGCGACAAGGCCATCCTCATCAACGACCCCGCCCTCGCCGACGCCGACGAGTCGGCCCTGGCGACGGTCCTGACCGCGGTGCTGCAGAAGGACAGCTACGACCTGATCCTCTTCGGCATCAAGGCCATCGACGACGACAGCGGCCAGATCGGCATCATGGTGGCCGAGAAGATGGGCCTGCCCCACGTTGCGACAATCACCCAGCTGGATCTGGGCGACGGGACCCTGACCGCCCACCGCGAGATCGAGGGCGGCAAGGAAGTCGTCACCGCCCCGCTGCCGGCGGTGCTGACCTGCCAGAAGGGGCTGAACGAACCCCGCCTGCCGAGCCTGCCCAACATCATGAAGGCCGGCATGAAGCCCATCGACAAGCTGACCTGCGCCGACCTGGGCCTGGAGACCCCGGCGGCCAAGGCGAAGATCAAGATGTACTACCCGCCCGCCGCGCGTGGAGAATGCAAGCTGGTCGAGGCCGAGGATCCGGCCGACGCGGCCCGCGAGCTAGCGCGCCTGCTGAACGAGGAAGCCAAGGTCATCTAGTCATCTCGCCGGCTACGGCCGGTCAGCATAGAACGGAGCGAGTCATGCCGAACATTGCCGTTTTCATCGAGCAGAGGGATGGGAAGTTCAAGAAGGTCGCCTGGCAGATGCTCAGCGAGGCCAAGCGCATCACCGCCGCCAGCGGCGGCGAGGTGTGGGCCGTCTGCCTGGGCGCCGACCCCGCGGCCGAGGCCGCCAAGTACGGCGCCGACAAGGTGTTCACTGCCACGGGCGACAGCTTCGGAATCTACAACAGCGAGCTGTGGGGCGCGGCCCTGGCCCAGTTCTGCACCGCGCAGAAGCCCGACCTGCTCCTGATCGGATCCACGGCCATGGGCAAGGACCTGGGCCCGAAGGTCGCGGCCAAGCTGGATTGCGCCTGCATCAGCGACGCGGTGGGCCTGACCTACGAGGGAGGCTGGACCGTGCGCCGGCCCATCTACGCGGGCAAGTGCTACATCGACGTCGAGCCGGTGACGGACCTGGCCGTGGTCGGCATCCGGCCCAACGCCTTCGTGCTGGAAGAGGCCGCCGGCGCGGGCGCCGTCGAGGCCTTCACCCCCGACCTGTCGGCCATCGAGCCCAAGGCCGTCGTGCAGTCCATCGAGGCCGGCGAGGGTGGCCGCGTGGAATTGACCGAGGCCGAGATCGTGGTCTCCGGAGGCCGCGGCATCAAGGGTCCGGAGAACTACGCGCTGATCGAGAAGCTGGCCGACGCCCTGGGCGCCGCCGCCGGCGCCAGCCGCGCCGTGGTGGACGCCGGCTGGGTGGACTACTCGCACCAGGTGGGCCAGACGGGCAAGACCGTGGGCCCGAACCTGTACATCGCCTGCGGCATCAGCGGCGCGATCCAGCACCTGGCGGGCATGAGCAGCAGCAAGTGCATCGTGGCGATCAACAAGGACGCCAACGCGCCCATCTTCAAGGCCGCCGACTACGGCGTCGTGGCCGACCTGTTCGACGTGGTGCCGGCTCTGACCGAGGAAGTGATCAAGCTGAAGGGCTGATCTTCTCTTCACGCTACGGTCCCCGAGCAAAACGCCCCGGCCGATTGGTCGGGGTGTTTGTGTATCAACGACGCTTGATGATTTGTCACGGATCTGCGTCACGTGACGCAGTTTGTGGGGTCAAAGATCAAATCCTTTTCAGGGAATTACCTCACCATGGTCACGCGGCCGGTGGCGGTGTGTCCGTCGGCTTCAACGCGGTAGAAGTACGTTCCGCTGGCCACCTGTCGGCCTGTGTCGTCACGGCCGTCCCACTGAGCCGCGGAGCGGCCCGCTATTCGGGCCTCATGGTTGATCAGGGTCCGGATGAGCCGGCCCTGCAGGTCGAAGACCCGCAGGGTCACCGTTTCCTCCGACGGCAAGTCGAAGGACAGGGTCGTGGTCGGGTTGAACGGGTTAGGAGTGGCCGCATGGAGCACGAAACCGGCCGGATTGACCGGCGGAGTCCGAGGCCCGCCCCGGTCCCAGCCTCGCAGATTCCAACCCACATCCTGGGCCGCTGCGGCAACCACACCCAGCTTCTCGAACGGGAACTCGTCCGAATCCACCAGCAGGGTATCCCCTAAAGTGGCCGTTACCCGGTAGGTGTAGGTTCCAGCCGGGGCGCCGGGAGGGACATCCTGAACGATCCCCGTCCGGGTATAGGCCGAGGCAGCAGGGATGATCTCGTTTGGATAAGACTGCACGGGGTACGCCGTACCGTCCGGCAGAACCGCCTCGATAGCAATGTCGGCGATGATGTCTCCTGCGGTGTTGTTCTCCAGATATGCGTCGTACTGGAACGATCCGCCCACATCGGGAATCACGATCTGCGAATCAGCCGGAGCCAGGGCCAGGACCAGATCAGTCGCCCCGGTAGCGAAAGGGGTATAGAGGACCTCGGCCAGGTTATTGGGATCATCATGGGTGTCATAGATCCAAGCGTCTATTTGAGCAGGGTCATCTGTTCCCCAATAGTTGCCGCGGAAATCGTAAGAGCGGCTTCCGTATTCAGGGAAATTAACGGTCTCCACAATGTAATCGCCTGTCCCTTTGACAAACATGCAATAGTGGACTGTAGCCGAATTGTCCTGTTGAAAATAAAAAACATCATATGTTCCACCGGTAAAAACGGTATTAAATGCATTAAGGGTACCTGTTCCGTAGACAAAAACAGCTCTCTCATTTCCAGAAATATGGCTGTCCCTGACATCGCAATAGGAGCCTACTGGAGCAACACCAACCCCAATAAAATCACAATCAAATACATTACAACTATCCAATAAACACTTCGCACCAGCAGATACCTGGATTCCGAGAACTCCTCCATGCATATCACAATTCCGAAAAGTCACATCCTGAACTCCCTGCACTTCTGAAGAATTGGAAACCGACGATGACCCAATGTCGCAATTCTCAATTAACACCCCTCCCCCTGTACCCGTTAAAAACAATTGGCTAAAATAATTAATGTAATTAGTATAAAATACCGAGCCCCTAACTCGACCACCATAACCAACATTATACCAAGTTAAACCCCGCACATTATCCATGAACTCACAATTATCAACATAGACTGGCCCGTTACCCGGTTGAAACCCATCAAAGCAGTTTCTAAGCGTAACTCCTGCTACATGGCACCCCGTACCCCCCAGCCAGCTTAAGGCCATGGGGGAATAATGTGCAAAGTCTATATCTTGAACTTCTGGTCCGATGAGAGTCTGACCTGGCCCCGCCCCAATGATCGTCAGTTCGGACACACGGATATCCCCGATCACATCCACCGGCCAGGGGTATCCGGCATACTGGACCGGGAAGGTTTCGGTGAATTCTCCCGGCCCTAATACCAGGGTGTCTCCTGAGGCGGCCGCATTGATGGCCTCCTGCAAAACGATATAATCTCCCGTCCCGTCCCGGCGAACGGTAATCGTGTGGCCCTCAGCGTTGAAAGTCCAAAGAAGCCCCAACAGGAAAACAGCGAAGTAAGATTTCCGGATGATCAATATCATGTTCTGTATCACCGATCCCCACGACCAAACCCCGCACGTGCGCGGACCATGCCAAAGCACCAAGGATCATTATACCACATCCGGCCACCCCGGCGGAATTTTGCCCTGTTTCCCGAAACCGCCTC
>JANTFX010000076.1 GCA_024763215.1 Candidatus Krumholzibacteriia bacterium | reverse complement strand
TACCAGCGGCAGTGGGCGAACGCACGGTTCGCTTCAGCCATACGGTGAGTGTCTTCGCGCTTCTTGATAGACGGTCCTTCGTTTTTGCTCGCCATCAACAATTCGGCAGCCAGGCGCTCGGCAAACGTGTGCTCCGGCCTGCTGCGCGCGAACCCGATCAACCAGCGCATGGCCAGCTGGGTCCGCCTTTCGGCCCGGACCTCGACGGGGACCTGATAGGTCGCTCCGCCGATCCGCCGGGACTTCACCTCCACGCTGGGCTTGACGTTGTTCAAGGCGGCGCGGAAGACATCGATGCCCTCCTGGCCGCTCTTGTCCTTGATCAAGTCCAGGGCACGATAGAAAGAACGCTCCGAGACGCTGCGCTTGCCGTCATTCATGCAATAGTTGATGAACTTGGTCACCATGACATCGCCGAAGCGGGGATCAGCGGGCAACACCCTTTTTTCCGGGGACCTGCGTCGCGACATGCTATCTCTCCTGAGCGGTCTTTCCGCGTTTTCGCCGGCACCGCCGGCAGATTCTGTTTTTCCTGAGCGCCCAAGGCGCAAAACTCACTTGTCGGCCTTCCCTGGCCTGCGTTACCGGTCGCCTAGGCCTTCTTGGGCCGCTTGGCGCCGTACTTGGACCGGGCCTGACGCCGGGAATCCACGCCCGAGGCGTCCTGGGTGCCGCGGATGATATGGTAGCGGACACCGGGCAGATCCTTCACACGTCCCCCACGCACCAGCACGATGCTGTGCTCCTGGAGGTTGTGACCCTCGCCGGGGATGTAAGCGGTGACCTCGATGCCGTTGGTCAGCCGGACACGAGCAATCTTACGCAAAGCCGAGTTGGGCTTCTTGGGCGTCTGGGTGTAAACCCGGGTGCACACGCCCTTGCGCTGCGGACAGGACTGCAGGGCAGGGCAATTGCTCTTGCTCGTCAGCGGCTTGCGGCCCTTGCGGACCAGCTGATTCAATGTAGGCAACGTCGTTCTCCCGCTAAATTCGCTCCAAGCCCCGTGGGCCCGAAACGCGTAATCCAATCAACCTTCACGTTTTACACGCGCTCAAAGACAACAGCAGCCTTCCCGGCTGCGGTCGTGGATCGGGAACATTAACCGGACCCGCCTTATTTGTCAAGGCTAGGGGAATTTTTTTCCAGGAATTTCAATCATGCCAGGATCGTGGCCGTCGTCCTCGCCAGCAACACCAGGAAAAACGCCGCCATCATCAGGATGCGCGGCGAATCCACCAGCTTGGAAGGGCGCAGAAAGCCCATGAGGAAAAAAGCGAACATGACCAGGGGCAAGAGGAACCGGGAAGGCGCCGCCGGGTGGCCGAGGGTGGGGATGATCGCCACCCACGAGAGAATCAAAAGATTGCGGGGCAAAGGGTTATCAAGCAAGGCGCGATGCACGGCCATCAGGATCCAGAAGCCCCAGACCACCGCGCCCAGCATCAGCGCGGCCACCGCGGACAGCGAGGGTTCCCTGACCGCAGGCGCCGGCAGCACGAACCGGGCCCCGGCCATGAGGATATCCCTGGGCACCCGGCCCAGGGCCAAGCCCCCTGCGCCGGGCCCCTCACCCATGGCCGCGGTCACGACCGCACCTGTCAGCAGCACCCCCATCATCACGAAGAGCCCTACCGGACCGGGCCGTCGCAAGCTGAGCCACCACATGACCACGCCCAGCACGAGGCAGGCCCACACCAGGTTCACCAGGGGCTCACCCGGGACCAGCGCACAGGCCGCCAGGGGGCTGGCCGCGTAGAAGAGTCCGGCCAGCAGGGCCGCCGTGCGGTTCAGTCCCAACAGCATCCCCACGCGCCCGACCAGCAAAACGACGGTAAAATGCAACATCAGCCGCAAGGGCCCCAGGGAATCGGCCCCCGGTGCCGTCAGGGCCAGGGACCCGTACCCCAGCAGGACCACCCCCAGGGGCAGGCCGATGTGTTCAACCAATCTTCGCAAGCATCATCCCCCACGATACGAATTCAAAAAAGACGGGCGGAGTCCTCGCAGACCCCGCCCCGCCCATGCATGAATCATGCTAAAATGCTCGGTTCGGGCTATTCCCCGGCCGAGGCCTCCTGTTCCCGACCCATGGCTTCGGCCTCGGCCTGCGCCGCTTCCGCCGCCGCCTGGGCCAGCTCGTGCTCCTTGATGCCGTCGAGGATGAAATCCTCCTCCTCAGCGGGCTCTTCCACGGCCAGGTGCTTGAACTGCCCCATGCCCGTACCCGCCGAGATCAGGTGGCCCATGATCACGTTTTCCTTCAGGCTGCGCAGCTCGTCGCGTTTGCCCTTGGTCGCCGCGTCGGTCAACACCCGCGTGGTCTCCTGGAAACTGGCGGCACTGATGAAGCTGTCGGTGGTCAGGCTGGCCTTGGTGATGCCCAGCAGCAGGGGCTCGAAGGTCGCCGGCTGCAGCTCGGGTTCGCCCTTGGCCCGCAGTTCCATGTTCTTCTGCATGATCTTGCGGTTGGCCGCCTCCACGTCCTGCTTGTTGACCTGCTCCTCTTCCAGGAACGAGGTGTCGCCCGGCTGGAGGATCATGACCTTGCGCAGCATCCGCGAAACGATGATCTCGATGTGCTTGTCGTTGATCTTCACGCCCTGCAGGCGGTAGACCTCCTGCACGGCGTTGACCAGGTATTTCTGCACCTCGGCCACACCCTTGATCGCGAGGATGTCCATGGGGTTGATGGGCCCCTCGGTCAAACGGTCGCCGGCCATGACGTGCTCGCCGTCGAAGGTGCGCACGTGCTTGCCGTGGGGGATGGTGTACTCCTTCTCCACCCCGCCCTCGCCGACGACGGCCACCTTGCGCTGGCCGCGGGTCGTGCCGCGGAACGACACGACGCCGTCGATCTCGGTCACGGTCGCCGACTCGCGCGGCTTGCGGGCCTCGAACAGCTCGGCCACGCGCGGCAAACCACCGGTGATGTCACCGGACTGGGAAAGCTCCCGCGGGATCTTCACCAGGTGCGTGCCGGCCGCGACCTTCTGCCCGTCCTCGACCAGCAGGAACGCGCCCGTGGCCAGGATGTGCTCCGCCATCTTGCGGCCGGTCTTGGGGTTGATGATCTGGATGGTGGGGTGGATGGACTTGTCCGCCGACTCCACGATCACCGGCTGCTTCTTGCGCGTCTTCTCGTCGAGGTTCTCGCTCAGGGTCAAACCCTTGATGATGCCGCTGAAGGCCACCACGCCCGGGCCCTCGCTCAGCAGGTAATGGGCGAAGGGGTCCCACTCGAAGATGGGATCGCCAGCCTTGACCTTCTGGTTGTTCTTGACCAGCACGATGGCGCCGTAGGGAACGGTCATCCGGCTGCGGACGATCCCGGCCTCGGTGACCAGGTTCATCTCGCCCTTGCGGCCGATGGAGACCATCTGCTTTTCTTCGTTCTTGACCAGTTTCACCTCGTCGTTGAAGACGATGGTGCCGTTGGCCGCGGCCTTCTTCGTGGTCTGCTCGACGATACGGCTGGCCGTACCACCGATATGGAAGGTACGCAGGGTCAGCTGCGTGCCGGGCTCCCCGATGGACTGGGCGGCCATCACCCCGACAGGCTCGCCGATGTCCACGAGTTTCTGCTCGGCCAGGTTGTAACCGTAGCACAGGGCGCAGACGCCGCGCCTGCACTCGCAGGTCAGCACCGACCGCACCATCACCGACTGGACCCCGGCCTCCTCGATGGCGGCCGCCAGCTTCTTGTCGATGAGCTGCCCCACCTCGAGGATCACCTCGCCCTGGCCATCGACGACGTCCTCGGCCGTGGTCCGGCCCACGATGCGCTCGCCCAGGCCCTCGATGGTCTTCTCGCCCTCCTTCAGGGCGAAGACCTCGACGCCGCGCAGGGTGCCGCAATCGTGTTCGGTGATGACGATGTCCTGGGCCACGTCCACCAGGCGCCGGGTCAGATAACCGGCATCGGCCGTCTTCAGCGCCGTATCGGCCAGACCCTTGCGAGCGCCGTGGGTGGAGATGAAGTACTCCAGCATCGTCAACCCCTCGCGGAAGTTGGCGATGATCGGCTGCTCGATGATCTCACCGAAACCACCGGTGATCTTCTTCTGGGGCTTGGCCATGAGCCCGCGCATCCCGGCCAGCTGCTTGATCTGGTCGGCCGAACCCCGGGCTCCCGAGGCGTTCATCATGTAGACGGGGTTGAAGCCCTGGTCGTCCTCCTTGAGGTGGTCGAACATGCGGTCGCGGATCTCGTTGGTCACCTGCGTCCACTTGTCGATCACCTTGTTGTAGCGCTCGCTGTTGGTGATCACGCCGTCGCGGTAATCCTTGACGTAGGATTCGACCACCTTCTTCGCCTCGGCGATGATCTGCTTCTTCTCCGGAGGGATGATGATGTCGTCGATCCCGATGGAGATGCCGCCCTCGGTGGCATGGTAGAAGCCCAGCTCCTTGAGCCGGTCCAGGAAGTTCATGCAGGCGGTCATGCCCATGCGGGCGTGGACCTGGCCCACCAGCCTGGACAGGGCCTTCTTGTTGAAGGTCTCGTTCATGTACTCCATCTCGGACGGCAGGATCTCGTTGAACATGATCCGGCCGATGGTGGTCTCGACGCGCGGGCCTTCCTCTTCCAGGCGCACGTGGACCAGGGCGTGCTTGTCGATCAGGCCCGCCGTGTAGGCGGCGAACGCGTCGCCGGGGTTGGCGAAAGCCTTGCCCTCGCCCTTGGCGCCCTTGCGCACCAGGGTCAGGTAGTAGCTGCCGAGCACCATGTCCTGGCTGGGCGAGGCCACCGGTTCGCCGCTGGCCGGGGAAAGGATGTTCAGGGGCGAAAGCATCAGCAGACGCGCCTCGAGCTGGGCCTCGTAGCCCAGGGGCAGGTGCACAGCCATCTGGTCGCCGTCGAAGTCGGCGTTGAACGCGGTGCAGACCAGCGGGTGGATACGGATGGCCTTGCCCTCGATGAGCACCGGTTCGAAGGCCTGGATGCCCAGCCTGTGCAGGGTCGGGGCACGGTTCAACAGCACCGGGTGGTCCTTGATGATCTCCTCGAGGATGTCCCACACCTCGGGGCGCTCCTGCTCCACCAGCTTCTTGGCGCTCTTGACGGTCTGGACGTAGCCCTTCTCCTCCAGCTTGCGGATGATGAAGGGTTTGAACAGCTCCAGGGCCATGCTCTTGGGCAGACCGCACTGATACAGCTTCAGCTCCGGGCCCACGACGATGACCGAACGGCCGGAGTAGTCGACGCGCTTGCCCAGCAGGTTCTGCCGGAAGCGGCCCTTCTTGCCCTTGATCATGTCGCTGAGGGACTTCAGGGGCCGGTTGCCCTGGCCCTTGACGGCGCGCGAACGGCGGCCGTTGTCGAACAGCGCGTCCACGGCCTCCTGCAGCATGCGCTTCTCGTTGCGCAGGATCACCCCGGGGGCCTTGATCTCGATGAGCTTCTTGAGCCGGTTGTTGCGGTTGATCACCCGGCGGTAGAGGTCGTTCAGATCGCTGGTGGCGAAGCGCCCGCCGTCCAGGGGCACCAGGGGGCGCAGGTCCGGCGGCAGCACCGGCAGGCAGTCCAGGATCATCCACTCGGGCTTGTTCTCGCTGTTGCGGAAGGCGTCGATGATCTTCAGGCGCTTGAGAACGGTCTTCTTGCGCTGGACCGAGGTCTCGGTCTTGACCTGGGCGTGCAGCTCGCGGTCGAGCTCGTCAAGGTCCAGGTTGCGCAGCAGCGTACGCACCGCCTCGGCCCCCATCTCCTTGGTGCACTCCCAGTCGGGGTGCTCCTCCTTCAGCTCCCACCACTCCTCGTCGCTGATCACGTCGCCGACCTGCAACTCGGTGTTGCCCGGATCCAGCACGACACTGGACTCGTAGTAGAGGATCCGTTCGAGGTCCTTGACCTTCATGGCCAACAGCTGCCCCATGCGGCTGGGCAGCCCCTTGAAGAACCAGATGTGCACGATGGGCACCGCCAGCTCGATATGACCGAGGCGTTCGCGGCGCACCTTGCTCTGGGTAACCTCCACGCCGCACTTGTCGCAGACCATGCCGCGGAAACGGATCCGCTTGTACTTGCCGCAATTGCATTCCCAGTCCTTGACCGGGCCGAAGATGCGCTCGCAGAACAGACCGTCCTTCTCGGGCTTGAAGGTCCGGTAGTTGATGGTCTCGGGCTTGGTGACCTCGCCATAGCTCCATTCCCGGATCTTGTCCGGGGATGCCAGCTGGATCATGATGGCATTGCAGTCCGAGGGCTTCTTGGCTTCGTCACGAATAGTGTGGCCGAGCATGTATTCTCCATTCTCGCGGGCCCGCCTGACGGGCACTTCTGACCGGAACGATGCTGTCTATTCGGCGCTTTCCAGGGTCACGTCCAGGCACAGGCTCTGGAGCTCCCTCATCAGCACGTTGAAGGATTCGGGAATGCCGGGCTCGGGCGGATTCTCGCCCTTGACGATGGCCTCGTAGATCCGGGAACGCCCCACCACGTCGTCCGACTTGACCGTCAGCATCTCCTGCAGACAGTTGGCGGCGCCGTAGGCCTCCAGGGCCCAGACCTCCATCTCGCCGAAGCGCTGGCCGCCGAACTGGGCCTTGCCCCCCAGCGGCTGCTGGGTGACCAGGCTGTAGGGCCCGATGGACCGGGCGTGGATCTTCTCTTCCACCAGGTGGTGCAGCTTCAGGACGTAGATCACCCCGACGGTGACTTCCTTGTCGAAGCGGGTGCCCGTGCGGCCGTCGTAAAGGACGCTCTTGCCGCTGGCATCAATGCCCTGCTCCTCGAGGGCTTCCTTGATCTCCCTGATCGTCGCTCCGTCGAAGACGGGGGTCATCGTCTTGACGCCCGCCCGGGCTGCAGCATAACCCAGATGGGTCTCCAGGATCTGGCCCAGGTTCATACGGCTCGGCACGCCCAGGGGGTTCAGGACGATGTCCACCGGAGTGCCGTCCTCCAGGTAGGGCATGTCCTCCTCGGCCATGATCTTCGAGACGACGCCCTTGTTACCGTG
Source organism: Candidatus Krumholzibacteriia bacterium (assembly GCA_024763215.1). Lineage (GTDB taxonomy): Bacteria > Krumholzibacteriota > Krumholzibacteriia > LZORAL124-64-63 > LZORAL124-64-63 > JAHJTW01. The sequence goes on along the minus strand of JANTFX010000076.1, from coordinate 7,503 downwards.
CCGTCCCGCCATCTTGTCGCCCACGCTCAGCTTGCGGCGCCTGGCGACATAGACCTTGACCAGCTTGACGACCCCCGGGGGCAGCTCGTCCCCGCGCAGGGCGCGCTCGCAGTTCTTCTCGTACACGACCTCGATGCGCTCGCGCTCGCGGGCCGCGGCCTCGAACACCGAACGGATCTTGGCGTCCCGCTTCTCGTCCTTGACCAGGGGCAGCCCCCAGTGGATGGCGCTGAATTCCAGGTTCTCCAGAACCGCCTTGGTGAACTTGCGGCCCGACTTGACCAGCACCTCGCCGGTGTTGGCGTCGATGACGTGATGGGCGATCTGGTCCGCGAAAAGCTCGCTCAGGCGCTCGGCGGCCAGGGCCGTGACCTTGTTCAGGTCCCTGTCCCGTCGCCTGCGCAGGGCGTCCAGCTGGCGTTTTTCCTCCTTGCGGGAGCGCGTGGTGCGGTCCTGCCGGGAGAACACCTTCACGTCGACCACGATGCCGTCCATGCCCGGGGGCGCCTTCAGGGAGGCGTCCTTCACGTCGCCGGCCTTCTCGCCGAAGATCGCCCGCAGCAGCTTCTCCTCGGGGCTCAGCTCGGTCTCGCCCTTGGGCGTGACCTTGCCGACCATGATGTCGCCGGCCTTGACGTGGGCTCCGGTGAAGATGATGCCCTCCTCGTCGAGGTTCTTCAGGGCCTCCTCGCCGACGTTGGGGATCTCGCGGGTGACCTCCTCCACGCCGCGCTTGGTGTCGCGGACCTGCAGTTCGAATTCCTCGATGTGCAGGGAGGTGAAGGTGTCCTCCTTCACGGCCTTCTCGCTGATGAGGATGGCGTCCTCGTAGTTGTACCCGCCCCAGGGCATGAAGGCCACCAGGAGGTTGCGGCCGAGTGCCAGCTCGCCGTTCTCGGTGCAGGGTCCGTCGGCGATGGGCATGCCCTTCTTCACCCGGTCGCCGGGCATCACCAGGGGGCGCTGGTTGTAGCAGGTATCCTGGTTGGAGCGCCGGAACTTCCGCAGGGTGTACTCCACAATGCCGCCCTGGTCGAAGAAGCTGTTCTGCTTGACCTTGTCCGGGTCGTCGTAGCGGATGACGATGGCGTCGGCGGTGGCGGATTCGACCACACCGTTGCCTTCGGCCACCACCACGGCCCCGGAGTCGATGGCCACCTTCTTCTCCATCCCCGTGCCCACCACCGGCGCCTGATTGCGCAGCAGCGGCACGGCCTGGCGCTGCATGTTGCAGCCCATGAGCGCACGGTTGGCGTCGTCGTGCTCCAGGAAGGGGATCAGGGACGCGGCCGCCGAGACGATCTGCTTGGGAGAGACGTCCATGTAGTCGATCTCTTGCGGCTTGGCCATGGGATACTCGCCGCGGTACCGGGTCAGCACCCTGCTCTCGCGGAACTTCCCCTTGTCGTCCAGGGGCGCGTTGGCCTGGGCGATGGTCACCGTGTCCTCCTGGTCGGCGGTCAGGTAATCGGTGCGGTTGCTGACCACGCCCTTCTCCACCCGCCGGTAGGGGGACTCGATGAACCCGAAGTCGTTGATCCTGGCGTGGGTCGCCAGGCTGGCGATCAGGCCGATGTTGGGACCTTCGGGGGTCTCGATGGGGCACATGCGCCCGTAGTGGGTGTAGTGGACGTCCCGAACCTCGAAGCCGGCCCGGTCCCGGTGCAGACCACCCGGCCCCAGGGCGCTCAGGCGCCGCTTGTGGGTCAGCTCGCTCAACGGGTTGGTCTGATCCATGAACTGGCTCAGCTGGCTGCTGCCGAAGAAGGACTGGACCACCGCCGACACGGTGCGGGCGTTGACCAGGTCGGCCGGACTCAGCGGCTTTTCCTGGTCCGCCAGGTTCATGCGTTCCTTGATGATCCGCGCCATGCGGCTCAGCCCCACGGAGAACTGGTTGGCCAGCAGCTCGCCGACGGAACGGATGCGGCGGTTCCCGAAGTGGTCGATGTCGTCGATATCGCTGTGCCCCAGGAACAGGCTGATCATCTCGTGGATGATGGCCAGGAAGTCCGCGGGGGTCAGGGTGGTCGTCTTGGGGTTGACGTCCAGCCCCAGGCGGCGGTTCATCTTGTACCGGCCGACCTCGGCCAGATCGTAACGCTTCTCGTTGAAGAAGAGGCGTTCGAACAGGGCGCGCGCCACCTCCTCGTTGGGGGGGTCGCCGGGCCGCAGCAGGCTGTACAGCCGGCGCAGGCCCTCGTCCTGGTTGGTCGTCGGATCCTTGCGCAAGGTGTTGAGGATCAAGCTCGGCTCGTTGAGTGAGACCTCGCCTTCGGCGACCAGCTTGAGTTCCTTGATGCCCGCTTCCAGGATGCTCTCCCGCAGCAGGGCGTCGACGATGGCCCCGGCCCGCGCCAGGGGCTCCTCCTCCTCCGGCCGGTAGACGTCCGCGGCCAGGACCCTGCCTTCCAGGTTCTCCTCGAAGGCGGCGAATTTCTTCGTGCCGGCCTTGGGGACCTTGACGGTGTCGACCTTGTGGAAGAGGGCGATGATCTCCTCGTTGGTCTGGAAACCCAGGGCGCGCAGCAGGATGGTGGCCGGCTGCTTGCGCTTGCGGTCGATATGCACGTACAGGATGTTGTTGATGTCGGTGGTGAACTCGACCCAGGAGCCCCGGTACGGGATGATGCGGCTGCGGAACAGGCGGCGCCCGTTGGGGTGGATCTCGTCACTGAAGAAGACCCCCGGCGAACGGTGCAGCTGGGAGACGATCACCCGCTCGGCGCCGTTGATCAGGAAGGTGCCCTTGGACGTGATCATGGGCAGTTCGCCCAGGTAGACTTCCTGCTCCTGGATGTCGCGGATGATCATCTCGTCCGAGCCCTCGGACGCCTCCTTGACCACCAGGCGCAGCTTGACCTTCAGCGGCACGCTGTACGTCAGGCCGCGGTCCCCGCATTCCTCGAGGCCGTATTTGGGCTCCCCCGTCTTGTAGCTCATGTATTCCATGACGAGGTTGTTGCGGGTCGATTCGATGGGGAAGATGTTACGGAAGACCGCTTCGATCCCCTGTTCCTTGCGCTTCTCGGGTTTGACGCCCGTCTGCAGGAAATTGTGATAGGAATCCAGCTGGATGGCCAGAAGGTTGGGCATCTTCTCTTCGCGCTGGATCTTGGAAAAATTGACGCGTCCGGTGAACTTGTCGATGGGAATATTCTTCACAGGACCACTTCCTCGGAAGAAGGGACGGGCCGACCCCACTGGCGGCCGTAAAGGCATGACTGATGACGACTGGACCGGGGCGAAGGACGACTGAACATCCTCCGCCCCGCAGACCCGCTGGCTACTTCACGTCGACGATGGCGCCGACTTCCTCCAGCTTGCCCTTGACTTCCTCGGCCTCGTCCTTCGACACGCCTTCCTTGACGGCCACCGGGGCGCTCTCGACCAGTTCCTTGGCCTCCTTCAGCCCCAGGCCGCTGATGGCGCGCACGACCTTGATCACCTGGATCTTCTTGTCGCCCACACCGGTCAGCATGACGTCGAACTCGGTCTTCTCCTCGGCGGCGGCTTCGCCACCGGCGGCGCCAGCGGCGGCCACGGCCACGGGAGCAGCGGCGCTCACGCCGAATTTCTCCTCCATGGCCTTGACCAGGTCGGCGGCCTCCAGCAGGCTCATGCCCTCGATCATCTCGAGCACCTTGGCGGCGTTTTCAGTCAGGTTGATGTCGCTCATTGCTCTATCTCTCCTTACGGGTCCGGATAGTTCATCCGGTGGTTGTCTGGTTTGCGCCGGCACGGGTTCCACGACCGCCGGCGCCTCTTGGGAAACGTGTCGCTAGCCGGCTGCCCCGGCCTGCTGCTTGGCAACGGCCTCGATCGTCCTCGCCAGTCCGGCGATGACGTCGTTGAGGGCGTAGGCCAGGCCGCGAGCCGGCGAGTTGATGCTGCCCATCATCTTGGCGATCAACTCGTCCCTGCTCGGGGTATTGGACAGGGCCACGACTTGTTCGGGTGCGAGGTACTGGCCTTCAACGAACCCGCCCTTGATCTCCATCGCCTCGTTTTCCTTGGCGAATTCGACCACGAGCTTGGCGGGGTCGACCTGGCTTTCCGGACCGAAGATGATGGCGGTCGGACCCTTGAGGTGGTCCTTCATCACCGGCATCTCAGCGTTGTCGGCGGCGATGCGGGCCAGGCGGTTCTTGACCACGCGGCAATCCACATCGCTCTGCCGGCAATTGCTCCGGAAAACGGTCATCTGCTCCACCGTCAGACCCGAGAAATCGGCCAGAATCATGCTCTGGGCGTTCTGGATCCTCTCGGTGATGGCCTTGACCTCGGCTATTTTTTCTGGACGTGCCATTTGGCAACTCTCCTTAGATCTGCACAGGCTTTTCCAACTGCGCCCGTTTTGGCTTCCGGTCCCGTCTCAGCCCAGGCTGGAGACGGCGAGGCGAATGGACGGGGTCATGGTTCCGGAGATGAACGCCGACTTGACGTACGTCCCCTTGACCGCCACCGGCCGGACCCGCACCAGTTCCCGGTACAGGGTCCGGGCGTTCTCCTCGATGCTGGCCGCGGGAAAAGACCGTTTTCCGATGGGGGCGTGGATGATACCGGACTTGTCGACTCGGTACTCGATCCGGCCCGCCTTGGCCTCGGTAACGGCCTTGGTGATGTCCATGGTCACGGTCCCGACCTTGGGATTCGGCATCAGCCCGCGGGGGCCGAGGATCCGGCCCAACCTGCCCAGCTCACCCATCATGTCGGGAGTCGCGATGATCACGTCGACGTCGGTCCAGCCGTCCTTGATCTTGGGCAGGTACTCGTCGGCCCCGACCATGTCGGCCCCGGCGTCGATCGCTTCCTGCTCCTTGGGCCCGCGGGTGATCACCAGCACGCGCACCGTCTTGCCGGTGCCGTGAGGCAGAACCACCGTGCCGCGGACCATCTGATCGGCGTGCTTCGGATTGACGTTCAACCTGACCGCCATGTCCACGGTCTCGTCGAATTTCGCCCTGGGAAACTTATCCAGGATCTCCACGGCCTCGGTGATTTCGTATTCCCGCTGCTTATCGTAGAGGTCCCGGGCGGTGTTGTATGTCTTCCCGTGTTTCATTGGTGTGCTCTCCGGTTGACTGTGATTTGCGATGAGGTCAGGCGGGAGGATTCCACGCCACCTCTCTCCGGCACCCGTCGGTCCGCGGACCCGGCGCCGTGTGTTCGCAGTCGCACCAGCCTAGACGACGTCCAAACCCATGCTCCTGGCGGTGCCGGCGATGATCTTCATCGCCGCCTCCGGGGAGCCCGCATTGAGATCCACCATCTTGGTCTCGGCGATCTCCCGCAACTTGGCGCGGGAGATGGTGCCGGCGGATACCCTGCCGGGTTCGGAGCTGCCGGAATCCAGACCAGCTGCCTTCTTGATCAGGACCGAGGCAGGCGGGGTCTTCGTGATGAAGCTGAAGCTTCGATCCTGGAAGACGGTGATGACCACAGGGATCACCAGGCCCATCTGCTCCTTGGTCCTCTCATTGAAGGCGTTGCAGAATTCCATGATGTTCAGACCATGCTGGCCGAGGGCGGGTCCCACCGGAGGGGCGGGGTTGGCCTGCCCGGCCTTGATCTGCAACTTGATCTGCGTCATGACTTTCTTTGCCATGTCGACGGTTCTCCTTCAATTGTGTGCTTGACCTGCACCTGCGACAGGAGGCGCCTGCGGGGAGTCCAGACCCGCTGCGCCGACCGTCACCGGCCCGGCCTCATCTATGGAACATCCACGCCGCGTTGAGAGGGACGCACGTGGAAGCGGCAACCGGGCCCAGACATGCCCGCCCGCCGCAAGGACAACGGGGAATCAGACCGGCTTGACCTGCAAGAAGTCCAGTTCCACCGGGGTCTCCGAACCGAAAATCGAGATCATGACCTTGAGCTTGCCCTTGTCGCGATTGATCTCGTTGATCACGCCGACCCATTCGGTGAACGGGCCGTCCATGACCTGTACGCTGTCCCCCACCTCGTAGGGGATCTCCAGGGTCGCCCCCGCCTCTTCAGGGGCGGAGATGCGGCCCAGGATCCTGTCCACTTCCTCACGGGTGATCGGCTCCGGCTTCATGGGGGTGCCCCCTATGAACCGGGTCACCCCGGGGATGCTGTTGATGAAGTGTTGGGTCTCCTTGCTCATGATCATCTCGACTAGGATGTAGCTGGGGAAGAACTTGCGCTTGACGGTGGAGCGCTTGCCGTTCTTCATCTCGGTAACTTCCTGGGTGGCCACCAGGATTTCGCCGAAATACTCCTCCATGTGGTTCGACTTGATGGCCATCTCGATATTGCGCTTGACCTTGTTCTCGTGCCCGGTGTTCGCGTGGATCACGAACCACTTCATGCGGCTGCGCCGCTCGATCTCGGCCTGCTCCTCGGGGGACAGCTCGATCTCGACCGCCGCGAGGAGATCATCCTCCTCGGTCGGGGCGGCCCCGGTATCCCCGGCCTGCTCCACCGGAGCGGCAGCGGGGGCCTCGGCGCCGGGATCCTGCTCCTTGTCGGGCAGATCCAGGAACAGGGAATCGGCGTCGTCATCGGCGCCTGTCTCCCGGGCCAGCTCCTCGGCCTTCTCCTCGAAACCCTCGAACACATCCTTCTTGGACGCGCCGCCGGCTTCCCCGTTATGTTCTCCGTCAGATTGAAACACGGCCGGCTCCTGCTGCTACAGAACCAGAAAAGGACACAGACACAGGCATACCGCAGAAACAGGACCCTCGGCCCCTTCGGCGGCACGCCTCGATTTCGGACCACGCACAGGCCAAGATCAGCCGAGCGCTATCAGTTGCTGGATCCCCAGATCCAGTACCTTGTCGGCGGCGAACAGGAGAACCGTGATGGCGAACACGGTCACGATCACCACCACCGTGGATTCCTTGAGCTCGGAAACGCTGGGCCAGGAGACCCGCTTCATCTCCTGCCCGGTCTCCCGGAAATAGTTCATCAATCGGGCAAACATTCCCTGATCCTTTGCCTGAGACCCGGACCTCTACGACCGGTCCGGTGATGGAAACTGGCAGGGGCGGCAGGGTTCGAACCCGCGACCCTCGGTTTTGGAGACCGATGCTCTACCAACTGAGCTACACCCCTGCCGGGCCATCATTGCGCCGCGGGCATCAGCCCTCAGCGAGCCTCCTTGTGATCGGTGTGCTTGTTGCACCTGGGGCAGTACTTCTTGTACTGCACGCGATCCGGGTGAAGACGCTTGTTCTTCTTGGTCGTGTAGTTCCTCATCTTGCACTGCGTGCAGGCGAGGGTGATGATGTCCCGCATGAGACCCGCTCCTGATCCGGCCGCCTCGCAGGCGGCCGCGCTCGTTGACTGACTATTCGATGATCTTGGACACCACGCCGGCGCCCACGGTCCGGCCGCCCTCGCGGATGGCGAAGCGCAGGCCCTCTTCCATGGCGATCGGAGTGATCAACTCCACGTTGATCTTGATGTTGTCGCCGGGCATCACCATCTCCACACCCTCGGGCAACGCCGCGTTGCCCGTCACGTCCGTCGTCCGGA
>JANTFX010000075.1 GCA_024763215.1 Candidatus Krumholzibacteriia bacterium | reverse complement strand
CTGGGAGGTGTCAGTCGCCGTCGTAATCGGCGGCCTGGCGCCGGGACAGGGAGATCCGCCGGCGCTGCAGGTCCACATCCACGATGCGGACGTTGATCACCTCGCCCTCGTTGAGGACTTCCCGGGGGTGGATGATCCGGCGGTTGGCCAGCTCCGAGATGTGGATCAGGCCTTCGATGCCCGGCAGCAGCTCCACGAAGACGCCGAAATCCACCAGCCGGGTCACCTTGCCTTCCACGTCGGTGCCCGGGACCAGCTCCGCGGCGCTGGTGGGCCAGGGGTCGGTGGCCAGGGCCTTGATGGACAGACTGATACGCTCGGAGCGCCCCTGACCCAGGTTCTGGATCTCCATCACCTTGACCTTGACGGTCTGGCCTTCCTGGAGCACGTCGGCGGGATTCCCCACGCGCTGGTGCGATATCTGGGAGATGTGGACCAGGCCTTCGACGCCCCCGATATCCACGAAAGCCCCGAAGGGCACCAGACGCGTCACCACCCCCTCGAGGACATCACCCAGCGCCAGGGAGGCGCGGGTCTGCGAGCCCTGGGCCTGGCGGTCCGCTTCCAGCAGGGCGCGCCGGGATACGACGATGTTGCGGCCGTCCTCGGACAGTTCCAGGATCTTGAAAGACAGCTTCTTGCCCAGAAAGACCGAGGGGTCGTCGATGCGCCGCAGGTCGATCTGGCTGTAGGGGCAGAACCCCCGCCTGCCGCCCAGATCCACGGAGAACCCGCCCTTGTTGGTATCCTTGACGGTGCCCTCGACGGGGGTGCCCGCTTCGTACGCGTCCTGAAGCGCCTTGAATCCGGCCTCCTTCAGGTTGATGGCCATGGTCAGCTTGAAACCATCCTGAGCCTTCTGGATATGGGCGGTGATGACCTGGCCGACCTCGTACTGCAGATTGCCCTGGTCGTCCTTGAGCTCGGTCACGGCCAGGGGCAACTCCGTGCGCAGCCCGCAGTCGACGAAGGCGTCGGTCTCGCCTATCTGCACGATGGTGCCGGTGACCTTCTGGCCGGCCTGGGGTTCGCCTGGTTGCCGATCCTCTTCGGCCGCAAGCATCTCCGCGAATTCCGAGCTCTGCTCGGTGTCCTCGGGTTCGGGACCCGGGAGGGGCTGATCATTCTGTTCGCTGGTCATGGTCCTGTCCTGTTCCTCGGTCTGAAGTACGGGTTGCCAGGCCCCGCGGCGGGAAAACACGCGGATGGCAACCCCAAGCCTGCAGAATATAGCACAATCGGTGTCCGGTTCCTACCCCGGTTGTGGCAAAATAAACGAGGGCGGCCGCACCCCCTCGCGGCTCATTTGGTCAGGCAGATCTTGCCCGTCGCAGCGGGGACACCTCGGATTTCAATGATGTAAAGATAAGTTCCGGACGCCGCAGGGGACCCGAGCCGGTCCCGGCCCCGCCACCGGAGTTGGTTGAGGCCTTGCTGGCCTGCGATGGTCGGGCTGACCCAGACCCTGCGCCCGCGGGCATCCAGGATGACCAGCTGTGCGGGGGCGGGCACAGCAAGGTCGAAGGTGATGACCGTCATGGGGTTGAAGGGGTTGGGGCGGGCATCATGGCTCAGGACCGGGCCGGCGGACCGGGCGGGCGGGGCCGCGGACAAGTCGTCCCTCGATTCGGTGATCTCGTCCACATCGATGTAACCCTCTGACGCCGACTCGTGATCGACGATGCGCAGGAAGCATTCCAGGCCCCGGTAGGGCCTCAGGTCCCAGGTTCGCAGGGTCATCGTCGGGTGTCCTTGGCCGGTTTCAGTGTACAGGACCGTGGAATCGGCGGCCGTCATCAGGGCCACATAGCAGGTGGCTGGGTAATCGCCTCCGCCGACCAGGAGCGTCATCTGGTCCCCGGTGACGGTGAACGGCCTGCTGTCCAGGCTGCCCTGGACCGCATCACCGAGTGACACGCCCGGAGCCCCCTTGCCGGACAGCGGCCCCTGGTAATATTCCCGGCTGCTGAAATACCCGTTGCCCACCATCCCCGACGAGGGTTCCCCGCGCCACAGGGGGTTGTCGCCGAAGGTGGGGTTGGCTTCGACGGAGATGCCTTGGTGAGAGGCCCAGTTCTCATCCAGGGGGTGGGGCATGTGGATGGCCGGGGAGGCGCCGTCCGGAGCGGTCAGCAGGGTGTCGAGGCGGACGACGTAGGTCAGGCTGTCGGATTGGGGCAGGTGGAAGGGGGTGATGCGCGAGTAGATCCAGTTTCCCTCCGCAAAATCGTTCAACTCCGGGGCGTAGGCGCCCGGTTCCAGGACGACGCGCTCGTCCATGGTCCACTGGGCCGGGTCGGTGCCCGAGACCAGGCTGACAAACCCGGTATCGTACTCGCAGAACAGCAGGTGATGGTACTGGCCGATCAAACGATACTGGGGGCTTTCCGGCACGCGCCAGGGGTCGGAGCCGTCGTTGATGAACATCGGCCCCTGGTCAGTCCAGAAGAGCAAATCTGGCGAGGTCGCGTGGTACAGGATCCCGGTGCTGCTGCTGTAGTATTTCTTGGCCGTCACCAGGATGTGCCAGGTGCCGTCATCTTGCCAGAGGAAAGGATCGCGGAAATTGCTCCATGATACCGAGGGGCTCCACTGATAAAGGGTCGAGTCGGGTTCCAGGACGGGATTGGCCGGTTCCTTGGTCCATGTGAAGAGGTCCGGGGAATAGGCCAGGGCTATGCGCTGGTTCATCTTCGTGTCGCAGGCGGTGTAGGCCATGACCCAGCGCCCGCCGGCCTCATCGCGCACGACGCCCGGCGCCCACATGGCCCCCGCTTCCCAGTCCGCGGTACCCACCGCGAGCACGGGGCCCTGGATGGACCAGTGCTTCAGATCCAAGGTGGTGGCGTGCCAGATCGTATCACCCCTGGAGGCAGATGGGGTCGCATCGGGGATGGCATGGTAGTAGATGTGGTACAGGGAATCGGACTTGACCAGGCTGAAGTCCCAGACCTGGTGGCCGGGGTGCACGTAGAACTTCTGCTCGAAATCGAACCGGACCAGGGCGGTCGCAGCTTCAGGCAGAAGGGAACCGGCCAGGATCACGGCCAGGAGGAGCAACCAGCCTGAACTGCGGTGGTAATTGCGGGATGTGGGGCTCACTTGTCATCTTCCGGGATGGGGTTTGCCGGGGCGATCGGGGTATGATTATATCAGGGGGAGGGCAAATTCGTCAATTCCACCCCCCATGCCACACCCTAGCCTGGATTATTCATGAAGGAGCTGCTGCGGATGGTTAACAGCCGACCAGAAAAAGGCGTTCTCGGATTTGCTCGGTCAACGTACCCCACCGGGTACGCCTCCCTCGCAAATCCTTGTGAGCTCCTTTTCTGGTCGGCTGTTTCCTCATCCTCGCTACACTCCTTCATGAATATTCCAGGCTTAGCGCAGGGAGCAGGATGATCACAAGGCGAAGATTCCACGTTTGGGCGGGCCTCGGCTGCTGGATCCTGGGCTTGCTGGGGGCCGGAACGGTCCAGGCGGGCGCCGGCCCTGACCCCGCCATCTCGATGAAACTTGCGGTGGTCGATAGCCTGCTGGACGCCGGGGATGCCGCCACCGCGGCCGGCAGGGCCCGCAAGCTGTGGGAGCGTTTCGCGGACGACCCCCTCTACGGTGGCCAGATCGCCGGCAGGCTGGGGTTGGCCCTGGTCAGGTCCGGAAAGCCGGGGCAGGGGGTGCCCCTGCTGGAAGATGCCATCAACAGTTGGCCCAAGGACGCCGACCTGCACCGCAATCTGGCCTTCGCCCTCAAGGCCCTGGGCCGCCGGGGCCGGGCGCTGGCTGAATACCAGACCGCAGCCGGGCTCGCTCCGGCCGACTTCAGGATGCATCTGGAGTACGGGCAGGCCCTGCTGGAGTTCCGGAGCTTCCCCCGGGCCGAGCGGGAGCTGGACCAGGCCTGGAAGCTTTGCGACGGGTGCCCCGACGCCGATCAGGCCCTGGCGAATCTATACCTCCAGCAGGGCGATTTCCGGTTGGCCGCCCTTCACCTGGGGCGGCTCTGGGCGGTGCATCCGACGCCCGGGGTTCGCTTGCTGTATGCCACGTCCCTGGCCCGGTCCGATCAGGCGAACCGGGCAGAGGCCCTGCTGGACTCGGTGCCGGTGTCCGCTCTGCATGCGGACGAGTGGCGCCTGCTGGTCCAGATGGAGAAGGATGATCCGGACCTGGGTGTCCGGTGGTCATCCCGCGCGGTCTCCCTGGCGGCGGGGGACGGGTCCGGGCAGCTACCGCTGGCCCCGCTCATGGCCGATGCTCCGTTCTGGGCGGTGGCCGGCGCCAACCTGCAGTCCGCCGGCAGACCCGAGGAAGCCCTGCAGGCCCTGGATCTGGCCCTGGCGGTCGCTCCCGGGAATGTTGTTTACTTGCGCAACAAGGTGGCTATTTTGCAGGAACTCGGGCGCGAGGATGAGGCCGCCCGCCTTTGGAATAAGGTCCTGAGCCTGGACCCCGGCCAGAAACCCCACGAAGGATCGTCACCATGACCCGTTCGCTTCTGATCCGCCTGCGGCCCCGGATGGTGGTTGCCTGCTCGCTGCTTGTCCTGACGCTTCTGGCGGGGTACGGCTGCGCACCCGGGCCCGGCGCGACGCGGCCGGGCCTTCCTGCGCAGACCGCGGCGCCGGCCGACGCACCGGCCCCTTTGCATGAAGTGCCGGTGCCGCCGGGAAAATGGCGCGAGCACCGTCTGGCGCGGTGCCGCCCCGATTCCGCCGTGGCGTACAAGGTGGAGAAGTATCTGGGCACCTGCGCGGAGCTGTTCCGCGGCGGTTCCGGCTCCGACGGCATGATCGAGCTTGAGATGGCCCTGGACGCGGGGGTCAGGCATCCGCTGATCCTGCTGACCCTGGGCCAGCTCTACCTGATGGCCGGCCAGGGCGAGCCGGGGTTGATGCCCAACGAGGGGCCCGCCGCGGACGTGGGGGACTGGACCCGCAACCAGAAACGGCTGCTGGGCAGGGCCAAGTTGCTGCTGACCGAGGCTGGCGAGGGCCGGCCCGATGATGCGGCCGTGGATTACCTGCTGGCCGATGTGGCCCGCGCCGGGGGGGATTTCGAGGGCGCGGCCGCCCTGGTGGCCCGGGGCATGACCAAGTGCACCGGCGGGCGCAGCTTCCGCATCCTGCAGCAGTACCAGGACCTGCACCACTATCCGGCCCGGTACCTGGGAGGCCCCGGTCCGGAGTTCCCCCAGGAGGCCCTGGACAAGGGCCTGAGCGGCGACGTGGTGCTCGACCTGTTGCTGGATCCCGCCGGAAGCGTAAGGCAGGCGGTGGTGGTTTCTTCGCCCGGGGACTGCTTGAGCGAGGCCGCCGCGGCCGCCCTCAGGGGAGGAAACTTCAGCCCGGCCAAGGTGGGGAAATACCCCGTGTGGGCCTGGCTGAGGGTGACGATCGCCTTTAATCTGGAGTCCTAGGATCCGCCTCGGCCGTGGCCCGCGGGCGCCACCGGGCAAACGGTGGTTGATTTGCGACGTCGCCTTGCCTTATTTTCAGTGACCAGGCTTGGCGTGTGGCGCCGGCTGGTCGCGGCATGAATCCCATCCCCGCTCCGGAGGTCCAGTTGAACATGAAGTGGCAGCATACCCGCTTCCTCCTGCTTTCCTACCTGATGGCCGTGGCTGTCCTGGTGATCGTCGGCTGCACCAGCAAAACGGACCCCTCCGAGGTCCTGGTCGTGTGCGGCAACCATTCCTGCGGGGATCTGGTCATGGTCACCACCGACACCTCCAGTGACGGCTACCAGTATCTGGATCCCACCCTTTCCCCCGATGGGAGCAGGATCCTGTTCACGGCCGACTGGAAGGCCATGCCCACCGAACGCGACCCCGGAGATGCGGCCTACGTGGACTATCGCCAGATGTTGATCATTCCCGTGCGCCAGGGTGTCGAACCGGCCTTGAGCATCGAGGACGAGGGCGCGGCCCTGATCAAGCTGAAGGAATTCGGGTTGCACGTCGCCGGGGGCACCGAGACCCTGGTGGACATCGTCAACGGCCGCAAGGCGGACCCCATCTGGCGGAACGACAGCACGGTGGTCTTCTGTTACGCCACCAGCGTGGGCTACCGGCTGTTCCAGGCGGACATCACCAACCTCGAACAGGCGCCGGTCACGGTGCTGTACATGGAGCCCTCCGACGACAGCAATGCGCCGTTCTTCTGGCAGCACCAGGATCCGGCCCTGTCTCCGGACGGGCGCTGGATGGTGTTCACCCGCTCCGGCTGCGCCATACCCGACTCGTTCGAGACCTGCACCGGCATGGCCCTGTACTGCCTGGACATGGAAACCGCGGGCGGCCCCAACCAGGGTTATGACGCCACCGCCTTCCCTCTGACCCACGAGTATTCCCGGATTTTGACGCCAGCCTGGTCGCCGGACGGCAGCCGGATCGTCTTTTCCGGCGACCAGGACGTGGGCGGCGGCGTGGGCACCGGGACGGAACTCTACTCCGTGGATTTCGACACCACAGGCTACGCAGCCGGGAACGTGGCCCTGGACCGGAACCTCCAGCAGTTGACCTTCACCTCCTATTCCGAGGGCGACCCCATAACCGGCGTGTTCAACGATTCCCCGACCTTCTCCAACGATGGCCGCACGATCTATTTCGTCTCGACCCGGCGTGCTCCTTCCATCACGCTTCACGACCGGAACATCTGGCAGATCCCGGCGGACGGCTCGCAGGATCCGGAGATCTACTTCTTCTCGCGGTCCGACGACTGGGAACCTTCGGTCATGCCGGACGGGTCCCTGCTCTTCAGCAGCATGATGGGGTTCCCCACCGAGATGCTGGACCGTCTGGAGGAGGAAGCCTACCAGCGGCTGAAGCAGGAGAACATCGATCAGGGCCTGGGTCTGACCGAGGTTCAGTTACGGTCGCGGGCTGCCGACGAGAGGGACCTGTTGAGCTTTTTCGAAGGTGTGATGTCTCAGATCTACATCTTCCGGTAGCGGATCCATGGCCAACCTCGTGACGTTGCGCAGGCAACTGGTCGCCTACGGGCAGAGGATGCGGCAGCAGGGCCTGATCGTGGCCGCCGAAGGGAACCTCTCGGTTCGTCTCGGCGGCCACGCTTTTCTGGTGACCCCCAGCGGGGTGCCCAAGGGGCTGCTCAAGGTCCAGGACCCGGTGGAGGTGGATCTGCAGGGGCGCACGGCCCATGGCACCCCCACCAGCGAATGGCCCCTGCATGAGCTGATCTACCGCCGCCGGCCCGAGGTGAGGGCCGTCTGCCACGCGCACCCGCCCTGGGCCACGGCGATGTCGGTGGCCGGCCGGTCCCTGGACGGCGGGATCCTGACCGAGACCGCGCAGCTGTTGCCGTCGGTGCCCCTGGCACCGCGGGCGGAGCCGGGTACGGCCGAGGTTCCCGCTGCGGTCGCCCCCCTGCTGGCGGATCATGACGCGGTCCTGTTGCAGGGGCACGGCGTGGTGACCATGGGGCCGGATCTGCCGGCGGCCTTCGCGTTGCTGGAAACGGTGGAGAGGTTGGCCCAGGTGACCTTGCTGTCCGAACTGGCTGCTGGTCGGGATACGCTGACGGTCGACCGGTTGATCGAGCTTTGCCGGCAGGGCCCCGGGTTGCCGTGAATCGGTCTCCCGGGACGTTCCCGGGTCCGATCCGGGCCGCCGTCTAGACAACGGGCCCATGGTCTGATAACTTTGCGCGGCGTATCACGGTTGTCTTCGGGTCGCCCCCTGCGGCCTTATTTTCTTGTCGAACCTCAGGCACGGGTAATATCTGCATGAAGGATCTCCAGCAACGTCTCAGGGAATTGCCCCAGATCAGCGTTCTGCTCGACGAGGCCGAGGTGCGCTCCCTGGCCCGGGGGCGCCGGCAGGACTGGGTGACGCGTGTGGTCCAGGGGGTGGTGGCGGAGCTGCGCGACCGGTTGCAGACCGAGGAGGGTCCCGTGCGGCCCCGGAGCGAGCTGCAGGCCCAGGCGCTGGGCATGATCCGGGAGCGTTGCCGGCGTCTGCTGGCGCCAGCCTGGACCAGGGTGATCAACGGGACGGGCGTGGTGGTGCATACGAACCTGGGCCGGTCCAACCTGTCGCCTGAGGCGGCGGCGGTGGCCGCCGAGGTCGCCGCCTGCAACAGCGACCTGGAGTACGATCTGGAGCGGGGCGCGCGGGGGCACCGGGGCCGGCGGGTCGAGGCCAAGGCCGCCCTGCTGGCCGGCGCCGAGGATGCCCTGGTGGTGAACAACAACGCCGGAGCCGTCTGGTTGTCGGTGCGTGGGTTGGCCGCCGGCGGCCCCGTGCTGCTGTCCCGGGGCGAGGTGGTGGCCATCGGCGGTTCGTTCCGCATGAACGAGATCATCGCCGAAACCGGTTCCCCTCTGGTGGAGGTGGGGACCACCAACCGCACCGGCCTTGCCGACTACGAGCGGGCGCTGACTCCGGGCGCCACCGTCCTGAAGGTCCATCGCAGCAACTTCACCGTGGAGGGCTTTACCGAGGATGTCGATCTGGCCGATCTGGCGCGGCTGTGCCGGGACAAGGGGGCCCGCCTGGTATACGACGCCGGCAGCGGGGCCCTGTTCCCTTTCGCAGAGCTGGGCTTGCCGCCCGGCGAGACCCAGCTGCACGAGGATGTGGCCGCGGGCCCGGACCTGGTCACCTGCAGCGGCGACAAGTTGCTGGGAGCCTGCCAGGCCGGGATCATTCTCGGCGCACGGGAACTCATCGCCGGCTTGAGGAATCACCCCATGCGCCGGGCCCTGCGGGTCGACAAGATCACACTGGCGGTCCTGGACAGCGTGTTGACCGCCTACCTGGCGGCCGAAGACCTGCCCGCCGTGCCGACCCTCGCCCTGCTGGCGCAGGATGAAGATGTGTTGCAGAAGCGGGCGGAACAGCTGTTGGGCCGGCTGGAACCGTTTGCTCCGGAGGCCTGGGAGGGGCGGGTCGCCCCCTGCCGTTCCAGTGTCGGCGGGGGGTCGTTTTCCACCGCCAGCGTGGCTTCGCGGCAGGTGTTGTGGCAGGGGCCCAAGGGGCAGCTCGAGGCCTGCCACCTGAACCTCCGCACGGGCGATCCCGCGCTGGTGGGCCGGATGAACCAGGAAGGACTGGCCATCGATGTGCGCACGATCCTGCCGGCCGACGAGCCCCTGGTCGTCGCAGCTTTCCAACGGGCATGGGAGAGGTTATGACAGGCGTTCCCGGGCAACCGATCATCCGAGCCACCGGCTTGCCGGCCAAGCTGCCGGCCGCTGCTGCCGGCCGGGATTTCTGGCCTGCGGTCCGTGCCCTCGTCGGGCAGCTGACCTGCGATGCTCCTGAACCGGACCCCGGTCCGGGCGCTGAGGCCGGCGCGCCTTATCTGTGGCTCCTGCTGCACCGTCCGGGCGGCGAGGAGGCCGGAGCCGTGGCGGGGCTGTGGCTGGCCGGCTGCCTGGCGGGGCAGGGCCGGCGCACCCTTCTGCTCGATGCTGATGAAGCGGAGCAGGTCCTGACCACGCGCGGCGGCCGGTTGTTCAAGGCCGGCTGGCTGGACATGGCCCGGTACGGGACGTCCCTGGCCGCGGCCGCGGCGCAGGTGGAATGGGAGGGGCGCGAGGGGCTTTTCCTGGGGCTGGGAAGCTACTGCCCCCCCGAGATCACCCCGCAGGAAGTGCAGGGGTTGCTGCGGCAGCTGGCGGGCAAGGTCGACGACGTGGTCGTGGTGTGCGGGATGGGCCAGGCTGCGCAGCCTTGGTATGCCGCCGAGGCCGACCCCTGGTATTGCTGGGACCAGGCCACGGACGGAAAGGATATCCCGGCCGCTGTGCTCGCTGATCTGGAGGCGCGCGGGCAGTCCTGCCGGGGCGTTCTGGCGTGCGGCGAGGAACCCGAACCGGTGACGGTTCCTCGGCAGGAGGCAATCGCGGCCCCGGCTGCCGACGAGGTTCCGGCCGCGGTGACTTCCGCCGACGCCGGGGATCCCGGGTCCTCCGGACCCGGCAAGGGCCTTCCCCCTGCATCGGTGGCCGATGCCCATTCCTCGGGCATCTTCCGGGTCGTGGCCCTGACGGGCCTGGTGACCGTTGCCCTGCTGGCGGTGTTCATCTGGAAGTTCACGGATTTCGGCCGCCCCGAGCCGGGGCCGCTGGGACCGGTCACGACCGCGGGCAGGGGCTCCTTGCCGGTGGCTCCCGATTCGGCCGGCCAGGTCGCCGCGCTGGTCGACTCGCTGCTGGCGACCGGTCCCGATGCCTCCGCGTCGGGATCTCAGGACAGCCCGGATGTGGCGATGGCAGCCCCCGGTGCCGCGGCCGCCGTGGACAGTGCGCCCGGCTCGGGCGCCGGACCGGTCGGGTCGGACTCTGCCCAGGGTTCGGCCGGTGGGACGCCGGTCAAGGAACCGACCACACCCGGGGACCCGGCTGCCGTCTGGGCCGACGTGGAACCGGCCTTCAGCCGCACCGTCGGCAGCGACGGCTGGTGCCTGCACGTGTATTCCCTGCGCGACAGCACCGCGGCCCTGCGTGAGATCAGGATGATCGAGGCCAAGGGGATCTGGGCCGTGGGGGCGCCGGTTGTGCTGCGGGATTCCGGTCGCTGGTACCGCGTCTATGTGGGCAGCTTCCCCTCCCGCCGGGCCGCCCTGGACGCCGAGCCCGCCTTGAAATGGAAACTGCGCACCGACTGGGCCCGGCCCGCGAAGCTGCCCGACTCCGCCTGGGACTGAGGTATGTTCCCGGCAACCATGCACCATCAACGGAAGATTCAGCGGAAGGTACAGGCGTGAAACTCAAATCCATCGAACTGCAGGGTTTCAAATCGTTCGTCGACCGCACGCGGTTGGAATTCGACCAGGGGATCACGGCGATCCTCGGCCCCAACGGTTGCGGCAAGTCCAATGTGGTGGATGCCGTGCGCTGGGTGCTCGGCGAGCAGTCGGCCAAGCAGCTGCGCGGCGGTTCCATGGATGACGTGATCTTCAAGGGCACGACCAAGCGCCGCCCCGTGGGCATGGCGGAGGTGACCCTGGTGTTCGAGAACGAGGACCACGGCCTGCCCATCGATTTCACCGAGGTGGCCATCAAGCGGCGGGTGACCCGGGACGGCGGCAGCGATTATTTCCTCAACGGCCGGCCTTGCCGGCTGAAGGATCTGCGCGACCTGTTCTACAGCAGCGGCGTCAACAACACCTCCTACTCGATCATCGAGGAGTCGATGATCAAGCAGGTGCTCAACGAGAACAACGATGAGCTGCTGAACCTCCTGGAACAGGGTTCGGGCATCACCAAGTACAAGGCCCGGCGCAAGGAGACCCAGCGCAAGCTCGACAGGACCCAGGCCGACCTGGTGCGCCTGTACGACATCATCGAGGAGATCGGACGCGAGGTGCGCTCCCTGCAGCGGCAGGTGGGCAAGGCCCGGCGGCACCAGAGGCTTTTCAAGGAGATTCGCGCCCTGGACCTGCTGCTGGCGGGACGGCGGCGCCGGGAGCTGGACCGGCAGGAGGAGGAGGCCCGGCGGCAGTTGCAGGAGTTCCGCACCCAGGCCGAGGCGGGGGTGGGGGAACTGGCCCGGCTGCAGGCGGACATCGAGGCGGTCAGGCCGCAGATCGAGGAGCGGGAGGCCGAGCGCCGTCAGCTGGAGGAATCCCTCCAGGCGTTCGAGGAGGAATTGCAGGAACACGAGCGCCAGGTGCTGCTGCTCCAGCATCGCATCGGCGAGCACGAGCGCCGCATCCAGGACAACACCCAGGGGATCCAGGAGGCCGCCGACAGGCAGCAGGAGATCGAGGGCCGCATCGAGAGCATGACCGCGGGTCTCGAGGACCTGCGGGGACGGATCGAGAGCGCCGCCGCCGATCTCGCAGCCAAGAGCGAGCAGCTCCAGCTGGTGGATGCGGAGCTGGCCGCCGACCGGTCGGCCCTGGAAGAGGCCTCGCGGCTGAACCTCGAGTACATCGAGCAGGACGCCGCCCAGCGCAGCCGCCTGCGCGAGCTGCAGGTCAAGCGGGACAACCGCAGGGAACGGGTGGGCATCCTGACCCAGGATCGGGAGCGGATCCTGGCCGCGGCCCAGCAGGCCGTCCAGTCCATGACCGAGCTGTCCAGCCGGCGGGAGCAGAGCCTCCAGTCGCGCGGACGCCTGCTGGAGGAACTGGCGGGGCTGGAAAAGGCCGAGCACGACCTGGAGGACAAGGGCGCGGCCTTGCAGGAGGAATCATCCGCGCTGGCGGTGCGCCGCGAGGCCGCGCACTCCACGCTGGAGCTGCTGCAGCAGCTGCAGGACGATTACGAGGGGTACGGTCAGGGCGCCCGGGAAATCCTGAAGCGCCATGGCTCCGGCCCGGGGATCAAGGGGGGGCTCGCGGATCTCCTGAACGTTTCGGCCCAGGATGCACCGGCCCTGGAGGCGTTGCTGTCCGGATTCCTGGACGCGGTCGTGGTCCGGGACCCGGATCTGGCCCTGGACCTGGCGGCGGAACTGGAAGACCAGGATCTGGGCCGGGCGAACCTCATCTGCGGTGAGGGCTTCACGGCCTGCGCCGCACCGGAGGCGGCCCCGCTCGCAGGGGGAACCATGGCCGCCGAGGCGATCACCGGCCCCGGGACCGAGATCCCCTATCTGAAGGGGCTGCTTGCGCGCACCGTCATCTTCGACCGGCGGGACGAGGCAGCGGCTGCGGCCGCCGGTTGGCAGGGCGCCGGCCAGCTGATCTGCGTCAGCCGGGACGGGTCGCTGGTGACCAGCGACGGCCTGCTCAGCGGCGGCAAGGGCGAGGCTCAGGAAACGGGCCTGCTCGGTCGACGGGAAAAGCTGGACGAACTGCGCGCTGATGTCGCCCGCCTGGACGGCCTCCTCGATGACCTGAAGGCAAAGATCGCCCAAAACAAGGCCGACCGGGAAGACCTGCGGGAGAAGCTGATCACCGGGCGGGGCCGGCTCTCGGAACTCGAGGAAGAGGCCCACGCCCTCCAGGTCCAGCTGGCCGAGCTCGTCAACACGAGGGATACGGCCCAGCAGCGGGCCAGTGAGATGGCGGTGGAGCAGGAGCGCCTCACGGCGGAGATCGCCGAGCTCGTGGAGCAGGAAGAGCAGCTCACGGATCTGCTGCAGGAGAGCGGCCGCCTGCGTGAGACGAGCACCGTGGATCGCAACACCCTGCGCCGCAGGGTGCAGGCGGCCGAGGAGAAACGGGATGAAATCCGCCAGCAGGTCGAGGAACTGCGCCTGGAACACCAGCGGTTGCAGAGCCGGCAGCGGGAGACCGAGGCGACCCTGGAGCACCTGCGGCACGGGGTGGCCGAGCAGTTCTCGCGCCGGGAACGGCTGGTGCAGGAAACGGAGGTGAGCCGGGAGACCCTGCAGGCGTTGCAGGAGGATCTGCAGGCCAAGCAGGAGATCCTGAGCAAGGGCATGGACGAGCGGCAGCGGCGCCGGCAGGTCGTCCAGGCGGCGGCCGAAGGCATCAAGGCGCTGCACGCCGAAACCGACACCTGGCATCAGCGGGTGCAGGCCATCGAGAAGCAGCGGGGGGGGTACCGGGACCAGGCCCACGAGATCGAGACCCTGCTGGCCACCCTGGACCTCAAGCGGAACAACCTGGAAGAGCGTATCGAACAGCAGTACGAAGGGAATTTCCAGGAGCTTGTCGACGCCCTCGACGAGCAGGATCTGCCGCGCGAACTGGAGCGCGAGGAAGACGTTTTCCAGCTCGACCAGGCCGAAGCCCTGCTGGCCGAGAAGAAGCAGAAGCTGGCGGGCCTGGGGCCCATCAACCACCTGGCCCTCGAGGAGTTCGACGAGAAGAAGGAGCGCCTGGTTTTTCTGGAGAACCAGCGCGACGACGTGGAACGCGCGCGGGACGACCTGCAGAAGGCCATCAACGAGATCAACCGCACGGCCCGCAAGAGATTCCTGGAGACCTTCGAGGAGGTGCGCCGCAACTACATCGCGGTGTTCCAGACCCTGTTCCGGGGTGGCCGGGCGGACCTGCAGCTGATCCGCACGGACGACCCGCTGGAGAGCCGGGTCCACGTCACGGCCCAGCCCACGGGCAAGGTGGTCGATACGGTCGCGCTGCTTTCGGGCGGCGAGCGGTGCCTGACGGCCCTGTCGCTGCTGTTCGCGGTCTACCTGGTCAAGCCTTCGCCCTTCTGCATGCTGGACGAGGCCGATGCGCCCCTGGATGACACCAACATCGGGCGTTTCGTAAACATGCTGCGCGAGTTCAGCAAGACCACCCAGTTCCTGGTGATCACGCACAACAAGCTGACCATGGAAACCGCCAATCACCTCTACGGCGTGACCATGATGGAACCCGGCGTCTCCAGCATCGTCTCGGTGAGCTTTCACGATGTGGCCGAGACCCAGAGCGACCAGGACCTGGGCGATGCCATCGCCAGCAGGCGGCGCCGGCTGGACGAAAATGCCGGGCCGGTGGAGGTCGCAGAGTCGCCGGAGCCCGATGAGGACGATGCCCACACCCTGGAGGCGAGCGAATGATCAGGGGCGCGTTCAACCGTTTCCGGAAAGGGCTGAGCAAGACCCGCGAGGGTTTCGTGGGGCGCATGCAGAGCATCTTCGGCGGGAAGGTCCGTCTGGATGAGGAC
>JANTFX010000074.1 GCA_024763215.1 Candidatus Krumholzibacteriia bacterium | reverse complement strand
GGAGCGGCAAACGCCAGGTTGAGGGTGTCTTCGGAATAGATGTTGTCGATGCCCAGCCGGACCCAGCTGGCCCCGAAGGACAACCCTCCGGGATGGGGCACCGCCACCGCCAGATAGTCGTTGCTCAGATCGTCGAGGCCGTACAGCCAGGCGCGCGTGGCCATGACCGACGTCGATCGGTTGCGCGCCAGGCCGGCCGGGTTCCAGTACACGGCGTTGGCGTCGTCGGCCAGGGACACGTAGGCCGAGCCCATGGCCTTGGGTCGGGCGCCCATGTGCTGATGCCGGAAGTCGGCCCGGGCCGGCAAGGGCAGGCAAAGGATCATGGTACAGACAACCAGCAGCGCGGCCGCGGGGCGGCGATGGCAGATCCGTTTCATCATTTGATCACCGCCAGGGAATGATTGCTGCGCAGGGTGCGAGTACCGCCGGCCTGGTTGTATGTGGTCTCGATCCGCAGGATGTAGATGCCGTAGGGCACGATTTCGCCGCCGAAATCGCGGCCGTCCCATACCAGCCCCGGCACGCGGTGGGGCACGCGGCCGTCCTGTTCGTCGCCGGCGTAGTGGAAGGTCTGCTGCAGGACGTTCTTGCGGTTGCCCTGGGCGTTGAAGATCTCCACGGTCACCGTCGCCTCGCGGTCGAGGTAGAAGGAGATGTGGGTCTCGTCGTACAGCCCGTCCCCGTTGGGTGAGAACGGATTGGGGGAGACGAGGATCCCCGAGATCACCGCGCCGTTGTCCTTGCCCAGACCGTCGGTGCGGAACAGGCCGTAGGTGCCGGTGTGGGTGACGGTGGCGCTCACCAGGTTGCCCGTGGTCGAGACCGTGCCGCCGAGCAGGATCCAGCGGTTGCTGCCGGGGTTGTACTCGTACATGCCGATGGTGTTCTCGTCGGCCCCCCGGGGCACCCAGGCCTGGGGGTAATGCAGGGAGAGCCGGGCGGTCGCGGGCAGGCGGCTGTCCACGGGATTGATCGTCTCCTGGGGCCCCAGGGTTTTCAGGGTGAATTCCCGGAAGACATCCAGGGCCCGGCCAGGCGGGACCGAAGGGGCGCTTTCCAGGACCTGGGGGATGTTGCAGAGCCTCCAGTCGGCAGCCAGATACGGACCGAGGGTATCGGGATCGGCGCCGCTGCCTGACATGGTCTGGTCGACGTGGGCGGTGATGAGCCGGCGCCGCAGTTCGTTCGGAATGATCAGCTGGGAGCCGTCGACCTGGTGCAGGGTGATGTCGTCACCGCCCATCTCCTCCGCGCTCAGGACGCACGAATATCCGGGGGCAAGCTGCAGCGTGGTCACCGGCGAGACCGATACCTTGTCCTGGGCGTCGGTGGCCGAGACCTGGAACTCCAGGTAACGACTGCTGTCGATCGGCGAGTAGACCAGGTTCGAATCGAGCCAGGAAGGCAGGATGTCCACGACCCACTGATCACCACCCAGGGAGCCCATGGCCACTTCGCGGTCCCAGCCCTGGCCGCTGTAGTCGGAGCTCCGGTAGCGCATCTCGGCATGGGCCACACGGTCGTCGTCGCTGATCCCCACGGCCATGGCCAGGGGGGCATCGGCCAGGGGAGCGATGGTGGTCACCACGGAACCGCTGCCGCCGGTGTCGATGACCGGAGGACCGGTGTCCTCGAAGGCGCTCATCTCGAGGGCCACCGGGGTCAGGCCTTGGCTCAACCGCTGCAGCGCCGCGGGGGATTCGTAGTCCAGGATCTCCTCCTGGGTCTTGCCTGGCTGGTGGCCCGCACCGGGGATCAACAGCAGATCCATGATGTTCGAGTCGCGGTCGGAATTCTGGCCGCCGCCGAAGTTCCACTCGCTGCGCGCCTCGTTCACCCAGCGGATGCCCCCCAGGACCTCTTCGCCGCCGAAGTCGTGGCCGGCCAGGCAGACGGCAATGTCCCAACCCAGGATGTCTTCGGGGGTGGGGTCGCCCAGGGCTGCCTTGCTCACCAGCGCAGTCACCGTGTTCAGCTGGGGATCACCCATCAGGATGATGTCCTGGTCGGTGCGCAGAGCGTTGTCGCGCCAGGATTGCAACGTGTTCTGGCCCAGGCTCGGGATGACGGCCTTGTACCAGCCGTCCATGATCACCGCGTAGTCCCAGGCGTCCCAGGGCTGGCAGCCCGCCTGCCGGGCGGGCAGCGTGGTCGTGGCTCCGCCCGGACCGCTGTCGATGAGGATGTCGATCTTCTGGATGTTCAGTTCGGCGTAAAGCGGGTTCCAGTCGGCCGTGCTGGGATCGGCGGGGTCGGGGAAGTCCACCAGGCCGACCTGGAAGGCGATCATGTCGATGGATTGTCCGCCGACCACCGTGCTGGTCTCGTAGATGGTCAGCCCGGTCAGGTCGAAGGACCCGGGGCCGAACACGATGTTCGTGGGATAGGTGTAGAACTTCCGTGCCGTGCCCGGCTGGTTGGGGCCGTGGTCGTCGCCGACGGGGTCGTCCACCTGGAGGATGGGCTCGACGATGGCCGTGACCGTCAAGGTGGTCGTGGCCGTGGCCTGGCTGGCGTTGCCGGCGTCGAAGGCCGTGATGACAAGCTCCTGGCTGCCGCCCGGACTGCCCACCGGGATCAGGGTCTGCAGGCTGTAGGTGCCATCACCGGCGGCCTGATCACCGTGGGCCGGCAGTCCGTCGTCGAACATGCGCGCCAAGGACGGCCCGCCGGTAGCCGAAAGATCGGCCAGCACATCGCCGATCCCGTCGCCGCCGTCGGTGACGTGGGCCGTCAGGGTGATCATCTGGCCCGCATCGACGGCCGCGGGGGAAACCTGGGCCTCGGAAATCTCGGGCGGGGTGGGGAAATCGGTCTTGACCACGTAGGGACCGCCCCAGGCGGTGAGGGTCACCGGCCCGAGGGCCTGATCCCAGTCATCGGGGTCTGGATTGATGTAGTCGAAGGTCAGATTCAGGGTGGAATCCTGGGGCGCCGAGTCGAATGCCGAGCGCTTGACTCCACCGTCGTCCTGGGTCAGGTAGGTTTCCAGCAGCAGGGAATCGGGCCGGGCGCCGAAGGCGGCCCAGGGGATCTCGATGTGGAACGTGTCGGGCCCCTTGCTGGTCCATACGTTCTCGATGTTGGAGCCCTGGGCGGTGGTGTAGCTGTCGGAGTCCGGGTCATACCATTCCCAGGCGCCGAGGGTAATGTTCCAGCGCCGGAAATCCCCGTAGTCGTCGGCGCTGTACTTGCACGTGATGGCGTAGTCGGGTTTCAGCTCATGGCCGTAGTTCACGGGCTGGACGAAGGGATCGCTGGCCGCGCCCGCTGCGTCGAAGTTCGTCTCGAAAATCACGGTCAGTTGCAGGCCGCTCCAGTTCGAGGAAAACGGGATATCCAGAATCAGGTGGTCCTGGCTGTTGTTCACGACCAGGGCCGTCAGATCTGTGGGGGGGAACGTGTGCCGGGTGCCCGGTTCGTTCTCCCAGTCGGGGTCGTCGATCACCGACACGTCGCGCAGGCGCAGGCCGGCATCCCCGACCGACAACGCTCCGCCCTGGCCGCCTACCGTCACCAGACCTGCCGTGCCGGCCGGAGTGAAGTTGCTGAAGGCCCGGCCGCTGGAATCCGATACCGCAGACGGGGGATCGAAAGTCCCCAGGCCGGCGGGGTCGGCGGTGAAGGTGAAGCTTTCGCCGGCGGTGGGTGAGGGGTTGCCGAAGACGTCGACCAACTGCGCGGTGACCGTCACCGGGGAGGTCAGGTCGCTGAGCAGGCCGGGCAGGACGATGACCCAGCCGGCCGGCGGTCCGGCCAGGGCGGCCACAGGCAACAGGTTCTCGGAGCCGCCGATCTCACCGGCGACAACGTCCAGAACCCGGTTGTCGATGACCACCGAGGCGGTGATCAGCAGCGTGCCCGAGCCGGTGGCCGACAGTTCGGCCTGGGCCTGGCCGTCGGCGTTGGTCGTCACCGTGGGCACCGCAAAGCGGCCGGTGCCGGTGGAGGCGGCGGCCACGGCGAAGGTCACGGGCACATCGGCGATCCGGCTGGGATTGTGGGCCGAATCATAGAGCTGGGCCGTGACCGTGACCGTGGTGGCCCCGTCGGCGGTCAGGCTATCTGTGTCGGCGGTCAGGACCACGGTTGTCGGCTGCGGATCCCGGAAGGCCACCACGATGCGCCCGGCGATGGGATCCTTGGCCGGCTGGGCCAGGTAAACGCGCAGGACCTCGACAGCGTTGTTGGTCATCCAGAACCGGGCGCGGCCGGCCTGGAAGTCCACCGCCGTGGTCGTATCGCCGAGATCGCTGGAGGAAAAGAATACCGGGTTGCCCCGGGGCGGGCTCTGGTCGTCCATCTTCAAGGAGCTCAGGACGAACCCGGCGAGGTTGCCGTCCAGATCATAGATGTCGTCCCGGCCGGCGGAATCGCGCGCGGCCAGGATCACCGGTGTGGGGAACCAGAGGTCGTCCTCGGGGATGGAGACCGTGCCGAGCACATCGGTCAGGGTTTCGCCCTGGTCATCCACGATTTCCAGGTGGTCGGCCCGGACGGCCAGCAGGGTGAGGTTCCCCAGGGGCAGATCGTCCGTACCGACGGTGATCACCGGCTCCAGGGGGGTGTACCCGTTGGCGGTCAGGGTCAGGCGGTAGCTTCCCGGCTCGAGGTAGAAGGCGAAGGAATCACCGGGGGCGGAGAAACTGCTCGTATCGCGCAGGGCTCCGGTCAACTGGTCATGCAGCTCCAGACGGCCCGGGGCGGCTGGGCCCTCGAAGGCCACCGCGCCGGATACGCGGGCGGCCCGGGGCAGGACGATCTCCAGACCCGTGATGTCGGTGCCGGCGGTGACCGAGACCGCCAGCTCGGTGGTGATGTAGGTCGCCGCGGAGGCCGACAGGGTGAAGTCGCCGCCGACGGTGGTGAAGAAGGCGAAATCGCCGCCGTTGGCGGGGAAATCGGCGAAATCCAGCTCATCGCCCTCGCCGTTCAGCAGGCGCAGGGTTCCTGCGGCGCCCGGCCCGGACGCGAAACTCACGCTTCCGCTGATCTCGGTCTGCCGCGCGAGCGAGAAATCGACCCCGGTCACGTCGGTGCCGGCGGTGACCGTCACGGGGATTTCGGCAGGCAGATAGGTGTCGGCCTCGGCGCGCACGGTGTACTGCCCCGGTTCCACATAGAAGACATAGGGACCGCCGGCGGCGGTGAAGGCCCTGGTCTGGAGTTCGTTGCCGCTGGCATCCAGAAGTGTCAGGGAGCCTGCGCCGCCCGGGCCGGAGGCGAAGCTCACGGTGCCGCGGATGGCCGTGGCGCGTGCGAGGGTGAAATCTGCGCCGGTGGTGGCGGCGCCCCCGCTGACAGTAAACGTGCCGGAGTCCGGGAGATAGCCTTCGGCGCTGACGGTGACGGAATAGTCCCCATCCGGCAGGCGGGGCAGGGTGAATTCATCGGCGCCGGCGATGGTGGTCACGGTGGACAAGGGCGCGCCGGGATCCCGGCCGGGAAACCCGTCGATGGTCGCGGTGGCTCTGATGGCCGTGGTTCCGTCGTCGCCGGGCAGGGTGACGGTGCCGGAAATGGAACCGGTAGCGGGGTCGGGCACACCATCGCCGTCGTCATCGAGGACCGAGGCGTGCAGGTTCAGCAGCTCGACCTGGGCGCTGCCGCCGTCCAGCCCGGCGTTGTCCGGGGCGGAGTCGACGCCGTTGAGTCCGGCGTCGGCCTTGGTGATCACCGCCACGGCCTTCAGGACGGCGTAGTCGGGCATGCCCTCGGCATAGATCAGCGACCAGGGGATGGCCAGCTCCGCGTTGAACCAGAACGGCAGGGCGGCCGTGCTCTTGCCCACGTTGAACGCCTGGGCGATGGTGACGTGATCGCTGACATCCAGGGTGGCGCCGGTGCTGTCGTTGACCAGCCGCACGCCCGGCGCGGGCCCGCCCAGCTCTGCGCTGTCGCCGGGTTGGCGCCCCAGGACCAGGTCGATGCCGTGGCCGGCAGGTAGCAGGAAGTTGCCGGCGTAGGCGTTAAGGTCGGCGGCCGACCGCGGGCCGATGTGTTTGTCCAGGTCGAGATAGACGGCCAGGGCCTCGTCCGAACCGAAATCCTGGTAAGTGATGGCCAGATAAAGATTCTCTTGGTCCCAGGTGCACCAGAGGTTCCGGAGGTTGCCCGTCCGCGAGGTGTTGTCGTCGGCGTGGTCGTCGACAACCAGGTCGGCCGGATCCCAGTCCGTGCCGTCGGCGGTGATCACACCGTCGATGACCGGGGCGTGGAAGGGGACCGCCGACACCTGGCCGGCCATCAGGAGGGTGACCGCCATGGCCACGGTGGCCATGGCCCCTGAAGCGGGAAAGCGGGCAATGATTCTGGGCATGGTGGAACCGTCAATCCATGGCTTTGGGGTGGGCTGGTCAGTCACATTGGCGGCGAAGATACAGGAAGGATTGTTGTTCTTCAATGAAAAACGGTGTAGTGTTGTCCCCCATGAAGATACATGTTCTCCCATGGCGTGCGGTTGCTTGCGCGGCGGCGGGTCTGGCGGCCCTCTGCCTTCAGGTGTCCTGCGGCCACGTGGACCGCAGCGGAAGCGTGGTCATCTGGGAGCAGATGGACCCCCAGGAGCAGGCCCTCTTCGACAAGCACGTCGCCGAATTCCGGGCCCGGCACCCCGAGTTCGCGGCTTTTGATATCCAGCGCGTGCATTACCGCACCGAGGATCTGCAGACCCAGTTCCAGACCGCGGCCCTGGCCTATGGCGGGCCCAATATGGTTTACGGGCCGGCCGACAAGATCGGCCCGTACCAGATCATGGGCCTGCTGATGCCCATCGGGGATCTGTTGCCTCGGAGTGAGATCGCGCGGTTCGACCGGTCCGCACTGCCCGAACTGGACGGGAAGATCTGGGGTCTGCCCGACCAGGTGGGCAACCACCTGACCCTGGTGGCCAACAAGGCCCTGGTCGATACCATCCCGGACAACACCGACGCCTGGGTCGCCCAGCTCCAGGATCTGACCAGGGATCTGGACGGCGACGGCAAGATCGACCAGTACGGCCTGGTGTTCAACCTGCTGGAACCGTTCTGGCTGGTGCCCTGGCTGGGCGGCTACGGCGGCTGGGTGATGGACGATCACGCCGCGCCCACCCTCGACACTCCGGCCATGGTCGGGGCCCTGGGATTCATGCTGGATCTGCGCCGGAAAAACGTCATGCCCAGGGAATGCGACTACCCCCTGGCCGACACCATGTTCAAGACGGGGCAGGCGGCCTACATCATCAACGGGCCCTGGTCCTGGGAGGGGTACCGCAAGGCGGGCCTGGATATCGAACTGGCGCTCATGCCCAAGGTCAGCGCCACCGGGCTTTGGCCGGTCCCCATGACCAGCGCCAAGTGCTATTCCGTGAACGCGTACCTCGATCCGGCCACGAGGGATTGCACCGCTGCGCTGCTGTCCTGGTTGACCAGCTATGACGTGCAGGCGGATCTGGCCCGTACCCTGAGCGTGCTGCCGAGCGATCTGAAGGCGCGCGAGATCCCCGAGTTCAAGACCGACCCGGTGATGCAGGTCAGCAACGCGCAGATCGCCCAAGGGCGCCTGATGCCCATCGTACCGGAGATGCGGGCCATCTGGGACAGCATGCGGCCCGGTTATCAGAACGTCATGAACGGGAACATGACCCCGGCCGAGGCGGCGAAGTTCATGCAGCGGCGCGCGGTGGACATGATCGCCAGGATGAAGGAATAAGGAGAACGTGTGAAGTTCGGCAACCCTCAATCGCGCCTGGCGTTCTGGTTCCTGATGCCGGCTGCCGTCGTTCTGCTGGCGGTGGTGGCCTACCCGTTCCTCTTCAATTTCTACGTCTCGCTGACCAATTGGAACATGTACCACTTCCGGGATCCGCAGCTCAAAGGCTTCATGCACTACGCGCGGATCTTCTCCGAGCCGGACTTCTACCACATCTTCGGCAAGACCATCGCCTGGACGGTGATCAACCTGATCTTCCACTTCGTCCTGGGCCTGGGGGCAGCCCTGTTGCTGAACCGCAAGCTGCGCGGCCGCAACCTGTACCGCGCCCTGCTGATCCTGCCCTGGGCGGTGCCCCAGTACATCTCGGCGCTGACCTGGCGGGGGATGTTCAACGTGGAGTACGGGGCGGTGAACCAGCTGCTGACCATGGTGGGCCTGCACCCGGTGGCCTGGTTCGCGAGCGAGTCCGCGGCGTTTTTCGCCGCGGTGATCACCAACATCTGGCTGGGGTTCCCCTTCATCATGGTGATCGCCCTGGGGGGCTTGCAGAGCATCCCCCAGGAGTTGTACGAGGCGGCGCGGATCGACGGGGCCGGTCCGGTGCGGCGTTTCTTCAGCATCACCCTGCCCATGCTCAAGCCGGTGCTGCTGCCGGCACTGGTGTTGGGCACCATCTGGACCTTCAACAACCTGAACGTGATCTGGCTGGTCACCGACCAGGGCCTGCCCGCGGACAAGAGCCACATCCTGGTGACCTATGTCTACAAGGCGGCCTTCTTCTACTACCGGTACGGCTACGCGGCGGCCTTCAGCGTGTTCATCTTCCTGGTGCTGTTTGTGATCGTGCGGGGTTACGAGCGGGTTTCGCGGCAGGAGGCTTACTGATGGCGCGGCGGGGCAGGCTGAAGTCCGTGTGGTCGGTGGTGTGGGTCCATGCGCTGGTGTGGCTGCTGGTGCTGTTCGCGATATTCCCGGTGATCCAGGTCTTCGGCATCAGCCTGCGGCCTGGGGACCAGCTCTACAGCACGCATCTGGAGATCATTCCGCAGCATGCCACGCTGGACGCCTACCGCATCATGCTGACCGAGAAACCGTTTTTCCTGTGGCTGCGCAACTCGGCGATCGTCTCGCTGGGCACGGCCCTGATCGGGGTGGCCCTGGCCAGCCTGGGGGGCTTCGCCCTGTCGCGGGCCAGGTTCAAGGGCCGCGGCGCGGCCCTGCAGGGGATCCTGATGACCCAGATGTTCCCTGCGACCATGCTGCTGCTGCCCCTGTACCTGATGATGCGCAAGTTCCACCTGGTGGACACCCTCGGCGGGGTGATGATCGCCTATGTGGCCACGGCGTTGCCGTTCTGCATCTGGACCATGAAGGGATATTACGACACCATCCCCGTGGACCTGAACGAGGCCGCGTTGATCGACGGCTGCAGCCCGATGCAGGCCTTTGTGCGGGTTACCCTGCCGCTGAGCGCGCCGGCCCTGGTGATCACCGCCCTGTTCAGCTTCATGACCGGCTGGAGCGAGTTCATGGTCGCGCGGGTGATGCTGACCAGCCGCCAGCTGATGACCTTGCCCCTGGGTCTGGAGTCCCTGTTCACCACCTACCAGACCGAGTGGGCGAATTACGCCGCCGGCTCCCTGCTGGTCAGCGTGCCGGTGGTGGTGCTCTTCCTGGTGCTGAACCGGTACCTGGTCAGCGGGCTGACCCTCGGGAGCGTCAAGGGGTAGGGGAGCCCGCTCGTGCCGCCATGGGCAGGGTTTGCGCTGCAATCCTCAGGCTTCAAGTACGATGCGGTAGCGCGCCTTGCCTTCCCGCAGGTGAGCCAATGCCGCGTTGACCTCCTTCATGGGGAAGAATTCGGTCACCGCCTCGATATCGTGCCGGGCGCAGAATTCCAACATCTTCCGGGTGGTCTCGGGCGAACCCAGCGGCGATCCCGATATGCTCTTCTGCCCCCCGATGAGGGAGAAGGCGGGGATCTGCATGGGGTTCAGCACAGCCCCCACCACATGCAGTTTGCCCTTCGGTCCGAGGGCGGCGAGGTAGCGATTCCAATCCATGTCCGCATTCACCGTGGAGATGATGAAATCGTAAGTCCCTGACACGGCATCGAGGGCGTCGGGATCCCGTGAGTCGACGATGCGATGGGCGCCCAGGGAGCGTGCCTGGTCGGCCTTGGCCGCGCTGCTGGTAAAGGCAGTCACTTCGCAGCCCCACTTGGCCAGAAATTGCAGGGCAAAGTGGCCCAGCCCCCCGATACCGATGACGCCCACCCTGTCCGTGGGAAGCACACGGCATTCGAGGATGGGATTGAAGACGGTAATCCCGCCGCAGAACAGGGGGCCGGCCTTGGCCGCGTCCAGGCCGTCGGGCAGCCGGATGGCCCACTCCTGGGAGCAGCGGACCTTGTCGGCGAAGCCTCCGTGGCGGCCGACGATGGTGGATTCGACATGGGAGCAGAGGTTGTGATCGCCGGACATGCATGCCGGGCAACGCATGCAGCTGCCGGCGTACCAGCCCAGCCCCACCCGGTCACCCTCGGCCACGCGTGTCACATTCGCACCGATGGACTCCACGGTGCCGACAACCTCGTGGCCCGGCACGAAGGGGTAAGTCGTCATGCCCCATTCGTTGTCCAGCATGGACAGGTCGCTGTGGCAGATGCCGCAGCTCTCGACCCGGATCTCCACCTGGCTGTCGCCGAGAGGGCCGGGATCGTAGCTGAAGGGCTCGAGGGAGGCACCGGGTTTCCGGGCGGCGTAGGCCTTGATCATTGGGTACTCCGTTGCTGGTCGGGGGGATGGATGAGCGATGGCATGCGAACAATATATTTCCGTTTCGGTGACCCGCCATGGCGCCCGGCCCTGGGGATTGACTGGAAGTTCACCTCCGCAGATTGAATCAAAACGGCTGTTGATTCCCCGCGCACCTCAGGTGCCAAATGGTTTCTTGCCAAAAGCTTGCTGAACAGGTAACTTGCCTGTCTTGAACAATGAGATTCGTCCCCGGGTGCGGCCTTGCTTGCCGCGGCAGGGGGTTTGAGGATTCTCCCGACGGTCGGGGGATGAGGTTCGGAGGTCGGGACGATCGCCGGGCCAGAGGAAGCACAGGGGATCACGCCGGAACAAGCCGGCGATTCTGAGTGCTTGGTTAAGCCGGAAAGCCGGCAATGGAGACAAGACTGTGAAGAAACTGTACGTGGGCAACCTGCCCTTCAGCGCGACCGAGGATGAAGTGAGCCAGCTGTTCGGAGAGCACGGGACCGTGCACTCGGTGGCGCTGATCAACGACCGCGAGACGGGCCGCCCCCGTGGCTTCGGGTTCATCGAGGTGGACGACGATGCCATGCAGGCCATGATTTCGGCCCTGGACGGCAAGGAGATGGGCGGCCGCGCGCTGCGCGTCAACGAGGCCCAGGATCGTCCCCGTCGCACCGGTGGTGGTGGCGGCTACGGCGGCGGCCGTGGCGGTGATCGCTGGTAGGTCGGGCATCAGCCCACGGGTTGATAGGCCCCGCCGCCTCGCTGAGGCGGCGGGGTTTTCATTGGGCCCTCGGGGCCGGCATAAGACCAATATATTTTTAGCTGCGAATTCGCTTGACTAATTGATTCTTCTGTTGGAAATTTTCCCTATCTGGACGGGGCCGCCTGCCGGGCCGCCCTGAATACGGAGGTTCCTACCCCTGGAGGTGTTGACATGATGCGGAAGATTCTCGTGATCCTGACGCTGGTGTCCCTGCTGGTCGCCACGGCGGCGCTGGCCGGAGAATACACGGCGCGCAAGGGTGATTTCGCCATGGGCTTCAACAACACCGATGCCCCCGTGGGCATCAGGTACTTCATGAGTGACAAGGTGGCCGTCGATTTCGGCGTCGGATTCCAGGGCACTGATCTGGGCGATGAGACCGCCAGCAGCTTCTGGTTCGACCTGGGCATGCCCTACATCCTCAGGGATTACGGCAACGCCTTCTTCTTCCTGCGTCCGGCCCTGACGCTGGGTATCCTGGACAACCGCGACGCCGGGCTGATCGATTATCCGGTCATGGCCGACGGTGTGGCCGTGGACGACACCTGGACCCAGTTCACCGGCGCCCTGTATCTGGGCGGTGAGGTCGAGTTCAACGACCATCTCGGTGTGACGTTCCAGCACGGCTTCGGCATCGTCAGCATGTCGCCTCCCGGAAATGGCGACAGCATGACCGATTTCGGCACCGTGGGTGAGAACGTTACCGAGGCCGGGGTCTGGTTCACCTTCTAGGTTCGATGGTGATTCATGGGAAAAAGCCGGCGCCACGGGGCGCCGGCTTTTTTGCATGCAGGAGCATCAGCCCCTTTGCGAATAGTCCGCGTAGGACTTCTCCTCCACCAGACGGCTGCCGGTCAGGTGGTTGACCTTGCGCTTGATGACCGACCGTTCATCGTTACGCTGGTAGACCGATCGCGCAAGCCGGATGAAATCCTCCCCGAACTGTTGGGCGGCTTCCAGGCGGCGGATGCCATCCTCGATATCCCACAGGGCCTCGTTGACGGCCTTCAGACGGCCCACCAGATCGCCCAGGTCGACGGCCGCCAGGCCCGATTCCGCCCAGGTTCCTTTCAGCGCCGCCAGTTCGGTCAGGATGTTGGCGAGCTTGGCCTGGTCGGTGATGCGCTCGGACTTGATCTCGAGGATCGTGATCTTGTCCAGCAACTCGCCCACGGAAATTTCCACCTTCAGTTCCATGTCTGCCCTTCGGAAAGGCTTGCGCCCCAAGTACGGTTTGTCGATGATTGTACGCGATTAATATACACTGGTTGGGGCTTCGTCCAGCGAGGAAGGAATTTTCGCGGTGAAGGGTAAACGGAAAATCCTGGTGGTGCGCGTGGGGCGCGCGGGCGATCTGGTCATGATCACCCCGGCCCTCAACGCATTGCTGGCGGCCATGCCCGAGGCCGAATTCCACCTTCTGACCAGCGCCGAAGGCGTGCGCGTGATGCGTGACTACCATCCGCGCCTGACCAGGTTGTGGGTTTATTCCCGGCGGTTTCCGCGCTCGCTGCTGATGAAGTCGGCCCTGACCAGGGCCTTTGCCCGCGAGGGTTACGAGCGCATCTACGTGCTGGAAGCCAAGCCCACCTACCGGAAATGGCTGCTGAAGATCGGCCCCCGGGTCCATGCCCTGCCGGCGGGGCCGTCGTCGGGGCACTACTGCGATCGCTGCCTGGCCGTGGTGCGGGATTCCCTCGAGATCCCTTGCCCCGAAGGGTGGGTCCACCTGCCGGTGACCGCGGGAGGGCGCAAGAAGGCCCGCGAACTGCTCGCCGAACACGGTGTGGGCCCCGCCACCCTGCTGGTCGGGCTGCACCCTACCTTCAGCGGCAGCGGCCTGCCGTTTTTCCGCAGCAGGAAGGATCTGGGCCACCGCAACTGGCCGCCGGCCCATTTCGCCCGCCTGGGGCGTCTGTTGAAGGATCAGGCCCAGCGGCGGGGGCGCGACCTGGCCGTGATCATCGACGCCCTGCCCGAGGAGCGCCCCTTGGTGGATCCTGTCATCGCGGCTGCCGGAGGGGCGGTCACCCTGCTCAGCGGCCCGCCGGACTTCCAGCGCTACAAGGGGCTGCTGGAGGCGCTGGACGTGCTGGTGACGCCCAACACCGGGCCCATGCACATCGCCGCGGCGGTGGGCACTCCCGTGGTTGCCCTGTTTTCGCGCTGGACCGCCGAGGATTGCGGTCCGTACATGGACCCCGCACGCCGCATCATCCTGCGTGCCGAGGACACCCCGGACCCGCGGGCCGGGCTGGCCGCCATCACCCCCGAAAAGGCCGCCGACGCCGTCTGGCAACTCCTGGACCGGAAACCGGCCGCTGACGGTGAAGGAACGGCGGGGACATGACCACCTTGCGGAAACTTCCTGCCCGGTTGTTCAACGCGCCGCTTTACCCCTGGTTGGTCGGCTCGCTTCCTGTGGTGCATTTCTACAGCCGGAATTTCCGGCTCCTCGAGTTCGGGGACAACCTGCCCATGCTGTTTGTCTACGGGATTTTCTGCGCGGGTTTGCTGGCGGTGGGCCTGCCGGTCTGGAAATCCTGGTCCCGCTCGGCCCTGGTGCTGACCCCGGTGGTGGCGGTGGTGGTTGGGGGCGGGGCCATGGGGCCGGGGGTCTCGCTGGGCATGCTCGGGTTGACCCTGCTGCTGGGGTTGCTGCTCGGCCCGCGGCGGGGTCGTCTGCCCTGGCGGGATCTGCCGCGCCTGAACCTGCCGCTGAACCTGGCCATGCTGGCGCTGGTGGTCATGCCCATGTTCAGCGTCATCCAGGGCACACGCAGGGAGCAGGCGCCCACGCCGGGCAGCCTTTACTCCCGGCAGCTGCCGGTGCCTCGCCTGGATAAGACTCGTCCCAGACCGGACGTCTACTATTTCCTGGTGGACGGCCTGGGGCAGCCCACTTTCCTGGAGCAGGTCTACCACCTGCCCCGCGACCGGTACAGCGACGTTCTGGCAAGGCGGGGGTTCCGCGTCCTGCGTTACACCTTCGCCAACTATCCTCAGACCGCCCTTTCGGCGGCGGCCACCCTGAACGCGGGGTTCCTGCCTGATTTGCTGGACATCAGGGACCCCGAGTCCCAGGACCGCCGCATCCTGGGCCGGCTTGTCGGAAAGGCGCGGGTGACGCAGGCTTTCCGATCCCTGGGCTACCACGTGGTCAGCTACCCCTCGGGCTACCCCCTGACCAGGATCACCGGCAGCGAGCACCGCCACCGCCCCCTGGTGCACCCGTCCTTCACCGACTACTACGTGTTGAACGACAGCTTTCTGACCCTGTTGTTGCCCATGCTGGGCCATGGCCAGGCGGATTTCTCGTACGGCTTGCGCCGCCGCCGGCTGAACTACATCCTGGATCATCTGACCAACGCCCGCCGGGGCATCCCCGCGGACGAGCCGGTCTTCGTCTATACGCATCTGCTGGCACCGCACCCGCCGTTCGTCTTCGGGGAAAAGGGCGAGGCGGTGGGGTCGGACAAGAAGTTCGCCTTCGCCGACGGCAGCCACTGGTACAACATCCACGGCCGGCACAAGGGGTTGTATCGCGCCGAGTACAGCGCCCAGGCCCTGCACATCATGGACGAGTTGGGCCGGATGGTGGACAGGATCCTGGCCGACTCGCCCCGGCCGCCGGTGATCATCATCCAGGGCGATCACGGCCCCGGTTCGGAGCTGGACTGGGA
>JANTFX010000073.1 GCA_024763215.1 Candidatus Krumholzibacteriia bacterium | reverse complement strand
TCGAGGTCCGCGAGCTGGGCCGGATGCTGGGGATCGACCGGGACCTGATCTGGCGCCACCCCTTCCCCGGCCCGGGCCTCGGCGTGCGCCTGCTGTGTTCCTCAGGCCGCACCGCCGGCGAGGACCAGCTCGCGCAAATCGCCCCGGCCGTCGCCGAGCTGGCCGCCCCCCACGGCCTGAGGGCGGTCCCCTTGCCCCTCCGCTCCGTGGGTGTCAAGGCGGATCTGCGCAGCTACGAACACCCGGTGCTTCTGAGCGGCGAGGCCGACTACCCCACCCTGAAAAAGGTCGCCGGACTGATCTTCAAGTCCGTCGGCGGGCTGAACCGCGCCCTGTGGAACCTCGCCCCGTCGGCGCCGGCATCCTTCCGCCTCCTGCCCGCCGGCATGACCCGCGACCGCCTGGATCTGCTGCGCGAGTGCGACCATATGGTGATGGAGGGTCTGCGTCGCCACGGGCTCTACGACCAGGTCTGGCAGTGCCCCACCGTCCTGGCGCCCCTGGAGGTCGATGGCCGGGGCCGCGAGCTGTGCATCATCAGGCCGGTGTTGAGCGAGCGGGCCATGACCGCCACCGCTGCCGAGCTGCCGCCCGCTCTCCTCGACGAGCTGCGCCGCGGCATCCTGGAGCTGCCCGGCATCAGCGGCCTGATGTACGATTTGACCAGCAAGCCGCCGGGAACCATCGAGTGGGAATGACTCTCCGGCGACCGCCGGTTTGGCGCGTATCAAAAAGGGCCCCGGGAATCCCGGGGCCCTTGTCGTTAACCGTATGCGGTAGCCGGATCAGTCGGTCCGGTTCAGCTCCACACGGCGGTTCTTGGCCCTGCCCTCGGCGGTGTCGTTGGGGGCGATGGGCTTCTCCTCGCCGTAACCCACGGCACGCATGCGCTCGCGCGCGATGCCCTTGCTGGCCAGGTAGTTCAGAACCGTCTCGGCCCGGGCCTGGGACAGGCGCTTGTTGTAGGCGGCGCTGCCGGTGCTGTCGGTGTGGCCCGCGATCTCGATGGTGATGGTGTCCCAGATGGTCATGGACTCGGCCACCTGATCCAGGGTGTTCGAAGACTCCGGCGTCAATTCGGCGGAGTTCAACTCGAAGTTCACGCCCTTGAGGATCAGGTCGCGCTTCTTGGCCTTGGCGCAGCCGTTGGCGTCCACCTCGGCGCCCTCGGCCGTATCGGGGCACTGGTCCACGGCGTCCAGGACGCCGTCGCCGTCGTTGTCCACGTCGGGGCAACCGTCACGGTCCATGTAGCCGTCGATGTCCTCGGGGTCATTCGGGCACTGGTCCACGGCGTCCAGGACGCCGTCGCCGTCGTTGTCAAGGTCGGGGCAGCCGTCTTCATCCTCGAACCCATCCATGTCCTCGGCCTGGTCCGGGCACTTGTCGTTGGCATCGAGGATGCCGTCGCCGTCGTTGTCCGGATCGGGGCAACCGTCATAGTCCTGGAACCCGTCCTTGTCCTCGGCGACCTTGGGGCAATTGTCATCGGAGTTGGGGATGCCGTCGTGGTCGGAATCCCCGTTGCCGCCCCAGTAGTAGGTCAGCCCGGCGAAGACCTCGACCAGACCGTCGTTGGTGTCTTCCTCGCCCGGGCCCCAGATGGCGCTGGTGCCGATGTTGTCCAGGTCGTTGTCGATCAGCCAGTTGTAACGGGCGCCCAGGTCGAAGCTGGAGTTGTCGCCCAGGAAATACTCCATGCCCAGGGTCAGCGAGGCGGTCAGATTGGTGGTGTCCAGCTTCTGGGGATGGCCGTCCTGGTAGCCCACCACGGTATCGTCATCAATGGCGTAACCCAGATCGTTGCTGCCGTCGTCATCGACCACCCGCCACTTGGCGGCCCCGAAATGGATCCCCGCATAGGGGTTGAACTTGCTGTCGGGGTTCAGGTTGTAGCGCAGCCCCAGCATGCCCTGGAAGAAATTGGTGTAGTCGTTGCCGTTGTCGTCGAACGTCAGGTCGGCCTCGTCACCGGGATAGGCTGCGCCCTGGTGGAAACGACCGTACTTGAAGCCTGCGTCGAAGGACCAGCGCGGCGTCAAGCCCCGGCGGGCCCACATGCCGATGAAAGGATCCACCCTCGCATAATCATTGCCGCCGCCGACGGGCTTCATCAGTCCGCCGGTGATCCCGACGCCCCAGCGATCCGTCAGATCCGTGGCCATGACGGAACTGCAGACCACGAAGGTCAGCAGCACGATCATGAGCAATGTCAAACGCTTCATTGTTCTCTCCCTTTTTTACAAACCCCTTGGTGGCCGGAATTGAACTTGAGTATACTGACCCAACTCCCCGGTTGGAATCCAGCAGTTTTTTCCAGCCTGATCCGATCCTCTACCCCGAGTCCGGAGCATGATAATGTCTGAACCCTGGTTTGACCACCCCTTATCCCGAGAAATCGACACTGCTATCACCGCCGTGCGGAAGGCCGCCGGACTGTGCCGCGCCGTCCAGGCCGGCATCGATCTGGGCGAGATGCAGAAGAAGGACCGAAGCCCCGTCACCGTGGCCGATTTCGGCAGCCAGGCCGTCGTTTGCCGCCTGCTGGGCGACGAATTTCCCGCTGATCCGGTCATCGGCGAGGAAGACTCGCGGGCCCTGCGTGAACCGGACAACGAGGCCCTGCTGGACAGAGTCACCGGCCACGTCAAGGACGTGGAACCGGACGCGGACCCGCAGCGGGTCTGCGCCTGGATCGATCGCGGAGGGGCCAAGACCTATGCCCCCCGTTTCTGGACCCTCGACCCCATCGACGGCACCAAGGGCTTCCTGCGCGGCCAGCAGTACGCCATCGCGCTGGCCCTGATCCTCGACGGCCGCGTCGAAGTGGCCCTGCTGGGTTGCCCCAACCTGGGCCCGGCCCTGAACGCCGACCGCGGCGAGGGCACCCTCTGCGTCGCCGTCCGCGGCGCCGGCGCCTGGCAGATGCCCCTGATGAGCGAAGGTCCGGCCTCGCCCCTGCGGGTCAGCGACCAGGCCGACAACACTCGCATCCGGTTCTGCGAATCGGTGGAAGCGGCCCATTCCTCCCACGGCGACGCCGCCAGGATCGCCGAGGCCCTGGCCATCGCCGCCGAACCTGCGCGGCTGGACAGCCAGGCCAAGTACGCCGTGGTAGCCCGCGGCGAGGCCGAGGCCTACCTGCGGCTGCCCCGCGACGGGAAATACCGGGAAAAGATCTGGGACCACGCCGGCGGCGTGCTGGTGGTGACCGAGGCCGGAGGCCGCGTCACGGATATCCGCGGACGCGACCTCGACTTCAGCCTGGGCTACCGGCTGGAAAACAACAGCGGGGTCATCGTGACCAACGGTCGGGTGCACGACGCGGTCCTGAAAACCATCGACGAGCTGGAAATCGGCAGGTTCTGACCCTGCCGGCTGCCGGCCCTATACGCCGGCCAGGAACGCCAGCGCACGCTCGACGCTCTTGGCCGGCGACACCTTGAACTGGACATCGGCGACCTTGCCGTCCGGCCCGATGATCCAGTGGCTGCGGATCACGCCGAAATAGGTCTTGCCGTAGAGCTTCTTCTCGCCCCAGGCGCCGTATTTTTCCAGAACCTTGTGTTCGGGATCCGACAGCAGATCGAACCCGAACGCTTCCTTGTCATGCCACTTCTTGAGCTTCTCCACCGGGTCCGGGCTCACGCCCAGCACCACCGCGCCGTGCTTTGCGATCAACGACAGGTTTTCACGAAACCCGCGGGCCTGGGTCGTTCAGCCGCTGGTGGCCGCTTTGGGGTAGGCGAACAGAACCACGTACTTGCCCTTGAAATCCGAGAGCTTGACCTTGCGCCCGTCCTGGTTGGGCAGCGTGAACGCGGGCGCTCTCTTGCCGACTTCCAGCATCCTGATCCTCCTGTCTGGTTTGGGAACACGACCGCAACGAGGGTCAGCATAGGCCCTGGACCCAACCATTGCCACCACCGGTTTCCCTCCGCCACGGGCGCCGGACATTTGGCCCTGGATTTTCAATTCCCTAGATTCATGGTACCGTTCGCCCGGCCATCCCCAAGGAGGCGCCCGTCATGAAAACCTCGCTCACCGTCACCGCCCTGATGATGCTGATCATGCTCTATCCGGCCACCGGAGCCGCGTACGGTTCCCTGGGCCTTTACGCCGACGAAGGCGCCACCGTCACCCAGGTCCAGGCCTCGGGGGGGCAGCTTCCCCTGTATCTGGTGGCCATGGATCCGGTCGATGACTCCGGCTCCACGCCGGGAGGGCTCCAGGGATTCGAATGCCTCCTGGCGTTCCAATCCCCGTCCGATTTCGTCATGGATGTCGCCTT
Source organism: Candidatus Krumholzibacteriia bacterium (assembly GCA_024763215.1). Taxonomy (GTDB): domain Bacteria; phylum Krumholzibacteriota; class Krumholzibacteriia; order LZORAL124-64-63; family LZORAL124-64-63; genus JAHJTW01. The sequence goes on along the minus strand of JANTFX010000073.1, from coordinate 10,633 downwards.
CCCCACGCCCGCGGTCAACCTCGGCTCCCTGGACAATCTCATCGTGGGCTTCGGCTCGCCGGTGCCCCTGGCCGGATCCGCGGTTGTCCTGGCCACCGTGGTTGTCTACACTACAGGCCAGCCCGAAGCCAACATCTTCCTGCACCCCAGCGACCCGCCCAGCATTCCGGGCTACCTGGCGGTGATCGATCAGGACTTCAACCTGATGCCCATGGAACCTGCTTCGGGTGATGACCAGCGGCCCGTGTTCTACATCAACTCCGGCGGCCCTCCCCTGGAAAGCGCCACCTGGGGCACGGCCAAGATCCTTTATCGCTAGCCCGGCCCTGGCCGGCGCCCGGAGTCCGGCCCTATGAACAAAGATCTTCTGCAATGGCTCGAAACCGCCGAGCCCGGATGGCGGTCCGCGACCCTGCCCTTTCTGGCCCTCAAGGATACGTTCGTCTCCGGAGATGATTCGGGCCGGCGGTTGCTGGTGCGGTATTACCAGTGCGGCGACGAAGACACCCTTTGCGCCAAGGTCCTGTGCGGGCCCGCCGCCCAGGGGCCTCCGGGCCACGCCCACGGCGGGGGGATGGCCGCCATCCTGGACGAGACCATGGGGGGAGCGGCCTGGCTGGCCGGATATCCGGTGGTGGCCGCCCAGCTGAACATCACCTTCGTGAACATGCTGCCCATCGGGACTCCCGCGGTGGCTTTCGCCGAGGTGACCGGCGTCGAGGGCCGCAAGGTCCTGACCCGCGCCAGGCTGACCGACCCCGAGGGCGAAACCGAATACTGCCGGAGCACCGGCCTGTTCATCGCCCTGGACCGCGACCAGACCGAGCGCTTGCCCAAGGAGGCGGCCTCGATGGTGGCCCAGGCGTTGGCGCGCCAGCGCCGGGATACCTCAGGGTGAGCGCGCAGGGCGTGTTCCGCTCAACCCGGCCGGTCACCCCCGGACAGGACCGCGGAGATCTTCCGTAAAGCCCCAGCCGCCTGCCGGGTCTGGCCACCCTGCAAAGAACCGGCCATGCGGGCCAGCACCTCGCCTTCCCGGTGCAGGATCCGGTGCAACACCTGTTTCCCCTCCCCGGTGATTGCCACCAGATGGGCCCGCTTGTGGGCGGGATTGGGCACGAGCTGCAGGAACCCGCGCCTGACCAGGGCCCCCACCAGCACCCGGGCGTTCTGGCGCGAGCACCCCCTGAGGCGCCCCAGCCCGGCGATGGTCACCGGACCCCGGCTCTTGAGGGTCACCAGCACGTCCCGCTGGGCGGGGGTCAGCCCCTCGGGTGCGAGGATTTCCCTCTCCCGGCGCGCCAGGCGCTCGCCCAGGGCCATGATATCCCTGACCAGTCCTCCCACGGCCAGGAGCCCGGCAACCGGTTTCGTACCATCATTTTGGCCTTCAGGCATGGCTGTACTCCGGCTCTTTCGATAGACTGTACACAGTACACAATCAAATCAGACAATTACCTTGTCATAAGGACAATTATATTGTCAATATCCAAATCAGGATTTCTGTGTTAAACTGCACCTTGTGCCTCGGAAATTGTGTCCGGCGGGGATACCGGGCCGTCGATGGAGGCCTGATTCATCATAAGTGGTTGTGGAATGGCGTCCTGGAGGCCCGGGAGCCACGGAGGGCGGACGGGCCGGAAGGCCGAGGTGGCCGGAGCCAGGAGGGTGCAGGCAACCGTCCATTCGACAACCACTTATGATGAATCAGGTCTGGATCGATCTCGGGCTTTTCCCCACCGGACACAATTTCCGAGGCACAAGGTAAACTTCACCAACCCCGAGACCATGGAGGCTCCTCATGCGCATCGCCCTGATCCAGCAAACGGCCGGCCCCGACCGGAAACAAAACACCCTGCGCGGCCAGGAAGCTGTCCGGGAAGCGGCCCGGAAAGGCGCCCGGGTGGTCTGTTTCGCCGAGCTGGCCTTCACCCCCTTCTACCCCCAGACCCCCGCCCGGCCCGGCCACCCCACCCTGGCCGAGACCATCCCCGGCCCCACCACCGACGCCTTCGCCGCCCTGGCCCGCGAGCTGGGCGTGGTGATCGTCCTGAACCTGTACGAGAAGACCGGGGACCAGGGGCCCTGTTACGATTCCTCCCCCGTGCTGGACGCCGACGGTTCCCTGCTGGGCATCACCCGCATGGTGCACATCACCGAATACGAACATTTCCATGAGCAGGGCTACTACACCCCCGGCGATCGCGGCGCGGCCGTCTACGAGACCCGGGCCGGGAAGATCGGGGTGGCCATCTGCTATGACCGCCATTACCCCGAGTACATGCGCGCCCTGGCCCTGGGCGGAGCGGAGCTCGTGGTCATACCTCAGGCCGGAGCCACCGGGGAATGGCCGGCCGGGTTGTACGAGGCCGAGATGCGCGTCGCCGCCTTCCAGAACGGCTACTTCACCGCCCTGTGCAACCGGGTCGGCAGGGAGGAGCATCTGGAGTTCGCCGGGGAATCCTTCGTCTGCGGTCCGGACGGCAGGGTGCTGGCCACCGCGCAAGCAGGTGCCGAGGAAATCCTCATCTGCGATGTGGATCTGAATGATGTAGCCGCAAGCCATGCCCGCAGGCTGTTCCTGCGCGACCGCAGACCCGAGCTTTACGCCGGCTGGCTGGCCAGGTGACCTTTCAGCCCGCCGACTGCCGGCTGTCGAGCAGGGCCCTGACGATCGCCCCCAGCTTCTCCATCTCGATGGGTTTCTGGACGAAGCGGCTGATCCCCATGGTGAGGGCGGCGTCCCGGCCCACGTCGGTGCTGTATCCGGTGCACAGGACGAATGGCAATTCCGGCCTGACCGCCAGGATCTGGGCCGCCAGGTCGATGCCGGTCATGCCGGGCATGGTCTGATCCGAGATGACCATGTCCCAGGCCTGGGGATCGGCCATGAACGACTTCCAGGCCTCCCTGCTGTCGGTAAACCGGGTGAGGCTGTAACCGTTATCGCCGAAAAAGTGGGCCGCCAGGCGCCCCAGGACTTCCTCATCATCCACGAACATGATGCGCTCGCCCCGCCCAATACCCCCGGCCAGACCGATGCTCTGGGGAGCTGCGTTCTCCGGAGCCACCAGTTCCGGCAGCAGCACCCGGAAACTGGCCCCCTTGCCGGGACGGCTTTCGACCCGCACGGCGCCGTGATGAGCCTGGACGATCCCGTGCACAACCGCCAGCCCCAGGCCCGTGCCCTTGCCGGGTTCCTTGGTGGTGAAATACGGTTCGAAAATCTTTTCCAGCATCTCCCGGGGAATGCCGGGGCCGTTGTCGGTCACCTCTATGACCATGTAGGGGCCGGCCGCCAGGCGGTCCCCCTCCAGGTCGGCCGCCGGGGGCATCATGACCCGCGACAGCGATATCCTCAGAACCCCGCCCCTGTCCTCCATGACCTGGAACGCGTTGGTGCACAGGTTCATCAACACCTGGTGGATCTGGCCGCCGTCCCCCATCACCGCCCCGTCCACCTCCAGGTGATCTTCCACGGTGATCGTCGCAGGCAGGGTCGACCGCAGCAGCTCCAGCACTTCCCGCACGAGATCTCCCAAAGATACCTGCACCCACTCATGCTCGGTGCGCCGCCCGAAGACCAGGATCTGCCTGACCAGGGCCCGTGCCCGTTCCGCGCCGACGATGACCTCCGCGAGGTATTCGTTGGCCGGGCTGTCAGGCTCCACCACCAGCTGGGCCAGTTCCGTGTAGCCGAAGATGGCCGCCAGGATGTTGTTGAAGTCGTGGGCGATGCCCGCGGCCAGGGTGCCGACCGCTTCCAGGCGCTGGGCCTGACGCAGGCTGCGTTCCAGTTCCTCCAGCTGGGTCATATCCCGCTGGACGACCACGTAGGCCTGCACCCCACCACGCTCTCCCATCAGGGGGGATACCGAGGCATCCACATCCAGGGTGGCCCCCTCGCAGCCGACGATGGTCAAGCGCCCGCGCCAGGAGGTGGCGCCCAGACGCGAGAACCAGGCCCTTGTGTAAAGATTGTCGTCCTCCTCGGGGGAACACAGGAACCGCAGGCTGCGCCCGAGCGCAGCTTCCCGGCCATGCCCGGTGGTCCGCGTGAAGGCCTGGTTGACGTAATCGACGATCCCTTCGGTGTCGGTGATGATGATCATGTCCGCGGTCTGTTCGATGGCCTGCGCCAGACGGGACAGCTGTTCCCTGGCTTCCTTGTACTCGGTCACGTCCCGGCCCTCGGGCACCAGCCAGCGCACCGCATCGGTCTCGTCCCGGATGCCCTTGACCGAAAATTCGATGAAATGGAGCGTGCCGTCGGCGGCCGGATGGGTGGCCTCCGACTTGAAGACCCCACCGGCGGCGGCTACCTGGATGCCCCGGCGGATCTCATCCTGGGCAACCCGGGAATGGGACCACCAGGGCGCCTCCCAGAACGGCTTGCCGATGACCTCAGCCTTGGGCGCCCCGATGAAATCCAGGGCGGTCTGGTTGACGTCCAGCAGGGTTCCTTCCGTATCGAGCAGGCCGATGAACTGGAAGGACTGGTCGAAAATGGCGCGCTGCTTGGCCTCGCTCGCGGCCAGTTCCCGGGTCCGTACCCGGATCTTGCGGTTCAGGGTCCGGTTCAGCAGGAACATCAGCAGAGCCAGCAGAACCACGACGCCTCCGGCCCAGTAGACCCACCGCGGGACCACCTTCTTTTCTTCGCTGCTGTCGCCTAGCCAGCGGTCTAGGCTGCGGTAGTAGAACGAATCCTCCTCGCCCTTCCAGGCGGCGATATGGGCGTCGAGGGCCCGCAGCAACGATCCGTCGCTGCCCATGGGAGCGGCGAAATGGGATTCCAGCGGGTTGAAGATGATGGCCGTGCCCACCACGCCGAAATCCGCGGCATGGGCGACGCCGTACACGTTGGGAGCCACACCGGCGTCGACTTCCCCGCTCTGGATCAGCCTGAAGATCTCCTCATGGGTGGGAACTTCACGGTACCGGCAGGTGACGCCGAACCTGCGCGCACTTTCCTGGAAATTGATCCCATTGATGTCCCCGGCGGCCACGGCCACGAGTTTGTCCCGCAGATCCAGGATCGTCTGCAACCTGTCCCCGGGCCGGGCGAAGACCTGCCCCCAGACCGTCAGGATGGTCTGCTCTCCGAACCGCATGCGGCCCTGCCGTGCGGGCACCCTGGCCACCCCGGTCATCAGATCGATGCTGCCGGCCTCCAGCCTCTGCAGCCCCTCGTTCCAGGTTCCCGGCACGAAAACCACGCGCCAGTGCTCCCGGCGCGCCACTTCGTTGACCAGATCCACGAAAAACCCCCGGGGCTGGTTCCCGGAGGTCACCGACACGATGGGATCGATGGGGAAGACCCCCACCTTGACGACCCTGCCGCCATCCTGGTCCCCGTCCTGGCCCAGGGCCCCGGAAGCGACCAGGACCACCAGCAACAGCAGGGAAATCAGCCATGATTTCACGGGCACATCATCCTAGGGTTGGCCCGGACCGTGCGGAAATGGTCCGGGCCGGAGTTTTCAGGAACCCAGCGCCGACAGCAGGTTGCGCTTGAGGCCGTCGTTGGCGGGTTTCCTGCCGAACCAGACCGACCACAGGGCCTCGGCGAAGGTCGGGTTGTGGATCACGCCCTTGACCTCCCCGTTCAGCGTGGTCGTCAAGCCGGCCTGGGGTGCATAATCGAAAACGATGACATCCCCGTCCCGGGCGTCCCGCGTGAAGTAGCCCTCGAAGATCTTCATCTCGTCGGCGAAGGGGGACATGTCCTCGTAGTTCTTCTCGATGACCTCGACGAAGGCGTGGATCAGCTTGTCGCGGCTGAAGCTGCGCCTCAAATCCATCTGCAGACGCTTGGGCTGCTGCAGCTTGCAAAGGGCCAGGCCCTGGTCATCGGCGCCCAGGTCGGCGCCCGCGGCCATGTACGAAACGATGGTGTAGACATCCACCTTCAGGAAGGTCTTTTCCCGCAGGCCGACCCCGGTGGCGTCCAGGGTGACTTCCTGGCCGTCCACCGTCACCGTAACCTGGTCGGGATACTCGGTGCCCGTCTTCTTCTCCGTGATCCCCAGCACCACCGCCGGCAGGGCCGCCAGCATCAGGATCACCATCAGGCTCGTCCGTCGGCTCATGGACATGGTCTTCTCCTCCCGGTACGGTAAGAAAATCAAGTGTCGGTGCGGAATTCTAAACTCATTGCCGATTCCCGACAAGGGAAACCCCCCCGGGAACCCCGGCCGCGGGAGCGGGAAAATTCATCCCCTTGCCGCTTTACACCGGCCGGTCCGTGCATGATTGTTGTTCCGGTAACATATTCCGGATTTATGGTTGGTAACCTGACGAAAGGACACGAGTCATGGCCATCCAGGATCAGGACGCTCTCGAATATCACGAGCTGGGGCGCCCGGGAAAAGTCGAAGTCGTACCCACCAAACCTTGCCTGACGTCACGGGATCTGTCCCTGGCCTACACCCCCGGCGTGGCCGTGCCCTGCCTGGTCATCGCCGATGACCCCTCGGCGGCCTACCGCTTCACCAACCGCGGCAACCTCGTGGCCGTGGTCTCCAACGGCACCGCCGTGCTGGGCCTGGGCAACATCGGCGCCCTGGCCGGCAAGCCGGTCATGGAAGGCAAGGGCGTCCTGTTCAAGCGTTTCGGCCAGATCGACGTGTTCGACATCGAGCTGGACACCGAGGACCCCGAGGAGATCATCCGCACCTGCGAGCTGCTCGAACCCACCGTCGGGGGGATCAACCTCGAGGACATCAAGGCCCCCGAGTGCTTCCTCATCGAGGAGCGCCTGCGGGAGACCATGAACATCCCGGTCTTCCACGACGACCAGCACGGCACCGCCATCATCTCGGCGGCCGCCCTGATCAACGCCGCCCAGCTGCAGGAAAAGGAACTCAAGGACCTGAAGATCGTGGTCTCGGGCGCCGGCGCGGCCGCCATCGCCTGCGCCAAGCTCATCGAGTCCATGGGCGTCCCCCGCGCCAACTTCACCCTGGTCGACAGCAAGGGCGTCTGCTACAAGGGCCGCGGCAAGGGGATGAACAAGTACAAGGAGCATTTCGCCCGCGAAACCGACCTGAGGACCCTGGCCGAGGCCATGAAGGGCGCCGATGTGTTCCTGGGCTACTCCGTCAAGGGTCTGGTCACCAAGGACATGATCAAGTCCATGGCCGACCGGCCCATCGTCATGGCCATGGCCAACCCCGATCCCGAGATCACCTACGAGGACGCCAAGGAGGCCCGCCCCGACGTGATCATGGCCACCGGCCGCTCGGATTACCCCAACCAGGTCAACAACGTGCTGGGCTTCCCCTTCATCTTCCGCGGCGCCCTCGATGTCCGGGCAACCAAGATCAACGAAGAGATGAAGATCGCGGCCGCCCACGCCCTGGCCGACCTGGCCCGCCAGCCGGTTCCCGCCGAGGTGGCCGCCGCCTACGGCGGGGAACACTTCGAATTCGGGCCCGAATACATCATCCCCAAGCCCTTCGATTCGCGTGTGCTGGCCGCCGAAGCCATGGCCGTGGCCAAGGCCGCCTGCGACACGGGCGTCGCCCAGCAACCGATCACCGACTGGAAGGAGTACCACGAAAGACTCGAAGGCATGGCCAACCGCAGCGTCATGGTCATGCATTCGATCCGCTCGCGCGCCCGCGCCTTGCACAAGCGCATCGTGTTCCCCGAGGGGGAGGACCAGCGCATCCTCGAGGCCTGCCGGATCTGCGTCCACGAGGGCTACTGCCAGCCCATCCTGCTGGGCGACGAGCAGCGCATAAAAGCCAAGGCCGAGACCCTGGGCCTGCCCCTGGAGGGCATGGTCATCAAGGATCCCTCGCGGGATCCCGAATGCGACGCCATGGGCAAGCTGCTGTGGACCGAGCGGGCGCGCAAGGGCTACACCCTGGCCAAGGCCCAACGCATGGTCAGACGCCCCATCCATCACGGGGCCATGATGCTCCGCAGCGGCGAGGCCGACGGCATGGTCTGCGGGGCCGACCGCCCCTTCGTCGATTCCATCCGCTGGTCCCTGACCCTGGGCGACCTCAAGGAAGGCATCGAACGCGTGGTGGGCATGCACGTGCTGCTGGTCGAGGGCAAGGTCTTCATCTTCGCCGACACCACCGTGAACTTCAATCCTGACGCCCGCCTGCTGGCCGACATCGCCGTGCGCGCCTCGTCGGTGGCCCGCTACTTCAACCTCGAACCGGTGGTCGCCATGCTGTCGTTCAGCAACTTCGGCGACAACAACCGCCCCGAGAGCCACAAGGTCCGCGACGCCGTGAAGATCCTCCGCCGTGAGCATCCCGAACTGCGCGTGGACGGAGAGATGCACGGCGACGTCGCCCTGAACCCCCTGGCCTGCAAGCTGTCGGTACCCGACTCGCCGGTGGGCGGGGAAGCCAACGTGCTGGTCTTCCCGGATCTGCAAAGCGGCAACATCGCCTACAAGCTGGTCGGTGCCCTGGGCAATTGCGAGGTGATCGGCCCCCTCCTTGTGGGTCTGCAACGCCCCATCAACCTGGTATCCATCCAGTCCACGGTGGCCGAGATCGTCAACATCGCGGCGCTTTCGGCCTATCAGGTGGGTGAGCAATAGCGGCATGAGCCCCCGGGTCGCCAGCCGATCCGGGGGCAAACCCCAACCTTGAAGAACAAAAAAGCGCTTTAATTGTAAATTGTCGTTGATCTAGGTCGATAAATGGTTTAACATGTTCTCCGTCGATCCGGGGGGATCTTCACGAACGATTCCGATATTGTGCATGGCTGGGTTTGAGCGATCATTCCTGCTTCTTGTCCCTGCATCACTTGACTCGACCCTGTTAGGGTTCAGGAGGGGCCGTGCACAATATCCGAGTCGTTTTTTCATACCCCCGGCGGCAAAACCCCCGTACCATGTACCCTCGCCCGGCGGCTTCCGGATGACCCGCCCCGGGCGGCTTCACCTTTTTCCGGGAGCGTGACATGGCACCGGACAATCCCATCCTGGTGACCGGTGGCGCCGGTTACATCGGCAGCCACACCTGCCTGGAACTGCTGGGCGCCGGGTACGATCTCGTCGTTCTGGACAATTTATCCAACGCCAGCCCCGCAAGCCTGCACCGGGTGCAGGAGCTCGCCGGCAGGCCCCTGACCTTCATCGAGGGGGACATCCGCGACCAGGCGCTTCTCGAGCGCATCTTCTCTGCCCATTCCTTCCGGGCGGTCATCCATTTCGCCGGACTCAAGGCCGTGGGTGAAAGTTGCTCGGAGCCCCTGCGGTACTACGACAACAACATCATCGGCACCATCAGGCTGCTAGAGGCCATGGACGCCGCCGACTGCCGCCGCTTCATCTTCAGCTCCTCGGCCACCGTGTACGGAGACCCGGCGGCCCTGCCCATCACCGAGGAGTTCCCGCTCTCGGCGACCAACCCCTACGGGCGCACCAAGCTCATCATCGAGGACATCCTGCGCGATGTGTGCGCCGCCGATCCCCGCTGGTGCGCCGTGCTGCTGCGGTACTTCAACCCCGTGGGCGCCCACCCCAGCGGCCGCATCGGCGAGGACCCCCGCGGCGTTCCCAACAACCTGATGCCCTTCATCATGCAGGTTGCCATCGGCCGCAGGGAACGTCTGGATATCTTCGGCGACGATTACGACACCCCCGACGGAACCGGGGTGCGCGATTACATCCACGTCGTGGATCTGGCCCGGGGCCACCTGGCGGCCTTGGACCATCTGGACGACCTGCCCGGCTGCACCGCCGTGAACCTGGGCACCGGCACCGGTTACTCCGTGCTGGACATGGTCAAGGCCGCCGAGGCCGCGTCCGGACGCCCGGTGCCCTACCGCATCGTCGACCGGCGCCCCGGTGATGTCGCCGCCTGCTGGGCCGACCCGACCCTGGCCGCGAAGCTGCTGGGCTGGCGGGCCGAGCTGGGCCTGGACCGGATGTGCGCCGACCACTGGCGCTGGCAGAGCGCCAACCCCCGTGGGTACGAATGATCCCCGGCCGACCCACCGGTCCGTGAAAGGAACTTCGCCATGCTCTTGAAGGTAGCCCTGCTGGCCGCAGCCGGCGCCCTCGGCACCCTGTCCCGCTACGGCCTGGCGGGCCTGGTCCAGCGCCTGGCCGGGCCCTATTTCCCCTGGGGAACCCTGGCCGTGAACATCATCGGCTGTTTCCTCATCGGCATGCTGTGGGCCCTGTTCCGCCACCGCCTGCCGGTGTCCCCGGAGGCGCGCACCGTGATCATGGTTGGATTCATGGGCGCCTTCACCACGTTTTCCTCCTACATCCTCGAGACGGGCGAACTCATGCGCGCCCACGAATGGATGTATGCTTTCGCCAACTTCTCGTTGCAGAACGGGCTGGGCGTCGCCGCCCTGCTGGTGGGCATGGCCGCCGGCCGCATGTTCTAAAGGAGACCATCATGACACTGCCTGAGGAAGCCTACCTGCTGCGCATCTTCATCGGGGAGAGCGACAAGGCCGAGGGCCGGCCGTTGTACCAGCTGCTGGTGGAAAAAGCCCGCGAGCGCAGCATGGCCGGCGCCACGGTCGTGCGCGGGTTCCTGGGCTTCGGCGCCAACAGCCACGTGCACACCGCCAAGATCCTGCGCCTGTCCGAGGACCTGCCCATGATCGTGGAAATCGTGGACACCAAGGAGAAGATCGACGG
>JANTFX010000072.1 GCA_024763215.1 Candidatus Krumholzibacteriia bacterium | reverse complement strand
GCGCAAGGACATCACCACCGCCAGCGGCAACCTGTGGCCCCAGATCAACCTCAACGGCAGCTACACCCGCTACAACAACGAATCTCCCTACAAGTTCGGCGCCCAGGAATCCGAGAGCATTTCCTATGGCTACAGCATCTCCTGGAACATCTTCGACCGCATGCGCACCATCAACGCGCGCTCCCGCGCCAAGGCCAACGCCCGGATCGCCGAGTACGAGCTGGAACAGGACCGTCAGAACGCCCAGGTCGAGATCAGGCAGCTGCACAACAGCCTGGTCGAGGCCCGCGAGCGTGCCAACGTGAGCAGGGAGACCATCAAGCAGTCCCAGGAGGAGCTGCGCCTGGCGCGTGAACGCTTCCGGGTGGGCGCAGGCACCGCCCTGGACGTCATCGTGGCCCAGGTGAACCTGGCCAACGCCAAGGCGCAGGAAATCCAGGCCAAGGTGGATTTCCTCATCGCGCGCGCCCAGCTGAACCGGGCCGTCGGGCGCCCGGTCTGGTCCGACCGGTCATGACCTCCGGCGTGCCGGTCATCCGGGCCAGGGAGCTGGTCAAGACCTACCAGGTGGGGGCCGAGAAGGTCCACGCCGTGCGGGGCATCGACCTGGATGTCTTTCCCGGCGAGTACGTGGCCATCATGGGGTCCAGCGGCTCGGGCAAGTCGACCCTGATGAACATGATCGGTTGCCTGGACTCGCCGACCAGCGGCAGTTACGCCCTCAACGGGACCGAGGTGACCAGCTTCAGCGACGATGAGCTGGCTTCCATCCGCAACCGTGAGATCGGATTCGTCTTCCAGACCTTCAACCTGTTGCCCCGGATCACCGCAGCCCAGAACGTGGAACTGCCCCTGGTCTATGCCGGGGTGCCCGGCCCCGAGCGCAGGGACAGGGTCGCCGCCGCCCTGGACGCGGTGGGGCTGGCGGGCCGGGCCCACCACAAGCCCAACGAGCTTTCGGGCGGGCAGCGCCAGCGTGTGGCCATAGCCCGCGCCCTGGTCAACCAGCCGGTGCTGATCCTGGCGGACGAACCCACGGGCAACCTCGATACGGCCACCAGCGAGGAGATCATGACCATCCTGCAGGGCCTCAACGAGCGGGGCCACACGGTGATCATCGTCACCCATGAACCGGATATCGCAGACCATTGCCGCCGCACCATCCGCCTGAGCGACGGGCGCCTCGTCGCCGACCATTCAAGTTCCTGACCTCCCTGACGATATACTGTTGTGAGCGCTTGAGGTGAAGCCATGACCCGGCCAGGAGGCCTGGATGTACTTCTTTTTCTATTTTCCGGTCGGCCTTGACCGCAGCGTGGGGCGTCGCCCCGTGTTGTCCCTCTGGCTGATGACGGTGTTCACCGTTGCCTTCCTATGGCTGCACTACCTTCCCTGGCTGTTCTCGTTCAGCCCCTGGAACCTGGTCTATTTTCCCGGCCTGAACGCCCCCTGGACCCTGATGACGGCCGTTTTCATGCACAACGGCTGGGCCCATCTGCTGGGCAACCTTGTCTATTTCTGGGTGTTCGCCCCGGCCCTGGAGAGCAGGCTGGGCGCGGGCCGGTTCTTGCTCTATTTCCTGCTTTGGGGCACTGCGGGCAACCTGGTCCACGGCTGGGTGGCCACCCTGGGCCTTCTGGGGCAGGGGGGGCTGGGCGTGATGGGGGCCAGCGGGGCCATCGCGGGCATGATGGGGTATTCCCTGCTGCGGATGCGGGACGCCCGGATCGATATCGCCTGGTGGATCCTGGCGCCTCTGGTGGGTCAGAACAGGGCCGGGCGGACCGGCCTGCCGCTGTTCGTGGGAGTCGTGGCGTGGATCGCCTGGCAGGTCATCCAGGCCTCCCTGGCCGGGTTCACCGGTTCCACGGTTTCCTTCGGGGCCCACCTGGGGGGCTTCGGCATGGGGCTGATCATGGCGGCCATGCTGGGCGCGGGCCGCGACGGCAGGGTCGAAGCCCTGCTTGCACGAGGTCAGAAGTACATGCGCGAAGGCGCCTTCTTCGCGGCCGCAGGGGAATTCACGCGGTACCTGGAAATGGAACCGGGATCAAGGGTGGGCAAGCTCGAGCTGGCGCGAACCCTGCACCTGGTCGAGCAGAAGGATGAGGCCTGCCGCCTGTACCGGGAGGTCTTCCGGCAGGACCTGGAGGCCGGGAATATCCCGGCGCTGCTGGAGGACCAGGGGGAATGGCGACGGCAGTGCGGCCCCGAGGCGATGAGCCCGCAGGAGTTGTCCCGCACGGCGCATTATCAGGAGGTCGCCCTGGACGATGAGGGAGCGCTGGAGACATACTGCGCCCTGCACCGGACGTATCCGGAGCATACTTTGGGGCAGCGGGCGCTGGTGCGGATCATCGTCCTGGCGTCCGGCAAGGTGTCCCGGCCCGAGCTGGCCGGAAACTATCTGGATCTGGCCCGGCGGGCCCTGCCGCCGGGAAGCTGGCGTGATTTCCTGGAGCGGGAATTCAGTTTGTCAGCAGGTAGCGGTGCAGATCCTGGACAAGGCCGGGTTCCTGCCGTCCCTGCAGGATGAGCCGCAAGGCCGCGCCGTCGGCCCGGAACCTGGCGCCGGGGTACCCCGCCCGGGCAAGGTAATCGCTCAGGTTGTCCTGGACGGCCAGCCAGGTGTCCGGACGGCCGCCTGCAAAGCTGATCACGGTGAGATCTTCCTCCACGGTTATCTCGGGGTACCGGGCGTCGGGCAGGGCAAGATGGTCCGGCCCCACGGTTGCCAACGCCTCCCAGCGGAAATCCTCGCCGCTGTCCAGCCATTCGGCAACGACCAGGCAGGGGTCGAGAGTTTCAAGCAGGAACCCGCGGCAATGCGCCAGACGCTCCGGATCACAGGCGGTCATGCGCAGGCGCGCCACCGGATAAGCGGTGTGCATGGTCAGGGGGCGGTAGCGTTCCCGCGAGTGCTGGACCAGGGAGGGTGTCGGAGAGTCGGGAGGCGGGGCGTCCTCGATGACGGTGCCGGGGCCGTCGTGGAAGCTGGAGCGCACGACCAGGGGCACGCCGTGGGCGGCGGCATATTCCACAGCCCGCAGATGGACGACCCCGCAACCCGAGGCGGCGATCTGATCCATCTGTTCGCGGTCGATCCGCTCGTGCCGCTTGGCTGCGGGGACCAGCGCCGGGTCGGCGGTCATGACCCCGTCCACATCCTTGAGGATCTCGCAACGCACCGCCCCCAGGGCGGCCGCCAGGGCCACGGCCGTCGTGTCGCTGCCGCCCCGGCCCAGAGTGGTGATCTCCCGCCTGCGGCTGACCCCCTGGAAACCCGCCACCACGACCGTCAAGTCCCGGTCCAGCGCCTCGCGCACCCTGTCCCCGCGGACTTCCAGGATCCGGGCATCGGTGTGGCTGTCGTCGGTGATGATCCCGCACTGGCTGCCGGTAAAACTGATGGCGGGGCAGCCTTCGCGCGCCAGGGCCATGGAAAGCAGGCTCATGGTGATGCGCTCGCCCACCGACAGCAGCATGTCCAGCTCACGGCGCGGTGGGTGGGGGTGGGTGCTGCGGGCCAGGGCGGCCAGTTCGTCGGTTGTGGACCCCATCGCGCTGACGACCACCACCATGCGGTAGCCCTGCTGACGGGCGCGTCGGATATCGCCGGCCACCTGCAGCAGGCGTTCGGTGGTGGCCAGACTGGACCCACCGTATTTGCGGACGAGGATGCCGCGTGCGGACGTCTTGGCAGCAGGGGTCACGGTTCACCTTTCCTCGGGCTTCGGCAACCCGACGCCTGGCAGGATAGCCCATCCCCGGCAAAGCCACAAGTTCCGTGCCTTTCAGGGATTAATCGGTTGCCTGGAAAGAGAACAACTGCTAACTTCAATCCGCCTCCCTGATGGAGAAATGTGTTGACATTAAACAACATAGAAAACAGGGAGGGCAAGCCCGTGCCGGGCGGCCATGAAGACCCGCTCTGGGATGGGCACAGATTGCGCAGGCATGTGCAGGCAAGGGGGGCTGAAGGCCTTTCCGACCGCGAGGTGTTGGCCATCCTGCTGGCGGCCGGCGGCCGACGCTCGCCGCTGCTGGTGGCCGACCGCTTGCTGGCCCGGGCAGGAAGCGTCGCCGGGCTGGCCGGCATGCATCCGGGCGTGCTGGCGCGTCTGCCCGGTTTGGGCCCGGGGTTGACCGCCAGGCTGCTGGCGGCCCTGGAACTGGGGGCCAGGGCCATGTGCGAGGGGCCCCGCGAGGGTCTCCGGGTCCAGCGTCCCGAGGATCTGCACGCCTTGCTGCGCCGCAATTTCCAGGGTCTTGACAGGGAACGGTTCCTGGCGCTTTATCTGGATACGAGGCATCGTGTCCTGGCCGTGGAAACCATCTCGATCGGCACCTTGAACCTGTCGGTGGTTCATCCCCGCGAGGTGTTCAAGCTGGCGGTTGCGCTTTCGGCCGCAGCGGTGATCGTTGCCCACAACCACCCCTCGGGGTGCGCGACCCCGAGCGCCGAGGATCTGGATCTGACGGCCCGCCTGGATCGGTGCGGCCGGTTGCTGGGAATACCGCTGCTGGACCATCTGGTGGCCGGCGCGGGCTGCATCGTCAGCATCAGGGAAGAGGGATGGCCCGCAGACCATTCGTGTGCACAGGCAATACCGTGAGGAAGGACGCCTCCCAATGTTCAAGAAATTGCAGGGATTCCTGAATAATGACATCGCCATCGATCTGGGTACGGCCAACACGCTGGTCTATATCAAGGGCAAGGGCATCGTCCTGAATCAACCCTCGGTCGTGGCCCTGGAGAGGGATACGGACAAGGTCTACGCGGTGGGGGCCAAGGCCAAGGCCATGCTGGGCAAGACCCCGGACCGGATCTCGGCCATCAGACCCATGAAGGACGGCGTCATCGCCGACTTCGAGGTCACCGAGTACATGCTGCGTGAATTCATCAAGATGGCCCAGAAGAAGAAGCACTTCATCGCGCCGCGGATCGTGGTTTGCGTCCCGTCGGGCATCACCGAGGTGGAGAAGCGGGCCGTGCGAGACAGCGCCAAGCATGCCGGAGCGCGCGAGGTGTTCCTGGTGGCCGAGCCCATGGCCGCGGCCATCGGGGTGGGGTTGCCCGTGGACCAGCCCAGCGGGAACATGATCATCGACATCGGGGGCGGCACCACCGAGATCGCCGTGATAGCCTTGAACGGCATCGTCTGCGACACGTCCATCCGTGTCGGCGGTGACGAGCTGGACGAGGCCATCATCAACTACATCAAGAAGAACCATAACCTGCTGATCGGCGATCAGACCGCCGAGAACATCAAGAAGACCATCGGCTCGGCCCACAAGTCCGAAGAGGAACGCGAGATGGAGGTCAAGGGTCTGTACCAGGTCTCCGGGGTGCCCAAGACCCTGAAGATCTCCTCCCTGGAGATCCGCGAGGCCCTGCAGGAACCCATCCAGGCCATCTGCGACGCCCTGAAGCAGTCCCTGGAACAAACCCCGCCCGAACTCGCCGCGGACATCAAGGACCGGGGCATCGTGCTGACCGGTGGCGGGGCTCTGCTCAAGGGATTGCCTGAATTGCTGCGGGAGCAGACCGACCTGCCCATCAACCTCATGGACGACCCCCTGTTCTGCGTCGTGCTGGGAACCGGCAGGATCCTGGATGATTTCGAGAAGTACCGGCCCGTGATCATGAGCGGAAGCCGTTCCTGACGCCATGCGTGAGGCGCCCGCCGGCATTTCACAGCGAGGCGAACTGGCGGTCCTTGCGCTCTGCATTCTCCTTTCCCTGATCCTCATCGTCCTGCCCGGAGATTCGCGCATCCTGGTCGCCGACCGGGTCGGAGGGGTCCTGACCGCCCCCTACTGGTCGGCCCGCAACTTCTTTGATGACATGGTGTCCCTGCGTGAGCAGAACAACGGTCTGCGCCGGGAGCTGTTCAGCCTGGAACTGGAGACCGCGGCGGCCAGGCTCCGGCGCCACGACGAGCAACGGGGGGCGGGCTGCGCCCTCGAGCAGGGTGCCCACGGCCTCCTTGCGCCCTGCCGGGTGACCACGCGCCTCCGTGGGCGGTTCGCGACCATGATCAAGATCACCAGCCCCCATCCCTTGCCCTGGCGGTCCTGGCAGCCGGTCGTCAACCGGCAGGGCATGATCGGGCGGATCAGGACGGTCGTCGGTCCCACCGAGGCCTGGGTGGAGTTGATGACGGCCCCGGATTTCGCCCTGGGCGTGGAGTTCGAGCGGACGGGTCTGCTGGGGGTGCTGCAGCCTCGCGGCGACCGGTTCGAGATCGGCATGGTGGGCAGGGACGAGGATGTGAGGCGGGGGGATCTGGTGGTGACCTCGGGGATCACCGAACTCCGGGATGATCCGGCGGGGGAGCAGGCCGGCCTGGACGCGCCCCGGGGCATCCCGGTGGGCAGGGTGCGTTCCGTGCATGTCCCCAACGACGAGGTGTTCAAGGAAATCAGCCTGGAGCCCGCCGCCGTTTGCGACCGCAACGAGACCGTGTTCGTGATCCTGTCCGCACCTGATGAGGGCGCCACGGCGGCCCGGCGGCCATGAGGGACTTCCTGCGTATCAACGTCTTCTGGTTCCTCATCGCCTTCGTCGGCGGTGTGCTGGCGGCCCCGCTGCTGGAGATCCATGGCGTCGCACCGGATTTTCCCGTGATCTCCCTGGTGGTTCTGGCCCTGGCGGCGGGCTCCTATCCCGCCACCATAGGCGGCTTCCTGCTGGGGCTGGTGATGGACCTTTCCATCCCGACGCTGCTGGGCGTCCAGGCCCTGATCGATTCCTGCCTGGGATACGGGCTGGGTCGTTTGCGCACCCGCCTGGCCTACGGCATGCCCCTGGTGGAGGCCACGGTGGTCATCATGGCCGTCCTGGCCCACGACCTGGTCTTTCTGCTGGTGCGCAACGCCACCGGCGGCGAGCCCTTCCTGTGGCTGTTCTTGACCCATTCGGTGCCCACGGCCCTCTACTCCGGGTTGGTGGCGGTGCCGGTATTGCGCCTGGCGGTTTGGCTCGGTCTGCTCTACCGGGAGGATTGAAATGTCGGGCCAGGGGCTGGAATTCCGCAAGCAGGTGTTCCGGGGGGTGGTCCTGCTGCTGTTCCTGTTGCTGGCCGGTGAGCTGTTCTGGATGACCGTGCCCCGCAACCGGTATTACCGCGGGCTGGCACTGGAGAACCGGCAGGTCAGCTTCCGCGTGCGCGCGCCGAGGGGCAGGATCTTCGATCGCCGCGGCGTGCTGCTGGCCGACAACACCTTCATCGCCGACATCACCCTCTCGGCGCGGGATTACGGCGCGGGCCGTTGCGACAGCACTGTGGGCCGTATCTGCGGCTGGTTGGGGTTGGATGAGGCTGCGGCGGGCGACCGCCTGGATGCCCAGCTGGCGCGGGGTGCGGGACGTCTGACCCTGGTCGGGAACGCAGATATCGGCCAGGTGGTCCTGGTCGAGGAGCGTCGCCGCGAGCTGCCGGGAGTGCGGGTGGAGACGCGGCCCCGGCGCCGGTATCTGCAGGGGCCCCTGTTCTCCCATCTGATCGGCTACGTCGGGCAGATCCGGGACGAGGAGCTGGCCGACGAGGATGCGCACGCGGACTATCGCAGCGGGGACATGATCGGGCGGCAGGGCATCGAACGCGCCTTCGAGGCGTCCCTGCGCGGGCATTGCGGCGTCAAGCTGGAGGAGGTCAACGCCGCCGGCCACCGTGTGGGGCGCAGCGCCGTCTGGCTGGAGGAGGTGATTCCGGGCAGGGATATCACGCTGACCCTGGATGATCAGTTGCAGCAGGCCATGGCCGACGCCATCGGCACGGACGTGGCCTGCGGCGTGGCGCTCTCCTGCTTGACAGGCGAGATCCTGGCCGCCTACAGCAACCCGACCTTCGATCCCAATCTGTTGACGGTCCCCATTTCCCAGGCGGACTGGAAACGGTTGAGCGAGGATCCGGATAAACCCTTCTTCAACCGCATCCTGCAGGCCACGTACCCGCCGGCCTCCCTGTACAAGCCCATCGTTTCCCTGGCCGCCCTCAAGGCGCATGTCGTGGGGCGGGATACTGAACTGGAGCCGTGCCTGGGCGGTTGGCAGCTTGGCAACCGGTATTTCCGCTGCTGGAAGAGCGCTGGCCACGGCCGGATCGATCACGTGGGCGCTTTGGTGCATTCCTGCGACACATACTACTACCAGCTGGGGCTGAAGCTGAACCTCGACACCCTGGCCCAGGCCGCCCGCTCCTTCGGCCTGGGGTCGGTGCGTGCGGGGATTTTCAGTGAGGAGGTGCCAGGCCTGGTGCCCGACCGCAGCTGGTACGACCAGCATTTCGGGGCGGGCCGCTGGTCTCGAGGGGTGCTGCTCAACAACGCCATCGGGCAGGGCGAACTGCTGGTCACCCCCCTGCAGATGGCCATCGTGGCCGGTCGCCTGGCCGTGGGCAATGACCTGCCCACGCCGACCTTCGTGGCCGGGCAGCAGAGGGTCGATCCCCTGCCGCCGCTGGATTTCGCCCCGGCCGACCTGGCCTGGGTGAGGGATGTGTTGCGGCAGGTCGTGGTCAGGGGGACGGGCCAGCAGGCGGCCTTGCCCGATGTCGCGGTGGCAGGCAAGACCGGGACCGCTCAGAATCCACACGGCGAGGACCACGCCTGGTTCATGTGCTTCGCACCCGCCGAGGCGCCGGAGGTGGCGGTGGCTGTCATCGTCGAGAACGCGGGCCACGGCGGGAGCGAGGCGGCTCCGGTGGCCAGGCGCTGGCTCGAGGCGTATTTCCACGGTGGCGCCCGGAATGCCGCCCTGCAACCGGTGGTCGCCGCGGGGAGGGACTCCTCATGAGGCTGCGGGAATTCCTGGTCCCGGACGGCGACCGCTGGCTCCTGGCCTGCTGGCTGCTGCTGTGCCTGAGCAGCCTGGCGGTGCTGTGGTCGGTGACCGAACCCATCCGGGGGCCCTATCTGGCCCTGGATCCGGGGGTTGTCAAATCCATCTTCTACCGGCAGGTCCTCTGGGTGATCGTCGGGATGGGTGCGCTGCTGACGGCGGCCAGGATCCGTCTGCGCACGCTGGAGAACCTTTCGGTGCCCGCCATGCTGTCGCTGCTGGCCTTGCTGGCCCTGCTGCTGGTGCTGGGATCGCAGATCAGCGGCTCGCGGCGGTGGTTCCTCGTGGGTCCGATCCGCATGCAGCCGGCCGAGTTCGCAAAGATCTCCTTCATCCTCGCGGTGGCCCATATCCTGGCCAGAAACCCGGAGCAGAGGCCGCAGCCGATGCTGGTGGTCGGCACCCTGGGGCTGATGCTGGTGCATGTGTTCCTGGTCATGCGGGAACCCGACCTGGGCACCAGCCTCGTTTTCCTGGCGGTCTGGATCGGCATGGTGTTCTGGTACGGCGTGCCGGGGATCCTGCTGCTGGGGGCGGGCAGCGCGGCCCTGAGCGCGGTGATCATGTTCATCTCCGAGTCCGTGCTGTCCCGCCAATCGTGGCCCTGGGGGATCTATCTGTTACTGGTGATCGGGGTCCTCTACCTCGTGCCCATCAGCATTCCGGCCCGGATCTTCATGTTGCTGGTGAACGTGGGTTCGGGGCTGGGCATCCCCTTCCTGTGGGCCAAGCTGCGTGGCTACCAGCAGGAGCGCATCCTGACCTTCTTCGACCCCATGCGGGACAAGTTCGGCAGCGGCTACCAGGCTATCCAGTCCAAGGTGGCCATCGGTTCGGGGGGGGTATTCGGGACCCATTACCTGCAGGGCACCCAGAAGGGGCTGGCCTTCTTGCCGGAACGCCACACCGATTTCATATTCTCGGTGGTCGGTGAGGAGCTCGGGCTGGTAGGCTGCCTTTTTCTGCTTACCCTGTTCCTGGTGATCATCATGCGCGGGATCACGGTCGCGGCCGCGGCCCGCCGTCCCTTCTGGCGCTACGCGGCGGTGGGAATCGTGTCCTACTTCACCTTCCACGTCTTCGTGAATGTCTCGATCACCACCGGCCTGCTGCCGGTGACCGGCCTGCCCCTGCCGGGGCTGAGCTACGGCGGCAGCAACATGATCACCAGCAGCTTCCTTCTGGGTGTGCTGCTCAACATCAGCTCCCGCACCTTCGATACCTGACGAAAGGAAATGACGGATGCACCCGGAACTCCTGGGATTGATCAAGAGCTACGGCCTGATGCTGGCGATCAGCTTCGCGCTGGGCCTTTTCCTGAGTATCCGCAGGGCCAGGCCCTATGGCATCGCCTCCGAAACCGTCATGGACCTGGTGTTCGGGGTCCTTGTCTCGAGCATCGTGGGCGTCCGGCTGTTCTTCGTGTTGACCCATCTGTATGATTTCGACCCCTGGTACCGCGCCCTGTTCATCTGGGACGGGGGGCTGACCCTGTACGGCGGGATCCTGCTGGCGACCGCCACGGTCTGGTACATGACCCGTCGACGCGGCATCCCTTTCCTGGTCATCGCCGATGTGTTCTCGCCGGGGGTGATGCTGGGCATCGGCATCACGCGGATCGGGTGTTTCATGGCCGGTTGCTGTTTCGGCAAGCCGACTACCTGCGGGTGTGGGGTGCAGTTCCCCGTGGGGGCGCCTGCCACCGAAACATTCGGCCTGGTTCCCGTCTATCCCACCCAGCTGTTCAGCTCGGGCGGGGGGTTCCTGATCTTCGGCCTGCTGCTGCTGATCGAAAGGTGGTACCACCGGCGCGGTTCCACCTTCGCCCTTTTCCTCGTGTTCTACGGCCTGCAGCGTTTCACGGTCGATTTTTTCCGCTACTACACTCCCGATCAGATGATCATGGGCTGGAGCAACAACCAGTGGATCAGCGTGGGGATGGTCCTGGCCGGCCTGCTGATGCTGGTCTGGGCAGCCAGACAGAAGGTGTCATCCCATGGGCGGTAGGGTGCTGCGAATCCAGGGAGGAAGGCTGCTCCGGGATGATCAGGACTGGACGCCCCGGGAACCTTTTCTGGCGGTGATCGGTGATCCGGTGGCCCACTCCCTGAGCCCGGTCATGCAAGCTGCCGCCCTGCGGGAACGCGGCCTGCCCCACCGGTACCTGGCCCTGGAGGTGAGGGCGGAGGACCTGGCGGGGTTGCGCACGCTGCCCGGAAACGAGTTTCTGGTGGGCGCCAACGTGACGGCGCCGCACAAGGCGGCCGTCGTCCCCCTCTGTGATCGTTTGACCGATGCGGCCGGCAGGATCGGGGTGGTCAATACCCTGGGCCGGGACGCGGATGGCAACTGGATCGGCCACAATACCGACAGTGGGGGCCTGCTCATGGTGCTGAGCAGCGCCTGGGGGGAAACCCCTCCGGGGCAGGGGATCGAGGTGCTTGGTTCCGGCGGCGCGGCGCGGGCGGCCGTCGATGCCCTGCTCCGGTGGGGAGCGCAGGGGGTGACGGTGCGCTTCCACACGCGCGCCTCGGCGGCCCTTTTCGAGGACTGGCTGGCGGAGCTGCCCGGGGGGGATGCGGTGCGGCTACGGCCCCTGGAAGACGGCGCCACCGCCGGGTCCTGCCTGTGGATCAACGCCCTGGCACGGGACGTGCCCGCCTCGCCCTGGTTGCCGGATGTCGTTTCGGCCGCGAGGGCCCTGTTGCTCGACCTCCGCTATGGGCCGGGGTTGCCCAGGGAAAATTTTCCGCTGGGGCTGGATGTCGTCGACGGCCTGCCCCTGCTCGTGATGCAGGGGGGGCTGTCCTTCGCATGGTGGTTCGGACCCCCGGTACCCTGGCAGGGCATGCGGGCCGCCCTGGCTGATTGAGCACCAACTCCCTCCCGGGGATGGGTTCCCGATGAAGCTCTTAAGGATCTGCGCCGGCAGTCTGCTGGAGGTCCTCTACCCCGAAACCTGCCTCTGGTGCGGGGCTGCCAGGGGGCAAGAACCCTGGTCGGTATCGGGTCCACGGGTCAAGGGGCTCAGGGCCTGGGACCGACCCCATACCTGCCGCTCCTGCGGGGATCTGTTGTCGCGAACGGCCGCGGTGCGGGGGGTGCTGCCGGGGGGGCTCCCGGTCTGGGCGGGGGTGCAGATCGACGCAGGGCTGGTGGATGTGGTTTCTGCGTGGAAGTACCATGGCCTGCGCGGGCTGGCCTGGCCACTGGGCAGGCTGGCGGCTGGGGCCGTGTCCCTGGCCGCATGTGATCTGGCTTGCGACCCGGTGGTTCTGCCCATCCCCCTGCACCGCGGCCGGCGCCGCCGGCGCGGTTTCAACCAGGCGGAGATGCTCGTCCGCCTGCTGGAGGAGACGCAGGGGTGCCGGACTGCCTGGGGAGTTCTGGAACGCCACCGGGCCACGGCGCAGCAGGCCCGTATCAGCGACCCCGGCAGGCGTCGTAAAAATGTGGCCGGGGCCTTCAGGGTGCGCCGTGCGCCTACCGGAGGCGGCGGGGTCCTGTTGCTGGATGATCTGGTGACGACCGGGGCAACCATGGCCGCCGCGGCGGGGGCCCTTGCCGCAGCGGGGGTGGCCGTGGCCGGAGCCGTCTGCCTCGGGTTGGCTGCGGCTCTCCGCAGCACCAGCGGCGGGTGATCCGACCAGGTTGACACCCGGGTCGGGCCAACCTAGAATTTCTCGAGCGGCGGGAATTTGCCGGCCGCCTACCTCGACCTTGCACCTTTTCCAATACGGGTGGTTGCCATGTCTGCCAAGCTTGATCTTTCCGGATGGGATCCCGAGGGCCTCAAGGTCCTGGTGCGTGTCGATTTCAACGTGCCTCTGGATGGCGATCGGAACATCACGGACGAGACCCGGATCACCGCCGCCCTGCCCACCATCACATTCTTGAGCGGCAAAGGGGCCCGGGTGATCCTGATGAGCCACCTGGGCCGTCCCAAGGGCAAGATCGATCCCGCTTTCTCCCTGCGTCCGGTGGCGGATCGCCTGGCCGAGCTGGTGGACGTGCCGGTGAAGTTCGCCCTCGATACGGTGGGCCCGGATGCGGCGTCCAGGGCGGCCAGCCTGCAGCCGGGGGAAATCCTGCTGCTGGAAAACCTGCGCTTCAATCCCGGCGAGACGGCCAATGACCCATCCTTCGCGGGAGCCCTGGCCGCCATTGGCGACGCCTACGTCAACGATGCCTTCGGCACGGCTCATCGCGCGCACGCCTCCACCGTGGGTGTGCCGCAGGTACTGGGGGGTGGCCGGGCCGGTTTCCTGATGGAGAAGGAACTCGCCCATCTGGGCGCCCTGCTGAATGATCCCGCGCGGCCCTTCACGGCCGTCCTGGGCGGCGCCAAGGTCGCCGGCAAGGTGGACGTGATCCTGAATCTGCTGGAGAGGGTCGATCATTTGCTGCTCGGCGGAGGCATGATCTTCACATTCTTCCACGAACTGGGGCTGAATGTCGGGGCAAGCCTTCTGGATAAGGAGAGCTTCGAGGTCGCGCGCGAGATCAGCCGGAGGGCGAAAACCTCCCGCGCGGAATTGATCCTGCCCGAGGACTGCGTGGTGGCCGATGAATTCAGCGATGACGCCGCGACCAGGACCGTCCTGGTGACCGACATCCCCGACGGCTGGATGGGGCTGGATATCGGTCCCCGCAGCAGGGAACGCTTCGGAAAGGTCATCGCTGGCTCCCGTTCGATCTTCTGGAACGGTCCCATGGGGGTTTTCGAACTGCCGTCTTTCGCCGCCGGCACCAGGGCCGTGGGAACCGCCATAGCCGAGGCCACGAAAAACGGAGCCGTGAGCGTGGTCGGGGGTGGTGACAGTGTCGCGGCCGTCAACAGCATGGGACTGGGTGAGGGCATCTCTCATATCTCGACCGGTGGCGGAGCTTCCCTGGAATTCATGGCCGGGCGGCCTTTGCCCGGCGTCAAGGCCCTGAGCGACCGGTAGGGGAGCCTGGGTGGCCGAGGCTGGAATCCTGCAGCTCAAGCCGCCGATAGGTGGTTGCCCCGGTTTGACAGGGCTTGTGGCGGGTGTTAAATTGCCGATCCCTTTCCGGTCTCATGGTGACGGCCGGTTGTTTTAATGTTCTCCTCGGTTTCGGGAGCCGTGACATGCTGCATGCTTTTCTGGTGATTCTGCACGTTCTGATCTGTTTCGCCCTGGCCACGGTGATCCTGCTGCAATCGAGCAAGGGTGGAGGCCTGGCCGGTGCTTTCGGCGGTGCGGGTGGCGCGCCCCAGCAGCTACTGGGCAGTCGCGGTATGACGACCCTGCTGCACAAGATGACGATCTACCTCGCCGTCGGTTTTTTCATGACGAGCTTTCTTTTGTTCATGACCCAGGGCACCACCAGCAGCAAGAGCCACAGCGTGATCGATGAGGCGGCCAAGAAGGGGCAGTTGAATCTTCCGGTCCAGGAAGCGCCCTTGTCCGGCGATCTTCCCTCGGCCCCCGCAGGTGACAACGGTGCCGCAGGGCAGGCCGGGCAGCAGGGATCCGGCTCTCAGGGCGGAGGCACGCAGGACGACGGCGGCTCGCAGTAAGGATCGGGCCCGGGTGGTGGAACTGGTAGACACGCTATCTTGAGGGGGTAGTGGCCACAAACCGTGCGGGTTCGAATCCCGCCCCGGGCACCATGCCATGAAGGGAATTCGCTTCGGCGAATTCCCTTTTTTTTGTTGACAGTGTTTTCAATGCAAAGGAATAATGACTTTGCTTTGCCTGGCCTTCTTGCGCCAGAAGGAAGCAACTTCCGAGACAGGAGGTCTCGCCCTGGCCCCAAGGGTGCGTGGGCTGAGGGTGGAAAGAGGAACTCTTAACAAGCGAGGTCCGGTATGGAGGAGAGAAGAGCGCTGATGGCCGCTGGTGCGACCAGGAAGGCCAAGAAGAAGGTGGCCAAGAAGAAGGTCGCCAAGAAGAAGGTGGCCAAGAAGAAGGTTGCCAAGAAGAAGGTGGCCAAGAAGAAGGTCGCCAAGAAGAAGGTCGCCAAGAAGAAGGTCGCCAAGAAGAAGGTCGCCAAGAAGAAGGTGGCCAAGAAGAAGGTGGCCAAGAAGAAGGTCGCCAAGAAGAAGGTCGCCAAGA
>JANTFX010000071.1 GCA_024763215.1 Candidatus Krumholzibacteriia bacterium | reverse complement strand
GTGACGATTTTCTTCTCGTCGTCCACCACGAGCACGCTGGCCATATTCTCCTACTCCTTTGCCGGTGCTGCCGCGCCGGCCTCGTGCACCGGCAGGATGATGATCGCCTCGCTGCCGCAGCCGTCGGAGCGGTTGCGAAGACGGAGATCGCCGCCCATCTCGCGCACGATGGTCCGCGAGAGGGTCAAGCCCAGTCCGCTGCCCTTCTCCTTGCGGGAATGAAAAGGCGCGAACAGCTCCTCGGGATCCCCGGCCGGCAAACCGCAGCCTTCATCCCTGATGACCAGTTCCAGATTACCGTTTCCGGTCGTGCCCGTCACGGTGATGGAGCCACCGCCGGTCATGGCGTCCCTCGCATTCAGCATGAGGTTCATCACCGTCTGGCGCAGCCGCAGGGGGTCGCCCCTGACCCACACCCCGGGCAAGGGATCGACGGCGATATCCACCCCGCCGGCGGCGAACTCCCCGGCCAGCAGATGAGCCACCTTGTCCACGACCTGAGCGGCGACGAAAGTTTCGCCGGCTGTCGGCGCTTCCGACCCGAAGGCCAGGTAACGGGAGAGGATGCGGTCCAGCCGATCCACCTCCTCGGGAATGTAATCCGCGATGGGATCCCGCCGGCCCAGGCCCGCCAGAACCTCCTGAAGATGCTGGCCCGCGCCGCGGATGATCCCCAGGGGGTTGCGGATCTCGTGGGCGATGCCCGCGGTCATCCGCCCCATGGCCGCCAGGTTCTCCTGCCTGAGGATCGAGGCTCTGTAACGCTCCAGAGCCACCTGGATGCGGTACAGGAACACCCCCAGCACCAGCAGGCTCACCAGCACCGCCGCACCCGTCAGCAGGGCGCCCCGGCGCAACCGGGCCAGGGCGTCGAAAAAATCCGGGCTGCCGCTGACCGTGATCACGGCCGCCACCAGCGGCTGATCCAGCTCCGGGACTTCCAGCAGGATCGGCGCATAGGCCGACTTGAGATAGGACCCCTGCAATGTGTAGAGCCTGGTCGCGGCAGGATGGCCCGCCCGGGCAGAATCGACGGCGTCGGAATCGATGGCCCAGTAGTCGTTCTTCTGTCCCGGCACCAGGGATCCGGCCGTACTGGCCAGCACGACTCCGTCCGGATCGCTGAGGGTGATCTCCGCCAGATCGAGCCCGGCCCCCAGGTCCCGGAAGCGGCGGCCCAGCGCCGCCACGGCCTCATCCCCGGTCGAATCACCCACCGTGACGCTGAAGATCGACTGCGCATCGCTCGTCGCGGCCAAAGTCTGGGCCACCGCGAGCAAGCGCTGGCCCAGGGTGTCGTCCAGCCGGTCCCGGGCTGCGCGGTAGAACCCCGTCAGTCCCCAGCCGACCACGATCATGATCACAAGGTAGACCGCCACCGCCCCCAGGATCCAGGGGCGGCGGGATGGAGGAATCGCTCCTCCGGTCGACAATGGGTTCGCGGTATCTTGCATCACCTTGCGACCATAACCCGCCCCCGCGGGCCGCACAACGCGGGAAATGGCCGGCGACCCGGGGGGGTCACCGGCCATACCCGCCTCCAGGGACGGATCAGCGGACCTGATCCACCGCCTCCAGGTCACAGAGCGTGGCCCAGCGGCCCTCGTAGAACCCCCCGGCAATACCGGGCAGCGGGGAGGGGAAGGCCGCCGCGCTCAGCACCCCGTCCCGCATCCCACCAGGTGTCACCCAGTCACCATGGAAGCCCACCAGGGAAACGCCGTCCTCGCCGGCTTCCCAGGTGCCGTTGACGAAGGCCATGAAGCGGCCCATGCGGTCGATGCGCTTGCCGCTGAAGACCCGGTTGCCGTCCTGGTCCAGTCCATATCCGCAACGCATGAAGCCCACGATGCGGCCGGACAGGTTGACCCAGGGACCGCCGAAGGTACCAACCTGCTCACTCAGGGCCGGGTCGTGCGGACGCAGGGTATCGGCGGGGGCGTCGGCCGGCAGCAAACGCCAGCGGCCGTTGAGGAAGCCCTTGGGGCAGCGGACGATGTCGTTCACGGTATAACCCGTCAGGTGCAGGCTGTTGCCGTTCTCGTCCACGGGGAACGACTCGTTCATGCCCACCAGTTCGCCCAGGGTGAAATCACCCGCAAAGGGTCCGGTGGCGATGTGCAACACGTTGGGCGGCAGATCCGGGTCCAGGTCCTCGGGCCGCTCGATGATCTTCAGCACGAGCCCGTCGAAATGGCAATAGGTGTGGGAAACCAGGCCGATGGTCTGGCGGTCGGGGCGGGGCCGGACCAGATGGTCCCAGGGAAATTCGAAGAGGATGGCACGGTCGGCCACCAGCAGGCCGCGGTCCACCGAGATATCCCCGGACCAATCCAGAGCGCCGCAATCCCCCGGGGAGACCATGCTGTCGATGGGGCCGTGGATCATGCCCCATTCCAGGCGCACGAAGGTGAACCGCGGGCGGTCCTGGTCGTTGCTGTCGGCCGGATCCGCGGCCATGGCTTCCAGGCTCAGCACTTCAGGGTCGGTCAGCATGGGGTCGTCCGATGCCTCCTGATCCTCGTTGAACAGCAGGTCCTCGAAGGCCTTGTCCCCGAAGGCGACATCCTCGTCCGTGGCCGTCAGGCCACCGTTGGGCTGGCTGAAATCCAGGTTCTGGTAATCATCACCGGAAATCACCGCCTGCCCGGATGGACCGGCCGCATCATCGCTGCAACCGGTCAACAGACCCGTGGCAAGCAACATGGCCAGCATCAGAGCGGTCATCAGGGTTTTGTGGGTCGGGGTATTCATCACGTTCCTCCTGCCAGGGGTAGGTCATCGTTGGTTCATGCCCGCCATCACGGGCAGAGGCAGAGCAGGAGTGGGGCCAGAAGCCCGTGACAAATGAAACTCATTAAAATTCAACATGTTAAGAACAGCAAACACCGCATGCCGCCCCAGGGCGCGTACCTGGAGGTACACTTCCCCGGCCTCGTGGGTACATTGCCGGATCCGAGCCCGGCGCACTTACATGGTCAGCGGCTCGGACGCCTTTTCCAGGTCCGCCAGCACCTCGGTCTTCAACATGGAGATTATGTCGCAGATGAAGTTCACCCCGGCCGCCTCGAAGGCCGCCTGGTAGTTGGGATCGCGCATCTTGGAGATGATCCGGGGCACGCCCAGACTGCGGGACAGCAGGCTGAAGCTCATGTTGTCCGCGTCGCGGTACATGCAGGCGATGGCCACGTCCGCCCGTGCCACGCCCGCCTCCTTGAGGGTGCGGATATCCGTCGCGCTGCCGTTGACCGTCACCGCGCCTGTTTCCGCATAAAGCGCCTCGCAGGCCTCACGGTTGGGTTCGATGACCACCACGTCGTGCTTCAGGTCGATCAAGGCCTTGGCCAGGGCCGCGCCGGCGATGCCGCCGCCTCCGATGATGATGTACATGAAGATCCTCCTCGCAGATCAGACCGAACGCCAGGTCCGGCGGGACAAGAGCACGATCAGGGGCAGGATCTCGAGCCTGCCCGCCAGCATGCCGACGATGTAGACGAACTTTATGAACCAGTGCAGGGAGGCCATCTTGGCCACCGAGAAGTAGAACGGCCCCATGTTGCCCACCGCCGAGGCCATGCCCGACAGGGACTGCCAGCCGTCCAGGTCGCTGAACCAGGCCGTGACCAGGGCGCCCAACCCGATCAACAGCAACCAGCCGGCCAGCAGAGCGCCGATGCGCTGCAGCTCGAAATCCGGGATGATCTGCCCGTGTACGGTCACGGGGTTGACCGTCCGCCGGCCCGAGGTCAGCTTGTGGACCTGGTTGCGCAGCATGTTGACCAGGATGCCCACCCGCAGCACCTTGATGCCGCCGGCCGTCGAACCCACGCACCCCCCGATGATCATCAGGACCAGGAACAGCTGCTTTGCCACCGCCGGGAAGAAGGGGTCGCCGATGTCCCTGGTGGCGAATCCGGTGCTGGTGATCATGGAGGAAACCTGGAACAGGACCGTGCGGAAATCGGCGGCCAGCGATTCGCCGCCGTCGCGCAGGGGCGCGTGCAGGAAATGGTCGGCCAGGATCACACCCGTGAAACCCGCCACCAGGACCCAGAACCAGCGCATCTCGAAATCCCGCCACAGGGAACTGACCTCCCCCTTGAACACCTTGTAGTGCACCAGGAAGTTCATGCCACCGGTCAGCATGAAGATCACCGCCGCGTACTCGATGAAGACCGCGTGCGGGAACCCCTGCTGGGCGAAGTAGCCCACGCTTGCGTCGTGGGTGGAGAATCCGCCGGTCGAAACGCACGTCAGGGTGTGGCACACGGCATCGAAGAGGTTCATGCCTCCCAGAAGAAAGGACACCAGGGCGCCGCAGGTCAGGATCAGGTAGACCTTCCACAGCGCCTTGACGGTGTTGTGGATCCCGGGCACCGGGCGTGCCCCGCCGATCTTGTGCCCCTCGGCCGAGAACAGGCTCGAGGCCGCGCTGCCGCTGCGGAATCCCACGGCCAGGAAGAAGGCCAGGATGCCCAGCCCCCCCAGCCACTGGATGATCGAGCGCCACAGCAGGATGCTGCGCGGCATGATGTCCAGCCCCTGGAAGACCGTGATGCCGGTGGTCGTGAAGCCGCTGACCGACTCGAACATCGCGTCGATGAACGAGGCGTGCAGCCCGGTCACGAAAGGCACCGCCCCGACCAGGCAGACGGCCACCCAGCCCAGGGCCGTGATCAACATGGCGTCGCGGACGGAGATTTCCCGGCGCGGGATGAACCTCTGCAGGCTCCAGCCCCCGGCCAGGGACAAGGCCGCCGGGACATAGAAGACGCTGGCGGCCAGGCCGTGCTCCAGGCTTTCCTTGTCGAGCCAGTGGAACAACAAGGGTGTCAGCATCAGCACGCCTGTCACCTGCAGGAGGGCGCCGATTTCGTGCAGCGGCGCCAGTTTTTCCCGCCAGGTAAGGGGGGTCCTGGCCCCCAGGGGGGCCGGCGACACCACCGGGCGGACGGGCAGGACGGTCTCGGTGAGGTCCGGTTCCAGGGTTTCGGTCACGGGCATGGTCCGCTCCTTCGGGGCATGGTTTCGTTCCCTCGGGTATCGGACATTTTCGGGGCCGGTTGATGAAATTGTGGCAAGCAGGGCATGGATATGAGAATCTGCGTCCAGAAACCAGGTTGTCCCGAACCGATCGTTGGCGGGGAATTGCCCCCCAGAAGGAGGCGCCAAGATGCACAAGATCCCGATCATTGCGGTATTCCTGATTTTCGGTTGCACCACCGCCCTGGCTGACGACGCGGCCACCGAGGGCTCCATCCCCTATGACCGGTTCGAGGAATCATCCGTCTGCGCCGACTGCCATGTGGGTTTGACGGTCCAGTATGAGCACTCCCTGATGGCCCAGTCCTTCATTCATGAGTGGGATGAAAAGGAATATTTCGAACTGGCCCTGCCCCATGCGGAAAAATTCGCCAAGGTGGCCGGCGTCAAGGCCGGCTGCAACGGCTGCCATGCGCCCCTGGCCTATCTCGCCGGAGACATCCCCCCCGAGCACCCCGAGGCCGGAACCAGGGCCAACGAGGGCGTCAGCTGCGACATCTGCCACAGCATCACAGGCTTCAGCGGGGAGACACCCTTCAACTTCAACTATGTCATGGCCCCCGGCGAGACCAAGCAGGGCACGCGCCCGGGCCGGGAGAGCGACCACCACGGCATCGCCGTCAACGACTTCCTCAAGACCGCCGAATTCTGCGGCATCTGCCACAACGAGCAGGATCCCTTCGGCATGTGGGTCAAGTCCACCCATCTGGAGTGGAAGGAAGGGCCTTACGGGCAGGCCGGCATCACCTGCCAGCAGTGCCACATGCCCGCCGCGGACGGCGCCCTGGTCGAGGACGGGGATGTGGTTCCCGGCGCGCGGCAGCACACCTTTGCCGGCGTGCACTTCCCCCAGATGGTGGCCGGCGCGGTGCAAGTGCTCCTTTATCCTCGCGAGGATGACGTTTCTCCCGGCCAGACCATGACCATCGACGCCGTCCTGATGAATACCAAGGCCGGTCACATGATTCCATCCGGCTCGGCAGAAGAGCGTGTGGCCTGGCTGGACGTCAAGGCCGTCGACAGCGCCGGTAAGCAGTGGCACCTGGCCGTTGACCGCAAGGGGTTCGAGGGCGAGGATCTGACCATCGCCGACCCCAATGCCCTGGCCTACCAGGATATCGCCGACATCCAGGGCCTGGATGATTTCGCAGGACTATCCCGGGACGGCGACGTGCCGGCCGGCGACAGGATCTTCCGCAAGCCCTACCTCGATCCCCAGGGCCGCATGACCGTGGCCCAGTGGAACACCGCCGCCTTCGGACCCGACTACCGGCTGCCCCCCCTGAAGGGAATCAAGGAGAGCTTCACCTGGCACCTGCCTGCCGACGTGGCTCCGGGGCCGGTCGAGATCCAGGCCGCAGTCTACATGACCATGGTGGTCTCCTCGGTGGCCGATTTCATGAAGCTTCCGGCAACCGAAAGTGAACCCATGCCCATGGGGCAGGCCACGGTCGCCTTCATGGTGAAATGACCCCCGGAAGCGTTTACCCACGCAGCGGGCCCGGCATGCGCCGGGCCCGCCGGGTATCAGGCACCTGCTGAGGGCTGGCCGTCAGCGCCCCCGCTTGACCGCCAGCAGGTCGTCGATGCGGTCGAACACCTGCCCCGTCTCGGTGATGAATTCCAGGGAGATCCGCTCGTCATCGGCCCGCAGCAGGACATAACCGTTCTGCGAGGTGAAGACGTCGGGCGCCCAGGGCGTCTGTTCCCGGTTGTAGAACGGGGCGCCCACGCTGCCGGCGGTGACGAAGTAGGTCGGGTACCGGAAGCGCGGGTTGGCCGAGTACCCATCCAGCTTCCCGTCGCCGTCGTGGTCGTCGGCCGGGAAGACACCCACCGGCGTCCGGTCATCCACCAGCACGCGGTAGTACTCGTGCTCGTCGGCGCTCAGGACCGCCGCCACCTTGTCGTGGCCCGACACGGCCTCCCAGAGCCGGTTGCGCACCTCGATTATGCCGGGCCCGTCGGGCTCGACGCGGCCCGTCTGCCGGTTGCAGACATAGGCCCGGATGTTGTTGTCGCCGCGCCACCACATGGCATCGCTCGTGTGGCCGCCGCAGGGGAACACGGGTTCCTGGGCGTACATCAGGATGTACCTGACGGTGGGGTCCTGCTGGGCCGCATCCAGCTCACCTTCGATCCACGCCATCTGGTCGGCCATGATGTAACCCTCGGGCGAGCCGCCGAACTCGGGGATCCTGCGGTTGCTGGTCCACCAGTAGTTGTTGTTGAAGGAGATGATCATCACCGGCCCGTACTGGAAGGAGTAGACGTTTTCCCGGTAGGGCGGCCGCCTCGGATCCGCGGGCTCGGGACCGTTGACGGGGTTGTAGAACATGGCGGCGAATATGGCCTCGGTGCTGGCCGTGGCGTAGGGCCACTTGTCAAGGGTGACCCCGTAGCGGCTGCCGTCGTCGAACCCGTTGAGCAGGGCCTCGTGGTTGCCCATCCCCGGATAGATGGGGTGGAAGCGCCAGAATCCGGACACCGCCTGTTTCCAGGCCGACAGCTGGAGTTCGAATTCCTCGGTGTCGGTGGTGTACCCGTTGACCAGGTCGCCCCCGAAGAGCAGCAGATCGGCCCCCCGCCGGTGGGCGTCCCGGGACATCCAGTTCAGGATCCTGGTGTTGACGCCCATGCATGAACGCTCGCCTCCGCCCACCCCCGCCCGGCTGTCGCCGCCGAAGGCGATCACGGCCCTCCCCTCGCCCGCTTCAGGCGCCGTTTCCAGGGTATAACGGTTGGACACCGTGGTATCCCCGGCAGCGGTGGCACAGGTGACGTGATAGGCATAGCGGCTCTGGGGCCGCAGGTGCCCCACCCGGATCTCGTGATCGGTGCCCGCGGTCGCCTCGGTGAAGGTCGTGACCCGTCCCTGGCCATCATCCAGGGTCACCGTGCCGAGGCTGCTTTCGCTGGTGGTCCAGGAGATCAGCAAGGAGGTGGGGTCGCCGCTGTTGACCAGGGACACGAAGGGGCCCGCGGTGATGGTGTTGATCTGCACGAATTTTCCGTCCCGGCGCTCGAAGCTGACCAGGCCCTGATAGAAGCCCAGGCGCTCGGCACCCCCGCCGTTGCGCCGCCACAGGTCCAGCCGGTAGGCGATGGTCGGGGTCATGGTCCAGCCCTGGCCCTCGGGCCAGTTGTTCGCGTTGTAGCGAGGGTTGAAGAAGCCGGCGATGCGCAGGACGCCCCGGCCGTTGCGCAGGCGGCTCCAGCGGCGGTAGCGTACATAGTCGAAATCGGCGCTGCCGGCCTCGAAGGGGTAGGGCCCGGTGTAGATCTCGCCGAAGAGGGTGGAATCCTCCAGGTCGATCATCAAGCCCTTGCCGGCCGGGTCCGGCCCGATGATGTTGTGGATCTGACGCAGAGTGATCTGCTGCCAGGGGGTCCGGTCATGGGAGGGCAGATCCGGAACCTTGACCGGCAGCGGGGGTGCGGCGGGCTCGGTGGACCGGGAGGCCCCGGCCGCCATGGTGCTGATCGAAATGACCGCCAGGGCCGCGGCGATGAACAGACCGGTGCAACGTTTCATCATGGTCCTTCCGGTAAGTCTTCCGGCACCCGCCAGCGGCCGCGCACATCCTTGCGGAGGGACCTGGAGACTACTTCAAAAGTGCTATCGTGCCTTGCCCCAGCGCACACCTGGTTTTCTTGCCGGCGGCGACAGAAAAGAGTTCACAGCTGCAGACTGAAAAACGGCCCCCCGAACTTTCGGCAACCGCCACCGCCTCCAAACGCTCCCCGCGCGCAGGGCTAATGTAGTTAACCTTGTACTCGGCGGTTACAACCTTTTCACCCAGCACGGATCCGCCGGCAAACGTGATCGCGTTGTCGATGAGATAACTCAGGACCCCGCCGTGAACAAAGCCGTTCTGCTGGAGAAATTCAGGCTTGACGTCCAACGCCAGCACAGCACGCCCGGATGCCAACTCCACCAGTTCCGTCCCCAGGAACTGGCTGAATGGCTGCTTGGCCAGAATTGCGCGGCCAATACTCATGAAATCAGGCATCGTTTCCCCACCTTCATTCAGGTTCCTGCTCGGTCTGGCACCGCTGGTGCGGCCCCGATGACCGGTGCGATTGGCAGGTGCAAGTGGATGCTAGCTATCTACAGTAATTCCGAGGCATTCGATCATTCCCCAAATAATCCAAATCCTGCCTGCCTAACGCGTTGCCGTTCAGCGACGGCGCTTCCCCGTCTGCTGAGGCGGCATGTCAGGCGCCTCAGACCCGCCATCATCAGTACATACGATCTCGTACTTGATACCCTCCGGATCCTTGAAGAAGAGGGCGTAGTAGCCGGCCGGCGTGTATTCGGGGTACTCCCGCGGCGGGCTCACTATCTCGGCGCCGATTGCCTTCAATTCAAGATGCAGCCTGTCGACTTCAGCCCGCGACGGAGCCCGAAAGGCGAGGTGATGGAGCGACCCGGGCTTGCGACGATTGATGGCCTCGCCCGCAAAGACACCTAGTGGGGAGGTAATCGCAAAACCCATGCATGGATGTTCATACGAGACGACATGCTTCTCGTGCTGCTCGATGACGGCCTCGCTGCGGCGCTTCAGGTCGAACCCCAGGAGAGGAAGCAACCGGTCGTAGAAGGGCACAGCGGTGCGCATGTCCCCGACGGTGACTTCCATGTGGTCAACAATTGGCTCCATCGCAAGCGTCCCCTCGGCTCCAGGCCGTATCCTCGTATGGTGCGCCTACCGTTATTGCTTCACCTGGAAGCATGGTCGGCGCGTTTCGTACGCCAGCACAAGGCGTAACAGAGGCGGTTGTCGGGTGCAAGAATTTGTTAGAGTTCACCAAGACATTTTTCATTGTAGCAAACCAGGGGGGCCAATCCCGCCAGAAAAACGGTGGCTATGCGACCTTTGTTTTCCTTATTCCGCCTTTCTGCCTAACGGTGGAATAAGCTGCAAGCGATTGTGTTGCTATTGTGCCACCATGTATCTCCCGTTGTGCACCAAATGTCGGTTTCACATGCAAGGGCAGGCCGCGATGCGACCAGGGCGCTGCGCTTGCGCATAAAGTCAAGGTAACCAACCTTCAAAGTAATATTTTGAGCAGCCCATGCACAAGGAATGAAACCACCAAGACGATACAACTGACCACACCCGCCGAAAGAAGAACAGGGAAAAAACTGAACCGGTTCTTTTGTTTCAGTATCGCTAGAGCGGCACCGGATAGTATAAAGCCAAGCACCAGTCCCAGCGGCAGTGCCAGCATAAATCCCCAACCCCAGCTACCTCCCCTCATGCCAGCTGCTTCAGCGCCTGCACGCGCTGCCAACATAGACAAGATCATTGTCGCGGGGACAATCGCAACCGATTCAATCGCAAGCAGGGTTCTGTTAAAACGATTCATTCCTATGTCAAACCATTGCTTCCCTTGTAAGAGCGGGCCGCGAAGCGGCCATGGCGGCCGGATTGCCCTGCTCACCGCGTGACTGTTGGCCTTGTCAGAGGCAAGCTCTCGTCAGGCACATAATTATTGTCCCAACGCCATCTTAACGACTCCCCGCCTGGAAAGTCCAAGGCCATTTTGGTCCGGCGCCAACCGCACGCAGCGAAAACCACCATCTTCGATTTCTTCGACCATCTCCCACGAGTTTCCAAAATCAGATGTCCAAATAAACGATTCCCCTGCAATAACCCCCACACCCGAAGGAAGAACCGAAACACTACGAAAACTCGAGCCACCCATGGTCTCGACCTGTGACCAGGATTCCCCAGCATCGGTAGTTTTTAAAACCATTCCATTCCTACCGCAGACAAAACCTGTTGTGGAATTAAAAAACTCAACATCGTACAAGTTATTACTTGTTCCAGATTCGACTTCAGTCCAGGTTAAGCCTCCGTCGGAGCTACGAAAAATTATCCCTCCCAGGCCAACTGCGATCCCTCGAAGTGAATCGGCAAACGAAATCCCCTCCAGCCCGTTGAAGGAGGGTGGGTTCACTTCCGACCAGGTTCTCCCAGCGTCTGCGGAGCGGTGAATCATCCCTGACCCGCCTACCGCAAAGACAGTTGAAGGAGTGGAAAATGTTGCGGCTTCCAGAGGATTCGGACGGGAGCATGCGGAGCGGCGCCACTCTTCTCCTCCATTGTAAGTGGCCAGCACCTGTCCGCCCAAGCCAACAGCGACCCCGGTGTCAGAATTGGCGAAGGCCATATTCAAAAACGCCAAATCCTGATTCAAATAGCAGGTTTCCCAGGATGCACCGCCGTCAGTTGATTTGTAAATATTACCGTCAGTTCCGCAGACAAAACCAGTATTTCCCGTCAACAAAACGGTAGAAGTAACGTAGCTGTTCAACTCAACGGGATCAGAAAAAATCCAGGCCTCTCCCTGCGGGCTAAAGGGAGATTCGCTGTTTCCTGCACACCCTGTCATAAAACACAAAACCAGGCATAGCGGAAGCCAACTATTCCGGATCTTCCAAAATTGTAATGGATTGGAAATCATGGCCCCCCTAAAAAGTTAATTGCATGCCTAACGCTGGCTTCATCTGTTACTAAGTTGCTGTCTGGTCCTCTACCGCCTCGCCAACACCCTGGCTATCGTCTGCGCCCCGTTTTCGCCCCGACAACCAGATCGACAGGCCTACAAACAGAAGGCCTGCTGAATTGAATATAACCATTGACCACCTCCCGACCTCATCCGAGGCGAGGGCAGCGAAAACCGGAACAACGATACAATACACTCCTAAATACAAGAGAATCTTATAGTCGGAGTAGCGTCCCAAAAATCCAGAAATGGCGCTCGCTACTACTGCAGCGGCCCAATATATTGTCAAAAACTCACGCATGGTATCGCCCCCTAAATCAACGGCTTACCAGTTCGTTTGCCTGTTGCTCCTGACCGCCAAGAACACCTAACGTTCGCTTAACCTGTAACCGCGGACCGTGCGCATGCACGTTGCGTAACGACGGCTTTGCATGACGCAAACTCTTGTGGGCCATTGTTTAGACTACCTTCGATCTTCTCGGCTCTCGTATCGACCTCTAATGAAAGAACCTGTTTTCAAATGGACGACTATCCTGGGTAACCCAACTAGCTGACAATATTTTCTTACAACTACATTACTTCGGTGACGAATAAATCTCCGTGAAACCGCAAGAAAGGCAGATACACGCCATCATTGTGTACTGCTGACGGCCTTTGAAAATCAATGCCAGTGGCCTTTCGTAAGTTTCCGCCTTGAGATCGTCCATACCCCCACCGATTGCATCATGGTAAACGATTCTGGCGTCAATCGCGATGTCGCTACTTCCGCACTTCGGACATACCTGGGACCTCTTCACCTTCGCTCCCTCAATTGTCGGCCGTTGCCGTTTCCGATAGTATCTCCAAGTCAGTCGGTTGTGAAAATACCACGATGCTGCTCGACGACTAAGCCAGGTTTTACATCACGCCACTACTGCACTTTACTCCGGAACGTAAGTCAGAAATCCCGATTCTACTCTGCTGCGCCAATAGACCTAACGATGGCTTCATCTGCAAGCGTGGCTGGCGTGGCTTGTGCGCTTCGCACAAGGTTTTACAGACGTGTTTGTCGGCTGAAAGCGTTTGTAATATTCCACATGGCAATTGCCCGTGAATATTCAGGAATCCGGTTCAGCGATAGAGACATCGCAATTTGCCCCAAGAAATAGCTTCGCTGGAAACCGTTCCACTCCAGGAATCTAGATTATTGACATCACCCAATTGTTCATTTAGAAGATAGGTCGTCGTGTAGGTGTAGGTGAGCCATTGCATTTCAACTGTCACCTCAATCACGGGCATGGTGTATTCGCCAATGGTGACAATTTTCGGCCCGACAACCCTCCCGGTAAGTGTGTATGCCTTCGGAAGACCAGTTGGCGGTACCCACATTGATTCGGATTGCCAGGTTTTGCCAGTGGTCAATGGGAAGTCGAACATTTTAAGCGGTGGGTCCCATTGATAATCGAGAGTAGAAAGAGAAACGGCGGGCTCAAGTACAGTATAACTATTGATATAGATGTCACCGTCCGCATCAGAACTATAGTAATTCCAGGTATCTCCCTCTGGATATGCCAGGTGTAGCCCCGTAGAAGAGAATGGAGTGGTTACCCAGATGTTGGAGCCCTCGCTGTAAGTCAAGACCGTACCGTCTGTGGGGATCCACCAAGGAATTGAAGCCACCGACGATGAGGCAGTAAAACAAAATATCATAGCCAAAATAACGATGGACTTCATTGCTACCCCCGTTCTGAAGATTGCATATGGGCTTCCGCAAAGACCTGGGGGAGCAATAACACTTCTCCCGAGTCTTCAGACATAGGATTTTAGCAGAAAACAGGCCCTTAGTGCGAGGTTTTTTTCAATAGCACCTTAAGACTTTCTATAAGGGGCCTACCAAACCAGCTCTAACTTAAAACTCATTGTAAATATAACGCTGGCTTCACCTGCAACCGCGGGCCGCGCAGCGGCCAGGGCGGCCGGCTTGCTCTGCAAACCGGATGACCGGCGCGGTTGGCAGGTGCAAGCGAGTGTTATATTGGCCCTAGAAACTTGAATCAGATTACCAATTTCCAGAATTCGAGTCAATTCATTGCTTGCAATTATGTCGGTTTTGCCATATAATCTAAGAATGAACCCACACTACAAACCGGTAGTATGGCTCGGCAGAGAAATCAAGACCCCGCCGATGAGCACGGAAGCTCGAGTGAAAGCTGGGTTCTATGTGCGCATGCTGCAGGG
This sequence comes from Candidatus Krumholzibacteriia bacterium, assembly GCA_024763215.1. GTDB lineage: Bacteria > Krumholzibacteriota > Krumholzibacteriia > LZORAL124-64-63 > LZORAL124-64-63 > JAHJTW01. The sequence continues at coordinate 1,352 of JANTFX010000071.1, read as the reverse complement.
CGGAGAGGCCCTCTCGATGCCCGTGTCGCGCCCCATGCCCTCGATCGGTTCGAGGTGCCACGAATTGAGAATTCGCGATACGGACTCTACATGGCGCGTGATTTACCGAATTGACCCTGAAGCCATTCTGGTTCTCGAGGTGTTCCAGAAGAAAACTCAACAGACTCCGAAGTCCGTCATTGATGTATGCAAAAAAAGGCTCAGCCAATACGACTCGGACCCTTGATAGAGGTTGGACCATGGTTAACAAAAAAAGAAAACGACTTGAGGCCAAGGGCTGGGTAACTGGCGATGCGGCTGATCTGTTCGAGCTGACGCCTGAAGAGGCTCGACTGATCGACCTCAAACTTGCTCTCCGTGCCACCATCAAAGAAGAGCGTAGTCGGCGAGGCCTCACTCAGGAAGAGCTCGCCAAGGCCATGGGATCGAGTCAATCGAGAATTGCAAAGATCGAACTCGGCGACCCGTCCGTAAGTGTTGACCTGCTTCTCAAAGCACTTATGGCGCTCGGGATGACCAATAAGCAAATCTCGAAGCTGTTCATCTAGGGTAGCTCAATCTCAACTCCATATAACGCAGGCTTCACCTGCAACCGCGGGCAGCGAAGCGGCCAGGGCGGCCGGCTGGCCCTGCAAGCCGGGTGACCGGTGCGGTTGTCAGGTGCAAGCGTTCGTTAGCAATTCTAGTTCAAAAACCTGCCGAGAAGCACGTCCTCCACATTCCGGCGGGAATCGATAACGGACAACACCAGAACACGGTCGCCTTCTATTCTATAAATTACCCGCCAAGGCGAAATCACAACCTCGCGATACAGAGAGATTCCCTGGCCGAGCAATTCTGGAACGACGCGTCCCTGTAATGGCGATTTCGCTAGTTTAGCTGTTCTGGTCTTGATGCGCGCGAGGACCCTCTTCGCAGCGCCCGGACTCTCCTCAGCAATGTACAGGACTATTCCCGCGAGATCGCTCTCAGCCACCGAAGCCCACAAGACCTGGTATAACTTGCTCATTTCTTCTCAATCGCATCGGCGATGCGAGAAAAGACCCCATCCTGGGAGCGAACTTTGCCCTTACGGACATCCTCCTCACCTTGTGAGATGAGCTTCATGAGGCCAAGCGCATAGCGCATGTCTTCGTAGCTCCTTGCATCTTGGAGCACTGCACGCGGCTCCCCATTCTGCGTGATCACTACAGGTCGCCGCGTGTCAGTGACCTGCTTAAGAAGATCAGAAGCTTTTGTTTTCAAATAGGTTACTGGGCGAATGTCTTTTTTCAGGCTCACCACTTGCACCTCCGGCCAATGTTGGTCTATATATGGTACCAAATTTAGAGCCTGCGTCAACTCCTTCTTAC
>JANTFX010000070.1 GCA_024763215.1 Candidatus Krumholzibacteriia bacterium | reverse complement strand
CCCGTCACATGCTTCAGGATATCCGGCTTGGGAGCCATGTCGCGGTCCCTGTTCAACTCTCGTCTTCCTGGGTGCAGAAGTACTCGATGGTCTTCTGCGCGCAGGTCCGGCAATAGCCCAGCTTGTTCAGCATGGTGTCCACCATGCGGTCGTACAGCTTCTGGTTCTCCTCGTTGGTGCGGTTGGCCAGGGCGCCGATGAGGCTGCCGGCCCCGGCGATATCGCTCTTCAGACGCACGTCGGTCACGGCCTTGACCAGCTCCAGGTTGTCCATGAAGTCGTAGTTGGGATCCAGGCTGATCTTCTGGCCGTAGATCTTGCGGATCGAGGTGCGGAAGGTCTCGCGCTGCTCGTCGGTCTTCAGCTCGAGGCGCTCCTCGATGCTGCGGATGAACCGCTCGTCGACCTTCAGGGCCTTCAGCTCGCCCGTCTGGGGATCCTTGTACTTCCACATCTTGTCCGGCCCGAGCTGCTCGGCGTCGATGCCGATGATCATGTTGACGTAGTTCATCACGTCCTTGCGGATGGCCTGGGGCTCGTCCATGTAGGCGTTGAACATCTCGGTCATGATGCGCTCGCGGTACAGGCCGCGGGCCACCTTCAGGTCGGCCAGGAACTTGGCGCGGTCGTTGGGCTCGTTGACGTAGTCGAGGATCACCCTTTCGATGGCCTTGAACACGTCGTAGGCGAACATGCAGCGGCCCTCGTTGGTCTCGCTGCTTTCGACCAGCAGTTGGATCGCGCGGCCCAGGTTGCGCTGGCCCAGCCCCTTCTGCCCGAAACGATTCGTGATGTCGGTGTCCTGGCTCAGGGTGTCGATGACCTCGGCCAGGGCCTTGATGCTCTTCTCGCCCGCGACCTCGCCCGCGGCCAGCTTCATGGTCTCGATGGGCGTGAGCTTCTCGCTGTGGGGCAGGCGGCTGAGCACCACCGCCGTGCTGGCGGCGTAGTTCAGGTTGGGATCCTGGTGCAGCTCCTCACGCATCAAAGTGGTCTTGGTCTCGCTGCCGATGGCGTACTGGGTCAGCTCGGTCTGCAGCTTGTAGTTGGTGTTGTGCGAGATGTAGCTGATGCGGCAGCGGTCCACGATGGGCGCCTCCTCCTTCTCGGCCAGGAAGCGGTTGAACTCGCTGTTGTTGCTGGTGGCGATGATCAGGGTGTCGATGGGCCACTTGAAACCGTCGATCTCGATGGTGCGGTTCTGGATCACCCCCAGGTAGACCTGCACCAGGTCCTTCTTGTTCTTGAACATCTCGTCGGAGAAGTGGATGCCGCCGCCGGCCACCCGCGCCAGGGCACCGCGCCTGAGGTCGAAGCGGTAGGGGTTGTTGGTGTCGGTGATGTGCAGCAGGCGCTGGATGGATTCCTCGCCCAGCAGGTCCACGGCGCTGGAGGTGATCTTGTCCTTGGCCGGGTACTTGCCGGTGATGGTGCCCAGGCTCTCGTTCAGGGGCACCGGGACCACCTCGACGAACCCGAGCATATCCGTGATCTTGCCCTGGCAGTGGGTGCGGATGTCGTTCCAGATGTAGCTGGAGCAGGCGCCCAGGGGGCGGTAGTTCTCCCACATACCATCCAGCTGCTCGTCGCTCAGGCCGATCTTGCGCGCCAGGTACTCGCGGCTCTGCTCGGGGGTCTCCAGCAGGTTCATGGCCAGGATGCAGGGATCCTCGTAGGTCTGGCTCTCGATGGTCGTAATCTTGCCGTATGTCCCGATTTTTTCCAGACCCTTGAACCGGAAGGTGTACTTATGGTTGGGGTCCTGGGCAAGAAATTCCCGGTACAGGCGGCTGACGTACTCCACGAAGAAGGTCTTGCCGTTGCCCGGCTCGCCCACCAGGACGTAGGCCATCTCCTTGCTGCTGCCGCCCTCGGCGGCGTCCTTCACGTAGGACACGAAGCTGTTGATCTCGTCATACAGCCCGATGATGTGTTTCTTTCCCCGACGAAAGATCTTGAAATCGTAGGTGGTACGGCCGTTGGCCACCACCTTCTCGATCTCGTCGGAGAGGATCATGCGCGTGATCCCCTCGAAGGCGTTCTCAAACACCCTCTCGCCGTTTTTCAGCGCCAGCAAGTGGTTGTGCAGCGGATTCTGTGTCGTTTCAACCATGATCGACCCCCGTCTGGATCCTGTACGCGTTGCCCGGCCCGGACTTCAAGCACCCGCGGCAGGCGGTATACACCGCCGCCTGTCAAATCATTCCGCAAGGGTTGTGCCGGATCGGATGTGATGGAGAAGTCGAGGTTGCAGAAACAATCACCGGTCCTTCGATCAGCGGTGTACCCTTGTCTTGAAGGAATAGAACTCCCGGTCATCCTGCCACTTTTTGCGGTGGTAAGGAACGGGATTTTTCCCGTTAGAGGAAAGCTGGTGTCATGACTGAACCGAGATCGATTCCCCACTGCCACCATTTCCGGACTGCGGGCCGGGATTAAATCTACGATGTGAACACCAATGCCTTGTTGGAAGTCGAACCGGCATTGGCGGCGGTCCTACCCTTGGCCGATGGCCGCAACGCCATGGAGATCGCCCGGGAGCTGGCGGGAAATTTTTCCCAGGGGCAGATCACGGACGCCCTGGCCGAGATGGAGAGGGGTCGTGCCGAGGGCCTGTTCAGTTCCCGGCGTCCGCGTGCCGTCGCACCTCTCCCCCCCGCCTCCGATCAGGTCCCCTACGACCGTAACCTGCAGCACCTCGTGCTGACGGTCACCGAGGCCTGCAACCTCCGCTGCCGTTACTGCCTGCACGGAGCAGATCTGGACTGGATCCGGGGGCACGGGCACCGGTCCATGTCCAGGGAAACCGCCTTCCGTGCCGTCAGCTATTTCCTGGACCGCTGCGACCCCCGCCAAAAACCGGTGATTTCGTTTTACGGTGGTGAGCCGTTGTTGGAAGTCGATCTTATCACCGCAGTGGTGGAACACGTTCGCAGCCACCCCCGTGGCAGGGACGCCGCGCTGACCGTCGATACCAATGGCCTTCTCCTGCATGAACAGGCTGCCGCCCTGATCCGCCGTGAGCGCCTCCATCTTCAGGTCAGTTTGGACGGTCCGCAGGAAATCCACGACCGGCACCGCCTAAACGGTGATGACCGGCCTACACATGGTACCATGATGGCCAACCTGAAATCCTTGCTGCTGGCCGACCGCGACCTGGCGGAGCGACTGGTCTTCATCGTGACACTGGCGCCCCCCTTCAACCTGCCCGCCGTGGATGAGTATTTCACCACCTTCCCCCTGTTCCAGGAGCTTGGCATCACCCGCCCACCCCATCTGCGCGTCAACTTCGCCAACCTGGCCGGGCAGTTTTGGCCGGATCTGGAACGGAATTTCGCTCAAGCGGCCACTCAACTCGAAGAACTACGCCGGCAATACCTGGATAACATCCTCCATGGCCGGTACGACCGGATCCACCCGGTTCCGCGCGCCCTGTTCGAGGCCGACCTGGTTCGCTTCCACAAGCGGTCGCGCAAACGCATGGGGCCCACCATAAACCCCGGTTCGCCCTGTGTTCTTGGCCGGCGCAAGCTTCATGTCGATGTTGACGGCCGTTTCGAGCCCTGCGAACGAACCGGCTCGGCTTTCCCCCTGGGTTCCCTGCCGACGGGAATCTCCGTGGAGAAGGTTGCCCGGTACGAAACGGGGTTCTGGCGGAATTGTGCCGAACACTGCTCCGGTTGCTGGGCGGTACGCCTGTGCGGCATATGCCATGCCCACCTGGCCGGCTGCCAGGCTGGTTCCCTCGCGGATCTTCCGGAATCCGCCTGTCGCCGGGAACGACATCGGCTTGAGGGCATCATGGGAATGATGGTTCAGGTGTTGTCGATTCCACCTGAAAAGCGTAAATTTTTGGATGATTACATCATGAAGTGAACAAGGAAGCTTGTCGCCGACCGGGAGATTCTCATGTACAGGAAACTTGAAGAGATCCCTCGACCCGAGTCCACGTTAGACGATGCCGCGATACCTGCCGACCCCTGCACTTGCGCTTGCCGGGAACCTGTCGGCGAGGGGAAAGAGGAAGTGGTAGCGGCGGACTTCACCGCAGTCCAGGGCGCCGTCTATTACGACATCAACGGTTAACATCCCACTGATAATAAGTGACCGTACCCTGGCCGGGATATGCGAAGGTCCAGGTCCTGAAAACCCTCGGAACACCTTCGATGGCAACGACCTGCTCCCGGCTTGAAGGACCAGGAACCCGCTGGAGATCGCTCTTGACCGCCGGTAGATCATTCACCAGGAAATCCCTGAATTCCCGGGAAATCTGCGGTGCCATCCCCTTGGGTTGGCGGGATCGCATGATTTCTTCGCCATCGACAGCGGCAGAAAAAACCATGGACCAGATGGAACCCTTATCGGATTCCCACCCCTCGATCCTCAACAGTTCACCTTCATCGTTGTAATCCTGGTTGGCGAACTCCCTGGCATCATTCTCGGTCCAACCCTCCATCCGGGGCACGACCTGGCCGCGCAGACCAACCCGATAGATTTGCGGGATCCCGAGCCGGGCCGCGTTTTCCCCCGTTGCGTTTACCGATGTGATATCGAAGTTATCGCTGCCCAGGTCGCCGACGAAGACCATGCCGACCAGGACCAGGGCGGTGCACGCCACCATCACCTGGGCGCCCAGCCGACGCCTGCGGCTGAGCGGGACCAGCGCCCGCTGGATATCCCGGCGGTTCATACGCCGCACATCCCCAGGGTCGGGCACCCCGGGGGCGGCAGTACGCAATAGCTGTTCGAAATCACTTGTCATCGGCGCTATCCTTGCCCGCCCGCCCCACGACCTCGATCCCGGAATCCTCCACCGCATGCCGGCGCACCGTCTGCACGGCCTCCCTGGACAACCCGGCCTTCAACAACAAATCCATGAGCGACCGGCGTGCCCGCCTCAGGTGGCTCGACACCGTCCCCCGGGGGGTCTTCATCACCACAGCCACCTGGTCCAGGGTCATCCCCATCCAGTAGTGCAGGACGATGACATCCTGCCGCTCGGGTGGCAATTCAGCCACACACCGGCGGACCAGCTCCCGGTCATCCGGGTCCAGCGACTCCTGACCCGTTCCCTTCACCGCCCGGATGTCGTGGACCTCGGGCCGGAAGTCGGTTTCCCGCCGCATCTCGCGGCGGCGGAATTCGTGGCTCACCACCCGCCGGGCGATCTGGAACAGCCACGCCCCGAACGAGTAACCCTGCCAGGTGAAGCGGCCGATGTGCTTCCACGCGAGGATGAAGACTTCCCCTGTCAACTCCCCGGCCAGGTCGTGGTCCCCCAGGCGCAAAAACACATAACGGAAGATGCGGTCGTGGTACTTGTCGAAAAACAATGCGAACTGTTCCTGGTCGATCCGGACCAGTTGGAGCCATTTCTTCTCGATATCCAGATCACACGCCGCAATCGGATCAGCCCCAGAGGCAGCCTGAGCCGCCTTTTCCTCTGCCGCTTGTTTCCGGTTCCGCTTGTAAAAGCCCAAAGCCCCGCTCCTGGATGCACCATTTTCAAAATAATTGCTGATAACCAAATCCTGAATTAATGATAACACATAGGGTAAAGGAATTGTCATGCATTCCGGGCCCGGTGCCTCCCTTCCCCGGAGTTACTCCAACAAATTCCTTGTTTTGTTGTCCCCGGTGCATCCAAACCACCCCATTGCGGCTTATAGGGATGCACCTTTGCACCCCACGTATGCGGCGGGGGCAAGGGAGGACGGGCAGCGTCAACTATTTTGGCGAACGAATGATCATTGGATTCGGCTGCTTATTTACCGAGTATTTGCAGCGTTGCCGAAACGGGAAAAGCCGGTTGGGCTGGTGCGATCAGGGCGAGGTCGCATCGCTCGGTCGGCTTTCCCATAAGTCCCCCATGGCCGCTGACCAGACGCGGATCAGGCCTTCCCCCGCCTGTCCTCCAGCTGGCGGCGCACCGCGTTGGCTTTCTCCTCGGTGATGGGGAAGGTGTACACCGCCCACAGGGCTACCAGCGAGGTCACCGCCGGAATCCCCGCATCGCACAACCGCAGCCAGGTGATGGTCTCCGGCGCCTGGGATCCGCCCAGGCTGACGTCGAACCCGGTGGCGTTGAGCAGGTAACCGCTGCCGGCCAGGGCGGCCGAAAGGCCCAGCTTTACCGTCCACCAGAAGATGGAACCGTACATGCCTTCGCGACGCTCATGGGTCTGCACCTCGTCGGTATCCACGACATCGGCGATCATCGACGGCACAATGGTGAACAACGTGCCCAGGCCGAAGGCCATCAGGGGCGCCGGTACCACCACCAGCCACGGATGGTGAGGGTTGTAGCACACCCACTTGATCAGATAGCCCACCACCGACACGCCCACCCCCCACATGAAGGCCTTGCGCTTGCCGATCCGGGTGGCCAGCCAGGTCATGAAGACCACCACGCCGAATGTGCTCAGTCCCCCGACCGTACCCGCCCAGCCCACGAACCGCGCGCCGAATTCCTGGTCCCCTCCCGCCACGTAATAGATGATCACATAGGATGCGAAGGCGGAAATCAGGATGAAGCCGTTGAAGACCAGGAAGGTGGCCAAGCACAGCTTCAGGAAGGGTCGTGATTTCATGGTGATGGCGAAGCCGCGCAGAAACTCGCGGATGTTCGCGCCCAGCCCCTGGGGCCGTCCCGCCTCCTGGGCCTCCGCGGTCGCCACATCCACCATGCGCTCACGCAGGAAGATCGCCGGCAGGATCCCCAGGCCGACCGTCACCAGCGCCACCACGATGGCCAGCCCCGCCGCCCCCGCCACCTGGTCCGGCTCTCCGGCCTGGTTGCGGAAAAAGGTCCCGCTGTTCATGATCCACAGGAACCAGGGCGAAACGACATAGGCCAGCTGCCCGATGAAGTTCTGGGTGCCCATCAGACGGGTGCGTTCGTGGTAGTCGGGGGTCAGCTCGTAACCCAGCGCCACCCAGGGCGTCACCCACAGGGTGTAGCCCATGTAGAAGAGGATCGAGCCGCTCAGGAACCACCAGAAATAGAACATCTCGCTCTTGCCGCCGGGCAGTTGCCACAGCAAGGCGAACAGAAGGCCGGCGACGAAAACACCGGCGAAGATGAAGGGCCGGCGGCGCCCCCACCGCGTGCGCGTGTTGTCGGAAATGTACCCCATGACCGGGTCGGTGAAGGCGTCGGTCAGGCGCGGGATGGCTCCCAGCAAACCCACCAGGGCCGGATTCATACCCAGGCCCAGGTTCAGGACGATCATCATGCCCCCGCTTGCGGCGGCCAGCAGGTTGTTGACGAAAGCGCCGGCCCCGTATGCAAGCTTGTGAGGGAAGGAGATACGATCTTCCGGAGCGGTTCTGTGGTGGGTTGCTGCGCTCATGACTTTTTCCTGTTCAGGGGTCGGGTTGCGGATCCATGGTCTGGATCTTTGTACGAAATCCGAACAAACTCAAGAGGTTTGTTACCCGGTCCCAAGAAAATCCCCCCTGCCGCCAGCGCGGCAAGGGGGGAATTCGTGGACCGGAAAACCGGACATCCCGTCGGGATTACCGGAACAGGCTCTTAACCTCGCCCCAGCTGGCATTCTCATTGTCCACCGCACCGGTCTTGTAGAACAGCACGTTGTCGTAGACCATGCCCGAAGGCTCGTAGTTGGTGGCGGTGTTCGAGAATCCGAACTGAAGGATCTGGCCCACCAGCGAGGCGTCGATCACGATGGAGAGCGAGTAGCTGCCCCACGCGGGATCCAGGTTGGTGGTATCCATGGTGATGAAATTCGTCATGGCGTACCCGGCATTGGGATCCAGGGTCTTGATGAAAGCCAGGGCCGTGCTGGAACCGCCCAGGTTGCCCAGCTTGGCGTCGAAATTGAAGACCCAGGTCTCACCGACATCACCAGGACCGACGGTCTGTTCCTGGAAGACGTTGGATTCGATGTGGGCGCCATTGGCATGGTCGCCGTTGTTGTAGTCGCTGTAGACCGACAGCTGCTGCATACCCTGCTGCGCGCCACCCTCGCCGGCGGCGATGGCGCAGAAGGCGGCCCCGTCGTTGGGGGCGGGGAAGGTGCCGTAGCCATACCAGTAGGACCAGTCCGGGCCGAAGACATTGGCGAAGACCAGCCAGCCGTCGTTGCCCAGGGCAGAGGTATCGGCCTGGTTCAACCCTTCGAAATCCTGTCCGTAACCGTTCAGGGCCATGCCCGTGGCCGGCAGCAGCGCCAGCACGGCAACCACGGCCAGCAAAGCGATAACACGTTTCTTCATTTCCTTGACCTCTCTTTGCAGGGAACCCTTTGTGGTGAGGGAACCTTAGTTTCCCCTAACATCGGGGACAGAAGCTCGGGAAGACCCCCTGTTCCATGATGCCTGACAAGGACCATTATAGACTATGTTCGGAAACCGAATCAAGTATAAAATAAAGATTTTGTGAGATTTTTTCGAGAACCACAACTGTTTATCATTTCGTGCGTTAGGCATCACGGAGGTCTTCTGCGCGCTCCAAGCACTTGAAAATCATCACTCCGTCCCCCCCGGAATCCGGGGGGTACACCTCGTTCCGGGTTACCACTGAAATCATTTCAACAGGACCAGACGCGTCACTTCCACATCACTGCCGGCCTGCAGGCGGGCAAAATAAACCCCCGAGGGGTTGCCCCGGGCATGCCAGACCTCCTCATGACGGCCTGCGGCAAGGGTCCCGTCCCGCAGCGTCGCCACCCGTCGCCCTCCCACATCGTATATGTCCAGCCGGGTGTGCGCGGCCTGAGGCAGGAAAAAGCGCAGGGTCGTCGTGGGGTTGAAGGGGTTGGGAGCCGCCTTCAGATGCAAGCGCGGCCCCGGAAGCGCATCATCCCTTCCTCCAACCGGCACCGGTGACAAGGCGTCCTCGGGCACGAACCGGACCTCGCTGATCACCACTTCCTGGTCGGAAGACGGCACCGCCGGGTCGAGCCGCCACAGGTTCAGATGCAGCCGCGGCTGCTCGGGTCGGGGAAGGTGGGGACCGTAGTAGGTCCAGGACGCGACCTGATAGGACGATGCCTCTTCCTGGGGGCCGCCTTGCCAGACACGGTACTCAACCCGGTCCGGAAGCCAGCGCATGGCGCTGCTCAGGGTATCGCCGGGAGCAAGATCCAAGTCGAACCGGGACAGATTGCCCGGCCAGTCGTAGGGCTGGGCCACGAACTGCCCGGGTTCGTTGGCCGGATCGTTCCAGCGGCCGTACTCGATGTCGATCTCGTTGTAGGGGTTCCACCACAGGTAGGACGGATCCCAGCAGGGGCCGTACTGCCACAGGAACAGCCCCAGGACCCCCGCCGCATCGAGTGCGCCGAGATCCCCCACGGTCGTGACTATATAATCGCCATAGCCGAGGTTCTCCTCCAGGACCACCTCCGTACTCTGCCAGATGCCGTCGCGCCGGGCCAAGGTCAAATGCAGGGCGTCCGCGGCATCCACCCACACGGCCTGGGGATCGTCGGTGAACACATTGGGGCCGGGACCGTAGGTACCGGATCCTTTGACCCGCCAGGTGCGGCCCGCGAAAACGAGCACACGGTCGCCGGGAAAATCATTCCACTGGAGTTCATCCATGGTCGGCGATGACATGCCGAAGAAGGTGATCTGATCGAAATACACATCGGCCACCGGATCATCCGGACCCTGCAGCGTGCCCAGCAGGATCCGCGTCTCGGCGGTGCCGGCCGGAGCCGGCCCGCTCTGAATATCGAAGGGGAAGTAGGCGCCGGCATGGGTGGTGCTGTCGGCCACGGTGAAAGATTCGTAGTCTATCAATCCACCCGCGGCATCCCGCCATTCGATGTTCACCAGGGCTGTGCTGGACCCGTCCAGGGGTCGTCCGGACGAGGCGCGAACCTGACCCGTGGCCCGCCAGCGCTCGCCCGGTGCGCAGTCCTGGCTCTGCCAGTAGCCGGAAACAGCCCAGGAACCGGTAGCGGGTCCGCTGACCCGGGCCGCCTTGGCGCCATGGGTGGCGATATCCGTCCATCCGCAGGCTCCGAACTGGTTCCAGCCGCCGAAGACCGCCCCGCCGCTACCTGTGATCTCGAAACTGGGATTGCTCAGGATGCACTGCGCCTTGACCACACCCACGGGCATGAGCAGAACCAGAACGGCCGTTGCCAGCGCTCCGGGGAATCGTCGCCAGGGTCCTCGGCCTGCCATCACCGGTTCACATCCGGCCCAGGGTGTCTTCGGGAATCAGGACGCGGATCAGGGCGATGCGCCCGGTGCGATGGAAGATGTGGCGTGACAGGGACACCCCCAGGCCACCGTCGCCGCGCACCTCGGTGACGCCGTCGTTGTACGTGGCGATCACCACGCCCGGGCCGGAGTCGAGTTGATAGACGACCGGTGTCTGGCAGACTGTGAAGGCAAGCTCGCCCGGTTGCAGTGGCAACACCTGGCGGCGGCCGTCCCTGTCGTAGTACAGGAATTCTCCGGGCGCGGCAAGGAACTCGGATTTCTCCAGCAGAACCGGCTCGAACCTCAAGGACCCTTCGGTGACCCGGAGCCCCAGCTCTCCCTGGCGGGTCAGGATCTCCTCCTTGACCTGGCCTGTCATGCCCGGTTGCCGGGCGCCGCCGTCCCCCGGGGTGTGGGAATAGGGATCCCCGGGGAAGGCCCCGAACTCGGTGACGGATTTGCGGTAGCCCAACCCCTGGCGCACGCGGTGATACAGCCCCGCCAGCTCCCCTAGCGAGGAGCGGTCCCAGCCGGCCTGCCTGCCGCGGAACAAGGTCTCCTGCACCGCCAGGAGCAGCTTGGCCACCATGTGCCAGTAGATGCATCCCAGACCTTCATAGCCGTGCATGGTCCCCGACCGGCCGGTATAGGACCGGTGATGGAACACCGACTCGTACAGATCCAGGACGGCCAGGCGGTCACGGGCCACGGCCGCGGCCAAGCCGGGCCGGACCGCCAGCTGTTCCAGGGCGTTTTCCAGGTCTTCGCCGCGCACCAGGTCGGGATGGAAGTGGTATGAACCGTCGGCGTCCCGCCGCACCAGGGGGTTGGCCGGATCGGCCAGCAGATCGCGCAACAAGGCGATGGACTCCACCGCCGCGGCGGGGATCCGGTTGCGGTCCAGAAACCCCGGCTGCCGGCGGTCGGGGTAGAGTAGGAAACTGTCCTGATCCGGCCGGTAAAGATCGCTGGCGTAGAGGCTGCGCAACAGGGCCAGCGTTTTCTCGGCGTCCAGAACGCCGGCGTTGAGGATCGCCACCTGGCCTTCGAGCATCTCCGGCAGGCGCCCGATCCTCAGGCCATCCCGCCCCTCTTGGGTCTGGAGCAGGTTGTAGGCGTGGTAAAGGCTATCGGGCCTGCGGTTGGCGGCCAGGCTGCGGTCGACCTCGGCCAGGGCCCGGCGCAGGAAGGCCGCGACCTTGCCCGCCTGCAAAGGCTCCCTGGTTCCGCTGAGCCCGTGGTCGTAGACCCCCCTGCGGAAGTCCTCGAAAGCGGTGCCCAGGTCCTCGAGGAACCTCATGCGACCGGCATGGTCGCGCCGGGCCGGGCCCTGGGCATAGATCCTATCCAGACTCGTGAACCAGCCCCCCACCTCGCTGGACACGGAGCAGGTTCGTTGCGGGTTTCGCTCCAGCATCCCGGCCAGAAAATCCAGATGACTCCGCAGGTAGGCCAGGGTGACCACCGACAGCCCGGGACCGGCGAGGGCGTTGTTGGCGTCGTTCCATTCCGGGCGCTGGGTGTTCATCCAGATGCCACCGTCGGGCACCAGGTTCGACAGCTTGGACAAAACCGGCACCAGCAGCTTTTCCAGCAGGCTGACCAGCACCACTTCTCCGGCCGCAGCGTGGAGCAGCTTGCCGTCGGTGCCCTCCCTCTCAACCCGGTCGGCGATGGTCCGGTCCAGTTCATGGTCGAACACGATGGAATCCGCGGGGTCGGCCAGGATCTCCGCGAAGCTCTTCAGCCGGTAGGGAACCTCCGCGTAGCTGAAAACCTCGCGGTCCAGCATGTCCTCGATCCCCGTGGAATCATAGCGGTCCCAGGCCTTCAGCAACCGGGTCAGGTAGACGATCTGGTGATCCCCCCAGTAGCCGATGTTGGACCAGGGATGGTCCGGGTCGCTGGTCTCCCACTCCACGCCGTCCCGGTTGAGGCGGTAGGGATTGAATCCGTCCACCGTCGAAGCATTGACGAACTTGGCGACCATGTGGGGCAGGAACATGGGAAAGGCCGTGGCCAGGGCTTCCCAGTTCTGGAAGATATCCCGCCAGTTTCCTTCGTAACGGAGCAGCGGCCGTCCCGCGTCGTCCCGCACATGAATGGAAAACCGGTTCCAGGGCCGGCTGGGATCGCCGTGGCGGCGACCGAAATGCAACGGAAGATACTCCAGGATCAAGCGCACCAGGTCGGCGTCGCCCCGGGCCTTCCCTTCCGTCAGCAGGCGGTCGCTGCCCACCGCCTCGGGCAAGCCCCGGAGCCAGGATTCATGCGCCTGCAGGACCCCGGCATTGCGGACGCCGAGGAAATCCCGGAAATCCTCGCGAGGCACCGCATAGTTGTCGACGAACACCCCCCCGCGCATGATGTTGAACAGGGTGTTGGTGTAGTGGTGCGTCCACGCGCCGGTGCCGGCGGTCAACTGCAGACCATCCGCGGACGCGACCAGGCCGCGCAGATCCGCCTGGGAACGTTTCAGGTCCTGGTCCACGGCCTCCTCGGCGGCATCGCCCACCCTGGCCAGGTTCAACACTTCGGCCAGGCGGGCATGGTCCAGCCCCACATCGCAGACCAGGCGCCAGGAAGACGCCTCCCGCGGCTGCAGATCGGCTTCGAAACTGATGATGTAGTTGCCGCGGTCGCCGTTGAGGATCCGGTCACCGGACATCACCGCGCCCCTGCGGAATTGCCGCAACGCATCATCCTGCAGGTGGACCTTGAAATCCTCCCGGCCGCAGCACCAGACGACGTTGGCGCGCAGGACCTCGACCGCTTCGGGACGATCGGTGATCCCCGCGGTCAGGGAAAAGATACCCAGCCCGGTCTCCGGTTCGATTTCGGACCGGCGGTAGGCGTCCACCAGGTTGGAGGCCTGCTGGTAGAGCGACAGGGGGACCCCCCAGGGCAAGACGTTGCGCACCCCGTCCAGGACGTCGACCCGCACCGGCCGTTCGCCCCGGTTGACCAGCTGCGCCGTCCGCACCCAGCCGAAGCGCTGCGCCGAAGCCCACTGGTAGCGGAAGGCCAGCCCCAGTCCGGTATGGACCTCCTCGAACACGAGCCTGTTGCCCGTGGCGTTCTTCTCCAGGAACCGGTCGATGGCCGGGTCATCGTCACCGGCGGCGGCGAACGGCTCCCACACGACGGGCTCGGCGCCCTGGACCGGCACCCGCAACATGGTCACCGGACCCGTGTGCCTGTGGGCATCATGGAGCCGGTCCACGGTCAGATAGGGGAAGATGGCCCCCTCGGCATCGACGCGGCCGCAGGTCAGCCCGCCGCGCGAGGTGACGAACATCCACAGGTCGCAGTCGCTGGCCAGGCTCATCAGGAACGGGCGCAACCTGTCGGCGGCCGCGATCCGGTACCACACCTCATCCCCGCGCACGAGGAATTCCCCCGCAGGCCCGGTGACCGGAACCTGCGAGGTGATGGTTTGCCGCCTGGTTGCCTCCCGACCCGGCATGACCCCTCCTACTTGACCAGGGTCATGGGCCGCGCCAGCGAACCCGCGTCGGTGTGCAGCACGTAGTTGTACCGGCCGGCGGCCGCGGGCGCCCCCGTGGTCGTCCGGCCGTCCCAGGTCACGCTGTGCAGGCCCGCGGACATGACGCCCCGGGTCAGCACCGCGACCAGGCGTCCGGCCACATCATAGACCGCCAGGTCGACCGGGCCGGCTTCATCCAGGCGAAAGTCGATGCGCGTACGCGGGTTGAAGGGGTTGGGATAGTTCTGAGCCAGCTCGGCTCCGGCTATGGCCGCCGGCACGTCGGAGCCGCCGCTCTGGTAGAAGTTGAGGTTGTCGTAGAAGATCCCCGATCCCTGGTACAGGGTCGCGGTGTTCATGAAGCCGATCTGCAGGAGTTGACCGGCCAGGGCCGAATCCGCCAGGCTGATGGACAGGGTGTAGCCCTGCCAGGTATCCGGAGTCGTCGTCATATCCGCACTGACGAAGTTGGTCATGGCGTAGCCATTCGACGGATCGATGGTCTTGACGAAGGCCGTCGCGGTGGACTGGCCCTCGATGTTGCCCAGCTTGGCGTCGAAGGCGAAGGTCCAGATCTGCCCGAGGTTGGACGGATCGATCGTCATCTCCTGGAAGACGTTGGATTCGATGATGTTGCCGTTGGCATGGTCGGTGTTGTTGTAGTCGCTGAAGACGACGAGCTGCTTGGTCCCCTGGTCGGGGCCACCTTGCAGCGTGTCGATCTGGCAAAAGGCGAACCCGTCGTTGGGCGCCGGAAAAGTTCCGTAACCGTAAATGTAGGTGCCGGTGGGCGTGAATACGTTGCCGTAGACCACCCAGCCATCGTTGGCAAGGGCGTTGGGATCGGTCTGGCCAAGATTCTCGAAATCCTGGCTGTAGGGCACGACCTGGGCCTGGGCCAGCACCGGGGCCACCCACACCAGGATCAGGGCCAGCAAAGCGAAGCCTTGGGCGCGGCGGGAAATCATCACATTACCTCCTGCATGGAACCCGAAGGGGTTCGGAAAACCAGGGTCAAAAAGCGGGACAAGCGTCCCTTGGGGCCGGGTGTCAAGTGATCCCATGCTCGCGTGGGAACCGGCCGCTGCCTGGGATCCCGGGTTGCTTCCGGCGGTCCCGGCGCTCAGAATGCGCTCTTGACAGCTCTGGTAATATCATACACTATGTTCGGTGTCCGAACAAAGGTTTTTTTCGAAAGGTGCGTTGAGTGGCCAAAATGGATTTTCCCGGCGGTTTCATCTGGGGTACGGCCACCTCCGCCCAGCAGATCGAGGGCGCCGCCTCAGAGGGCGGCCGGGGCCCTTCCATCTGGGACACCTTCGCCGCGGACGAAGGGAACATCACCGATGGTTCCCGGCCCGACATCACCTGTGACCACTACCATCGCTGGCCCGAGGATATCGCCCTGATGCGGCGGTTGGGGTTGGGCGCCTATCGTTTCTCCATCGCCTGGCCCCGGATCCTGCCCGACGGCAAGGGCCGGATCAACGAGGCGGGCCTGGACTTCTACGACCGCCTCGTGGACAACCTGCTGGTGGCTGGTCTGGAGCCATTCCCCACCCTCTACCACTGGGATCTCCCCCAAGCCCTTCAGGACAAGGGAGGCTGGGCGAACCGCGACACCGCGCGGCATTTCGCGGATT
>JANTFX010000069.1 GCA_024763215.1 Candidatus Krumholzibacteriia bacterium | reverse complement strand
CTGATAACAAGCGAATGCAAGGAAAGGCTTACCGCATCATTAGGTTTTTGTCAAATTCAACCTTGACACTGTCCGGATTTTATGAAACCCTTTACATGCTGAATATTTCATGGTCATGCGATAGGGAATCGATGGATCGGGTCCCGGTGTGGCGATAGGACGATGATTTGCGGCCTGGAAGGCTGGAATCACCAGGAGAAAGCTCCAGTGTGGCAACGATTCGTGATGTAGCCAAGGCCGCGGGCGTGTCCATAGCGACGGTTTCACGCGTCTACAACAATCAGTCCCTGGTCAGTCCGCAAACAACCCAGCTCATCCTGAAGATCGCCGATGAACTCGAATACGTTCCCAATTCCGCGGCACGCAATCTGATAATGCGCAGGACCCACACCTTGGGCGTGCTGCTGCCGGATCTGTACGGGGAATTCTATTCCGAACTGATCCGGGGCATCGAGCTGGTGGCGCACCGCCACGGTTTCCAGATCCTCCTCTCCAGTTCCTTCCATGGTCCCGAGGATATCGTCATGGCCAGCAAGGCCATGCTGGGTCGCATCGATGGTGTGATCATGATGTCCCCTGATAAACGCTCCATGCGCACCGCCGAGAAGATCAGCGGCAAGGTGCCGGTCGTCCTCCTCAACCCGGGTGAACCCATCGAGGGATGCCATGTGGTGGCCGTCGACAACTTCGCCGGCGCCAGGGCGGCCACCAAACACCTCCTTGATCTTGGTCACCGACGCTTGGCCATGGTTGCCGGTCCGGAGGACAACATCGATGCCCTGGACCGCCAGGAGGGATTCCGGCGCGCCCTCATCGATGCCGGGCTGGACCCGGAGGAGGCGCTTGTGATTCCCGGCGATTTCCGGGAGCTATCCGGCTTCAAGGCCGCCCGGGTCATCATGGGGCAAGACCCCCGGCCCACGGCCGTATTCGCGGCCAACGACGGCATGGCCATCGGGCTGATGGCCGCCCTGCAGGACAAGGGTCTGGCATTGCCAGACGATATGGCGGTGGTGGGTTTCGATGACATCACCCTGGCCGGTTTCGTGACGCCACCCCTGACAACGGTCAAGGTCGATGCCGGATGCCTGGGCGGTCGGGCCGTGGAGATCATGCTCGAGACCCTGGATATGGAGGAGACAGCCCCGACGCAGCGCGTCGTCCTGCCCGCCCACCTCAAGGTACGTTCTTCCTGCGGAATCCCCGCCGGAAGAGACCATTTTTCCCGCAGGCCATGGATGGAGCCGGAGCCGCATCACCCTGAAAAACCAGTCGCCACGGAATACGGGGACGAGGAGGTTCAACCATGAAAAAGATGATCATGACCCTGGCGGTCGGTCTGACCTTGGCCTTGCCGGGCGCATCGCGCGTCATGGCGGCAGCGCCGCGGCTGGATGCCATCTGGGCGCGCACGGCGGCCGATTCCATCGTTCTGGACGGCGTCCTGGACGAGGCCGACTGGGCCCAGGCCGAAACCTACACCATCGATTACGAAACCGATGCCGGCATTCCGGGCAGCGGCTGGAAGAGCGAGAGCGGTTGGGCGCCCGTCGACCCGACCCACGCCGTCCTGAAGTTCCTGGTGCGTGGCAACCAGCTCTACCTTGGGGCCGTCATCGACGATCAGTCCATCGGGGGCAGTACCCAGTTCAACCGCTTCGACGGGTTGCTCATGGGGCTCAAGGATCACTCCCAGGCCTTTTCGCCCAAGCCGGTGGCCGAGTACTTCTATTCCTGGTGGCACGATGAGTTGAGCGACCCCCAGCCTGTGGGGACCATGCCGAGTTTCATCGGCGCCTGGGCCGAACTGCCGCACGGCAGCCCCCGCACCCCCGAACAGATCGCCGCCTGGGACGCCGTCACGGTGGTCAACGGGGTGACCAACGACGACACCACCCCTGATACGGGTTACACGGTGGAAATGCGCTTCGATCTCACCCCCATGGGTTACGACGTTACGCAGCCGGGGGGGGACGTGGTCGAATGGAACATCTCCATCTACGATTGCGACTGGTTCTGGCCCATCGACGTCAACCAGTTCAGCGCCAACCGTGTCTGGTGGCAGGGACCCTGGGGCAACGCCGCCTGGTATAACGAGGTCCGGATCTTCGCCTCGCCGGACGTGACCACTTCCTCCGGCCCGGCACCGAACCTGGATCCCGAGATGGTCATCAAGAACATCGACACCGCGCCGGTCATCGACGGGGTGCTGGACGAGGCCGTCTGGTCCGATCCCGATGTCTATACCTTCGACCTGCGTTGGGACGGCGGGCAGAGCCTGTATGACACCTACGACGGCGTGGGTCCCTACCGCGCCGGACAGTACCAGCCTTCGGTCAACGGTGGCGAGGCGTTCGTGGTTGATCCCGCCGACGCCACGGTGAAGGTCTACCACCGCGGCGACATGCTCTACATGGGATTCGAGATGCGCGATGCGGTGGTGCAGTACCATCCCGATCTCGACCGGTGGGACGGATTCATCGTGACCGCCGACGACCGCGTCGAACGGGGCACCGACAACCAGCTTCTGACCCGTCGGCTCTCCTTCCAGGTGGGTGAGAACGGCCAGGCCGTGCCCCAGGACGATCTGTTGAGCTTCGTGAACGCGGGATCCGCCCAGGTGGCCCTGTCCCTGATGAGTGGAACAACCGTGGACACGCTGGGCACCCAGGCGGACACGGGTTACACCGCGGAGCTGGCGTTGGACCTGACCAGTCTGGGCTATCCGACCGGTCTGGGTGACGGGGCCTTCTTCTTCGGGGTGGTTTGCATGGACGGCGATTCCTTCCTGCCGATCACCGACAGCTACGGCACCCGGACCTGGTGGTACAGGGAGTTCCCCGGAGCCTGCTGCGCCACCTGGGCACACCTGGAGACGGGGGTCAGCGGAGTGCCCGACCCCGATAGTGACATCGGTTATGCCGCCGTCACCGGGGGCAGCGGCCCCTCGTCCCGTCCGGATATCCGTTTCGCCATGCCGGATCCGAACCTGGTGACCCTTGAGATTTACGACCTTCGCGGGCGCCTGGTCCAGAGGCGGCCTCTCGGCGAGATGGCCGGCGGCGAGAACGAGGTCATGATGTTCAGCGGCAAGCGTCCCAGCGCCGGGGTCTACCTTTACCGCCTGCAGATGTCCGACCCGGTGACCGGCCGGCTCCGCGGGAGCCTCAAGGGCAAGGTCCTGCTGGTCAAGTAACAAGGCTCGGGGTCCTCGGACGAGGTGCCGCGGACCCCGGGTCGCACCGCAACGAAGGTGGAACCAGGTGTTTGGGTTTACGACAGGGAAAGCCGGAATACCGCGCACGGCCTGGTCCGCGTGGAGCGGATTATTGTTCCTGTTTCTGTATGCCGTCCAGGGACTGGCCGGCACCACTGGAGCGGTGGTAGGGACGGTGGTCGACCAGGAGGGCAGGCCGGTCGTGGCGGCGACGATCCAGGTCGTGGGACTGCGCCTGGGGGCCTACACCAACGCCAAGGGTGAATTCACGATCCTCAACGTTCCTCCCGGCACCTACGGCGTAAAGGCCAGCAGGCTCGGCTTCAACCCGGTGACCATGGACGGCGTCATCGTTTCCGCCGACAAGACCGCCCGCCTGGAGTTCAGAATGGGGGATACCACCATCAAGACCGAGGAGGTCGTGGTGGTCGCCAAGAGGCCGCCGGTGGACCTGAAGGTCACCAGCTCCCAGACCAGTCTGGACACCAAGGAGATCGAGAAGCTGCCGGTGCAGGATCTGCAGGATGTCGTCAATCTCCAGGCGGGTGTGGTGGACGGTCATTTCCGAGGCGGGCGCGAGGCCGAGGTCAACTACCAGGTCGACGGAGTGAGCGTCAACAACGCCTTCGACAACAAGTCGAGCCTGAAGATCGACCGCTCCCTGCTGCAGGAAGTCCAGGTCATCAGCGGCACCTTCGACGCCGAGTACGGCCAGGCCATGAGTGGGGTCGTCAATGCCGTGCTCAAGTCGGGCACCGAGAAGTTCGAGGCTTCGGGGGAGGTCTACACGGGCGGGTTCTTTTTCCCCGGCCGGGAGCAGGTGCGCCTGGCCGACGATACCCCCCATCTGACGGGGACCCAGAGCTACCAGTTGACCCTCAGCGGACCCCTGCCCCTGGAGAAATCCACCTACCTGATCAGCGGTCGCCGCTACCTTTTCGACGACTACATCTATGCCGAGCGGCGCTTCAACCCCACCGACGACGTGGAGGACCCCACGGATCCGGGCAGCCCCTTTGTCGCCACCGGGGACGGCAAGCGGGAGCCTCTCGGCTACAACAACGAGTGGTCGGGGGTGGTCAAGCTCTCCAGCAACGCACTTGAGAATACCAAGCTGAGCTACCAGGCCGTCTTCAACGCCCGCAAGGGCCGGCCCCAGAACTACATGTTCAGATACATGCCCGACGGGTTATCCATCCAGAGATCGGTTTCCGTTTCCCACGGCCTGGACCTGACTCATACCCTGGGCAAGACCACCTTCCTGGATCTGAGCCTCCGCCAGAACTGGTTCAACTACACCGACCACGTGTACGACGACATCTACGATCCCCGTTACGACGAGGCGCCTCAGCTGGATTCCTCGACGAATCTAGGGGACTGGTTCTACCAGGGCGTCCAGCTCAACCATTACCGGCAGAAGACCAACACCTTCCTGCTCAAGAGCTCCGTGGTAAGCCAGCTCAACCAGATCCACCAGATGAAGACCGGGCTCGAACTGAGCCTGCCGGCGGTGAAGTTCGGCAACGACGCCTATTTCACCTACGGCGAAGGTTCACTGGTCAGGCATGTCAACGAACCCCCGGATTACCCCGCTCCCCATACCTACCATCCGCTGATGGGGGCGGCCTATATCCAGGACCAGGCCGAGACCAAGAACCTGATCCTGCGCTTCGGGATGCGCCTGGACTACTTCGACGCGCGGTCCACCGTGCCCAGCGATCCGGCCAATCCGGCCAACGCCATCGCTGGAGCCCCCGAGTCCCATCCGCAGGACACCACGGTCAAGGCCTCGGTGTCGCCTCGGGTAGGAGTGGCCTACCCCATCGAGGACAAGGCGGCTATCCATTTCGCCTACGGTCATTTCCGCCAATTCCCCTCCGTGGGGACCATGTTCACCAACTCGGACTACGACATCCTCGCCCGCCTGCAGGCTGGCGAGGTCCGCTACGGCCTGATGGGCAATCCCGATGTCAAGCCCGAGGAAACCGTCCAGTACGAGGCGGGCTACAAGCAGGTGCTGACGCCCGATTTCGGGTTCGACCTGACCATCTATTACAAGGACATCCGGGAATTGCTGGGCGTGGAGTTCATCGAGACCTATACCGGGGCCGAATATACGCGCCTGACCAACGTCGATTTCGGGAACACCCTGGGCGTGACCCTTTCCCTGGACCACCGCAAGGTGGGCCCCCTCTCCCTGGCCCTGGACTACACCTGGCAACAAGCCCTGGGCAACTCCAGCGATCCCAGTGAGACGGCGAACCGGGCGGCTGCGGGGGAGGATCCCCGGCCCCGTCTCGCCCCCTTCAACTGGGACCAGCGGCACACGGTGAACCTGACCGCGTCGTACTTCGAACCCAACCGTTACAGCGTCAGCGCCGTGGGCAAGTTCGCCTCGGGCCAGCCCTACACCCCGGTGAGCGAGGCGGCCTTCGGGTTCAACAGCGAGACGAACTCCGGCCGCAAGCCATCGGCCTTTCTGGTGGATTTGCGCGCCGAAAAGACCATCGGGTCAAGGAGTGAGGGCGGGATCTTCCTGAGGGTTTTCAATCTCTTCGACACCCGGTTCTTCAACGGGGCGGTCTTCCCCACCACAGGCAGCCCCTACTATTCCCGCACGGTGAGCCCCAGCGAGGAGATCGCCCTGCGGAATCCCACACGATTCTATTCCCCGCGCCGTATCGAGTTCGGCGTACGTTGGCGATTGGGAGGCCTGTGATGATGTCAGGATGGTTCAGCACCATCTCCTGGGGGAATTCGGCGCGGGGTACATTGCGCATCCTGTTCCCCTGCATGCTTGTTGTCATGGGATGCCTGGTCGGAGCCGCCGTTCCGGGCCTTGCCGGTGTGGTCACCCCCGTCCCCAGGGACCAGCGCGGCCGGCAGGACGCCGAGCGCGCGGGCCAGCACGACGCCAACAACATGCGCACCATCTTCTGGAACTACGGAATGGTCGGGGATTATCCGCGGGATCCAGGCAACGTGGATCTCAGCGTTTTCCATTCCGTCGAAGTGCCCAAGGGTAGCGGCATGAACTACAGCGACGGGGTCACGCCCTTCGTCCTGGCCAGGGTGCGCCAGGCCGACGGCCAGGAAGTCTACATCATGGAGACCGGATTCAGGGAACGGCAGGGCACCAGCCCCTACTACAACCGTGTCATGAGGTTCGAGCCCCGGCCCGGCTATTTCCAGCCCGACCCCGGGCTGAATCCGGGACGGTCCCCGGCCCTGAGCAACGACCCGCGCACCTGGCCCGACTTCTGGCCGGACAGGCTCGACGATCCGAGTGACCCGGGCTGGCCCGGATCCTGGAACGGGTACTTCGGCAAGCAGATCGTCGCCGACCAGGAAAGCTACATGGTCATGGACGACGACTTCTACGACGCCTGGCCGTTCTATCCCGACAGCAGGGATTCCACGCGTCGGGGCCTGGGTCTGCGCATCGAAGTGCGCGGCTTCCAGTGGGCCAACCCCCAGGCCCGGAATGTCATCTTCTGGCACTACGATATCACCAACGAAGGCACGACCGACTACGACGACAACATCATCTTCGGGCTCTACATGGATTCGGGTGTGGGTGGTTCGGCCCTTTCCTGCGACGGGATCTACGAGTCGGACGACGACAACGCCTTCTACCAGGACGAGTTCAACGGGCAGCGGATCAACCTGGTCTATACCTGGGACAACGGGGGCCATGGACGGGATCTTTCCGGCTCCTGCGCCACAACCGGCTACCTCGGCTACGCCTACATGGAAACGCCGGGCAACCCCACCGACGGGCAGGACAACGACCGCGACGGCATGACCGACGAGCGCAGGGACAGCGGCCCCGGCGCCATGATCGTGGGCCAGGACCAGATCCTCGCGTACGTCGCGGCCAATTACGACCAGGCCCGCTTCGAGGCCTCCTACGGGCCGGTCACCGAGACCCCCGCCTACCGCGCCGGGTTGTGGTGGACCGGCGACGAGGACATGGACTGGACCGTGGAGGGCCACGACGTGGGGGCCGACGGACTGCCCGAGACGGGAGACGTGGGAGAGGGAGACGGCATCCCCACCGCCGGCGAGCCCAACTTCGACCGGACCGATCTGAACGAATCGGACCAGATCGGCCTGACGGGGTTCAAGCTCAACAGGATCCGCCCCGGGCAGAACAATCCCAACCAGGATGTGGACGGGATCGTGTTCTTCACCGACAACCATGACTGGCCCGAGCGGCTCTACAACCAGTTCGCCAGCCCGGATTCCACCGTCCGTTTCGATCCTCCCCTGGCGTCGAACTACAATATCGGCTTCCTCTTCGCAAGCGGTCCCTTCCGCCTCGAGGCCGGCCAGACCGAACGTTTCAGCCTGGCTCTGGCTTACGGGGCCAGCCTGGAGGAACTGTCGCGCAACACCCAGACGGTGCAGCAGATCTACAACGCCAACTACCGCTTCGCGGTGCCCCCACCGGTGCCCACCCTGACCGCGGAGACAGGAGACGGCTACGTCCGCCTGTCCTGGGATGACGTGGCTGAAAGAGGGGCCGACCCGGTGACCGGCGAGTACGACTTCGAGGGCTACCGCATCTACCGTTCCACCGATCCGGACTTCCGGGACCCTCAGGTGATCACCACGGGCACGGGCAGCGGACCGCTGGGCAACGGGAAACCCATCGCCCAATTCGACCGCATCGACGGCCACAGCGGTTTCTCCGACCTGACCATCGAGGGCGTGGCCTACTATCTGGGAACCGAGACCGGGCTGACCCACACCTGGACCGACTACGGCGTGACGAATGGGCAGCAGTACTACTACGCGGTCACGGCGTACGATTTCGGGTCGACCGATCCCAAGTTCAATTTCTATCCTTCGGAGAACGCCATCGCACCCTCGCGGACGCCCCGGGGCGGCCTGGTATTACCGGACAACGTCGTGGCAGTCAGGCCCAATCCCCGGGTCGTCGGCTTCATGCCCGCGACGACCGAAGATGTCCGGCATGAGGCAGGGCGGGGTTCCGGTTCGGTCGCGGTCCAGGTGGTCAATTCCGACCTGGTACCGGACGGCCATGACTTCCGTCTGGACTTCGCGGTGCCTCATCCGGACAGCCTGCGTGCCTCTCGCTACACCCTGACGGACGAGACGACGGGCGAGGTCCTGTTCGAGGAGGGTCGGGATTTCCTGGGCCAGGGCATCGGTCCTGTGGGCAAGGGTCTGCTGCCGGTGGTTATGACGCCGGAGGTAGTCACCGTCGACACGGCCACGACCGGGTGGGCCGCGGGCAGCGGCACCGACGCCATGTTGAAAGTCACCTACCAGGAGGTTCTGCCGATCAACCAGCGTCGGCCGGGATTTCCCGACGATATCTCCCTGGAGTTTTCCGATACGGTCGTGGACACCTCCATCGGGGGATTCCCGTTCCAGCCCCTTCCTGCGAAGTTCCGGGTCATAGCCCATGGCCCGGACGGAGACCGGCAGATGGACTTCCGCTTCCGGGATCGGGACGGAGACAACACCCTCGGCGCTGCGGACGAACTGATCGATGTGGTGACCTATCTCGCGGACGACCCCGCCACGCCATACGTGACCTGGCGCTTCGAGCTCGACACGACGGCAACGCCGCCGTCCCTGTTACCCGGTGAAGGGGACGTATTCAATGTGGGGCTGGTGCGCCCTTATTCCGAGGAGGATGTCTTCCGGTTCGCGACCCATGCTGCGGCCATCGGCCCGGATGCCGCCAAGGAGGGGTTCGAACCGTACGTCGTTCCCAACCCCTACATGGCTTCGGCAAGCTTCGAGCCCGAGCGCTTCGCCGTTTCGGGGCGGGGAGAACGGCGCATCGAGTTCCGGGGTCTGCCGGCTCGCTGCACGATCCGCATCTACAACCTGCTGGGAGAACTCGTGCAGACCCTGCACCATGACGGATCGGACGCGGGCATCGTGGCCTGGGATCTGAGGACCAAGGACCAGCTGGACGTGGCGCCCGGCCTGTACATCTACCACGTGGACGGGGGAGCGGCCGGTTCGGCCAAGGGCAAGTTCGCCATCGTGAAATAGGACGGAGGCAAGGTGTGACCTGGACCCAACACATCAGGCGGGATGGAAGATGAAGAAGGCCCTGCTTGCAGCGCTGATCGTCGTTTGTGCCGGTTCGGGTCCGGCTTCGGCCCAGACCCAGACCGGGAGCACAATCGGCACCTTCCTGCGCATCGAACCCGGGGCGCGGGGTGCGGCCGTCGGCAATGCCGGTTCTGCCCTGCCCGGCGGCCTGGATGCCGTCTATTACAACGTCGGCAACCTGGGCCTGGTGGAATCCTCCACGGTCCAGTATTCACGCGCGGATTGGTTCGAGGGGATCGGGCTTGACTACGTGGCGGTGGGTCTGCCGGTATCCGGACTAGGTACCATGCTGATCAGTGTCACGGCCCTCAACTCCGGAAGCATGGATGTGCGTACGGTCGAGCAGCCCCTGGGCACCGGCGAGCGGTACGACGTGTCCAATGTCGCCCTGGGTGTGGGATTCGGAAAGCGGATCACCAGCCGGTTCGCCGCCGGTCTGCAGGCCAACTATGTCACCGAGCGCATCTGGACGGTGTCCAACAAGATGGTCACTTTCAACCTGGGGACGACCTACCGATTGACCGAGAGCGGCGCCCTGTTGGCCTTCAGCCTGGCAAACCTCGGCACCCGGGCGCGGTATACTGGACGAGGCCTGGGCATCCGGTACGACCCGGATCCAGACTCCTACGGGGACAACAGTGCGTTGCCGGCCGAACAGTCCACCGACCGCTTTCCCCTGCCGGGAATCTTCCGCATCGGCATGAGCGTTCCCTACCGGACCGGGGAGAATTCCTCCCTTCTCTTCCTGGTGGAGGGCGTTCATCCCAACGACAACAGCGAGAGCATGAACATCGGCGCGGAGTGGCGGCTTTGGAACCTGCTTGCCCTGCGCGGGGGTTATCAGACCCTGTTCCAGACTGATGGCGAGTTGGGCCCGACCTTCGGGTTCGGCGTCGATGGGGATCTCAAGGGGTCCCACTACACCCTGGATTACGCCTGGGCGGACCATGACCACCTCGGGGGCACGCACCGTGTCACGATGGTGGTGGGTTTCTAGCCGGGATCGGAGCTGCAGCAAATGATGAGACACAAAACGCAATCGAAGGTGATATCCCGTGGTGGAATACGCCCAACCGCCATGGCCGCAGCCGCCCTTACCATCGTCTTGATCCTGGCCGCTGTGGCGGTTCCCGCCCGTGCCGGGGACGCAGGAAGACGGGTGGCTTTGCCCGCCCTCAAGTCCCTGGCCGACCAGGCCCTGCTGGACAGCATCCAGCGCACAGCCTTCCAGTATTTCTGGAACGAGGCCAACCCGGTGAACGGACTGATCAGGGATCGCAGCCAAGCCTGGTCTCCCTGCAGCATCGCGGCCCAGGGGTTCGGCATCTCCGCCATCTGCATCGGCATCGACCACGGCTGGGTAAGCCGCGAGGAAGGGCGGGACCGCATCCTTCTGGGCATGCAAACCCTCTGGAACGGTCCCCAGGGAGACACCGAATACGATGTCAACGGCTACCGGGGGCTGTTCTACCACTTCCTGGACATCAATTCGGGAATGAGGACCTGGAGCAGCGAGTTGTCGACCATCGACACCGCCCTGCTCATGGCCGGGGTCCTGGACGCCAAGCAGTATTTCTCCACAGATGACTCCGGGGACCAGATGGTCCGCGATCTGGCCGATTCGCTCTACTACCGGGTGGACTGGGAGTTCATGCGCAACGGCGGGAACGGGATCCGCATGGGGTGGAAGCCGGGTACCGGTTTCAGCGGCTTCGGGTACTGGATAGGCTACAACGAGGCCATGGTCCTGTATCTGCTGGCCCTGGGCTCCCCGACCCATCCGGTGCCGGAATACACCTGGGCCTACTGGACCAGCGGCTACACATGGACTTCGCAGTACGGCCAGGTCTACGTGAACTTCCCGCCCCTGTTCGGGCACCAGTATTCGCATTGCTGGGTCGATTTCCGTGATCTCAAGGACGCCTACATGGATCTGCACGGGATCGACTACTTCGAGAACTCCCGCCGTGCGACCTACGCCGCCCGCGAGTACTGCATCGACAATCCCTACAACTGGGTGGGCTACGGGGCCGACGTGTGGGGGCTGACGGCCTCGGATGATCCGGACGGATACCTGGCCCACGGCGCACCGCCGGCGCAGAACGACAACGGCACCATCACCCCGACGGCCGCGGCCTCGTCCATCGCCTTCGCGCCGGAGATCGTGTTGCCGGCCCTGCAGTACATGTACACGAATTACGGGTCCATGCTCTGGGGCGAGTACGGCTTCAAGGATGCCTTCAACCTGACCAGGTTCTGGTGGGGCACCGACTACCTGGGCATCGACCAGGGGCCGATCATCCTGATGATCGAGAACTACCTCAACGAGAACGTCTGGAACCGTATGATGGCCAACGCCGACCTGCGCAACGGACTGGTCCGGGCCGGGTTCAACGACGTTTCGGGGGTGGAAGGCGGACCGGATGACCCCATCGGCATGATCCAACTCGATCAGAACGCCCCGAACCCTTTCCGGGGATCGACCCGGATCACCTTCCGGATCTCCGAACCTGGCGCGGTGACTCTGAAAATGTACGATCTGCGTGGGCGCTGCCTGCGTACGGCCGTTTCGGAAGTCCAAGACAAGTCCCTGCAGCAGATCACCTTGGACGCCGATGGCTTGCCCAGCGGCGTTTATTTCTACTCCCTCGAGGCCCACGGCCACAGGCAGTTGAAAAGGTGCATCATCATCAATTGAAGTCCGGCGCGAGGAGGCGGCGGCGAAGGAGGTGGTGTCAGGAAAATGGAGGAACGACACGGAAAGGCAATTTGTGAGACTTGAACCACAACCCGAGGAGTAACACGATGTCAAAGCTTTCCAAAACCATCGTCCTGGCGGTGCTGGCCGTGGTGGCCCTGACCGCCGGTATGGCTTTTGCCACGACGACCCCGTCCAGCGCGGTGATCCACGAGCGGGTCTTCAACGATTCGTTCGCCTCGATCCTGACGGTCAACAACAGCTTCCCGAGCCTGATCGACATCAACGACGAGGCGGCTGGTCCTTTGGGCTGGGCCAACCTGCATGTGTGGCGCTTTTCCGATGACGGTGTGAACGCCCAGCAGTTCAGCAACACCGACGGTTTTGCCTTCTATGCAGACCTGACCATTTCCGGTACCGGAAACGGCGAAGCAGGCCTGCAGATCGCACCCTGGTGGTCCCCCGACGTCGACGGCCGCTTCAATGTGCGCACCCCCGACGGAGAGGTGGCCTGTTTCGGCGGTCGTCTGCCGTTCTATTCCTTCACCGGTAGCCAGGGTGTCCAGTACGTCAAGGGTACGACCGTGCGCCTGGGTATGATTTACACCCCCAACAACGAGATGAACGCGGCTTCCCCCGCGACCATCGAATACATCTACGATGACGGCACGATGCACACCAGTGGGCCGATTCCTTTCGACGAGGGTAACCCCGCCGAGGATCCCCCGCACGGCGTGTTCGGCATCTTGAACCCTGCCTACGCAGGCGGGCACATGCAGTTCAACGACATGTCCGGCGCGGGCGCCGGTGCGAACATGAACGTCACCTGGGGCAACATCACGTTCCAGGATCTGGGGTCCGTGGTCGCCACCGAGGCATCGAGCTGGGGCAGCGTCAAGAGCTTGTTCCGGTAGCATCCATCCGTACCGGATGTACGAAGGGCCCGGCGCAAACCGGGCCCTTTTTGTATCTGAGGGGCGGGCAGAACTTGCCGCCATGCGGAAAATTATTGTCCGGTCAATGGGTGGTCCGAATCGCCAGCGCCCTATTCTGGGCCGAAACCCGGGGCCCATATATTGCATCAGATCCGACAGGAGTTATCATGAAGGCGTGCCTTCGTCTGCCCGGGCAGACTCCACCTTCATAATGACAAGGACGGAAAAGCCATGGCAATCCTCAAGGTGGCCCGCATGGGGCACCCGGTGCTGCGCCGCAAGTGCTCCCTCATCGCCCCGAGCCAGATCACCGGCCACAAGGTCCAGGATCTGATCCGGGACATGTTCGAGACCATGACCGAGTACAACGGGGTGGGGCTGGCGGCTCCGCAGGTCCACAACCCGGTCCGGCTGGCCATCGCCGGGGGCGAGGCCGACGCGGACGGCAATCCCAGGTACCGGGTGCTGATCAACCCGGAGATCACCGTCCTGGACGAGGACCGCAAATTGGGCATGTATGAAGGATGCCTGTCTGTGCCCGGTTTGCGGGGCTGGGTCGAACGGCCGGCGAAGATCCGGGTCAAGGCCTACAACGAGAAGGGTAAGCTGGAAGAATTCACCCTGGAGGGTTTCCCCGCCATCGTGACCCAGCATGAATGCGACCACCTGGACGGCGTGCTCTACGTGGACCGCATCACCGACACGACGAAGTTCGCGTTCGAGGCCGAAGCCGACCGCTTCCTCGAACACGAGGACGATGACGACGACGAAGACGCCGAACTCTGACGGGCCGCCGACCGGCTGCCGAGAGTCAGGCCCTACACGGAGGTAGCCCATGAACGACGCAGCCCTCAACCGGACCATCACCGCTTTCAACAACCGCAACTTCAAGGCCGCGACGAGGGAGGCGGCCGGCGGCCTGGCAGGATCTGTCGGTTCGGACGAGGCCTTCTGGATGGGGCTGCAGGAAACCTGCGAGGGCTTCTCCTACCTGATGGACGGCAAGTACGCCCACGCCGAGCGCAGCCTGGTCATGGCCATGCGGACCCTGCGCAATTTCGGCTTCCGCTACGGTAATTTCGAGGTCACCTCGGCCCTGGCCGGGATCCGCCGCTCGGTCGAGGAGATCCGCCTGGTGCGCACCGGCGGCAAGGTATTCGATCTGAGCCTGTTGCCCCGCATCAAGCTGGCGGCCAAGGCGGACGACTGAGCCCCGGGCGCAACCTGGTTATTCCAGATACACATCCACAACTCCATCAATGCCCTCCGCTGCGGCGGGTTCATGGCGGCATTGAATAAATCATACTAAAATGATATGAATTAGTGATATTATCCCCTCACCCGAGACCCGGTGGATGGGGCAACCGGCGAACCCGTCTTCCAGAGGCCGGTCCAGGCCGGGCAGAGCAGTATGCTGAGCCTGGTCACCCCCTGCAAAGCCTTCTTCAGGAGCAGTAACGGTATGGAGCTGATGCTGATCGGAACGATCGACCACCGGGAGATCCGCTTTCCCCTGTCCGAGGGCAGCCTGCTGGTGGGGCGCGCGGAGGAGGCGGCGTTGCGCCTGGACCAGTCGCAGGTATCCCGCCGCCACGCCGAGATCAGCGTCGACGGGAATCTGGTCATGGTGCGCGATCTCGGCAGCCACAACGGGACCCGCATCAACGGGGAAAAGGTCGTCGACGCCACGCCCCTGACCCCGGGTGACCAGCTGGAGGTGGCCAACCTGTCCTTCAGGCTCGAAGATGCCTCGGCGGCCAGCCGGAAGAGCCGTCCGGTCACCATGCTGGGGCAGATGGTCGAACCGAACGTCGAGATCAGCTGGGAAGAGGTGAACACCCAGCACGGCCGGGAAAAGAGCCTGCAGTCGTTGTTGTTCCGGGTTCTGGCCCGGGCCGGGGCCCTTTTGACTGTCCGCCGGGAACCCGAGGCCCTGTTCGAACCCATCCTGGATCTGGTGGAAACCGCGCTGCTCAAGCCCGAGCGGATCATGGTGTTGCTGCTGGATGGGGACAGCGGGCAGCCGGTGGAGGCCGCGTCGCGGTTCATCGGCCGGGGCAGCGACGCCCTGGTCCTGAGCAAGACGATGATCACCAAGGTCCTGCAGGAAAAAAAATCTTTCCTGACCACGAACGCCCTGGACGACCCCGGAAACGGCGGGATGATGAGCATGATCAGCCAGGGCATCCGCTCGGCCATCGCGGTGCCCCTGTTCGACAACGAGGATGTCATCGGCATCCTGTACGCCGACGATTCCCGGCCCGGACGGATCTTCACCACCGATCAGCTGGCGGCCTTCACCCTGCTGGCCAACATCATCGCCGTGGCCCTGACCCACGCCCGTTACCATCAGCTGGAGGAGG
>JANTFX010000068.1 GCA_024763215.1 Candidatus Krumholzibacteriia bacterium | reverse complement strand
CACAGCAGGCGCACGCCGAGGCCCGGGCCGGGGAAGGGGTGGCGCCAGATCAGGTCCCGGTCGATCCCCAGCATCCGGCCCAGCTCGCGGACCTCGACCTTGTACAGGTCGGCCAGCGGTTCGATGACCTTGCCGGCGGCGATCATCTCCTCGATGACCGGCACGCGGTTGTGGTGGGTCTTGATGGTGTCGGCGCGCCTGGTGCCGCCGGTCTCGATGGTGTCGGGGTAGATGGTGCCCTGCCCCAGCAGATGGTCGGTGATGCCCAGGCGGCGCGCCTCGCTCTCGAACACCTCGATGAAGGTGTCACCGATGGCGCGGCGCTTGTCCTCAGGCTCGGTCTTGCCTTCCAGCGCCTTCAGGAAGGTCTCGCCGGCGTCGATGAAATGGAAATGTTCGGCCAGGCCCAGATCCCGGAACATCCGCACAACCTGGGCCGATTCCCCCTTGCGCATCAGGCCGTTGTCCACGTGCAGCAGCTGCAGGCGGTCCGGGCCGAGGGCCTCGGCGAAGAGCTTGGCCGCCACGGTGGAATCCACCCCGCCGGAGGCCAGCAGGAACACCGATCCGTCGCCCACCTGCGCGCGGATGCGTTCGATCTGCGCTGCGACATAGCTGTCCATGGTCCAGGTGGGCCGGCAGCCGCAGATTCCGAGCACGAAGTTGGCGATCATCTCATCCCCGTGCAGGGTGTCGTCCACCTCGGGATGAAACTGGAAGCCGTAGCGGCGCAGCCTGTCGCTGCCGATGGCGGCGAAGCGGTGGGGCGCGGTGTCCTTGTCCAGCAGGGTGTAGCCCAGTTCCTCGAAGTCGGGTCCGACCGAGGTCACCGAGTCGAAGTGGCTCATCCAGACCTGCTCCACCGGGCCCAGGCCCTTGAACAGCGGGTGGTCCCGCAGGATGTGCAGGTCCGCGTGGCCCCATTCCTGTTTCCCGTTGATCACCGTGCCGCCGTAGCGCTTGGCGATTTCCTGGTGCCCGAAGCAGAAGCCCAGGATGGGGACGTCCAGATCGAAGATGGCCTTGTTCCAGTCCGAGTCCTGGCCGAACGAGGCCAGGGCGGGGCTGCCGGACAGGATGATGCCCTTGTAGGGGGTGAAGGCTTCCAGGGGGTCCTCGGGTTGCCGGATCTCGGCCAGCACCCGGTTGCGCCGCACCTTGGTGGCGATCAGATGCGCGTACTGGCCGCCGAAGTCGATGACGGCGATGGCGTCGTGGGTCATGGCACCTGCCTGGTCTGAGGAGGGCGGGCCGGGTCACCGGTGTGGCCCGCGTGAACCATAATTAACAAAGTCCCCGCGGTTTCTCAACCGCAAGGTGGCCGGACGGGAAGGGGATTTCTATCTTGGAGCATAGAAAAGAGGTGCGAAATGCCCAAGTTTTTGCTCGTGTCCATCCTCCTGGTTGCCGCCTGGGGAATGACCGCAGGAGGAGATGCCATGGCTGCCGGCGATACCGGTTCAAGGCTGGAAAAGGCCACCCTCGGCGGGGGCTGCTTCTGGTGCCTGGAAGCGATCTTCGAGGAACTCAACGGCGTCACGCGGGTCGTCTCCGGTTTTTCCGGGGGCAACGGCCAGGCGTCCTACCGGGAAGTATGTTCCGGCACCACCGGCCATGCCGAGGTGGTCCAGGTGACGTACGACCCGGAGGTGATCTCCTACCGGCAGATCCTGGGGGTGTTCTTCGCCTCCCACGACCCGACCACCAAGGACAGGCAGGGCGCCGACGTGGGCTCCCAGTACCGCTCGGTGATCTTCTACCACGACGACAGCCAGAAGCGGGCCGCCGAGGAGGCCATCGCCAAGCTGGAGCACGACAAGGTATGGAACAAGCCGGTGGTCACCCAGGTGCAGCCCTTGCACGGGTTCTTCAAGGCCGACGAGCATCACCAGGACTACTACCGGCGCAACCGCAGCCAGGGGTATTGCCAGGTGGTGATCAACCCCAAGCTGGCGAAGTTCCGCAAGGAGTTCGCGGGGATGTTGAAGCGGTGATCCGGGATTGATGGCGGACACCCCCTGTTCGCAGGGACGGATGCCTTCGACATCCTGTCTCCGGCATCCTCGGCATTCCGGCCCTTCCGCCATCCATGGCTCCAGGACCTCCATGACGCCCTGCGAACAGGGGGTGTCCGCCATCGATCCTGGACAGTCCCCCTCCATCATCCCCGCGAAATCTTGGTTGCCAAGGCTCGGCTGTTGTAGGCCGGCAGGGCCTGAGTGTCGAGGCGGATCGTGGCACGGAGGCCAAGGGTCGCCGTCCATGAACAGAAGGGGGGTGATGCTTGCCGCCACAGGGCAGAAAGAGGCGGTAACCTGCCGGGCTAGAACAGCCGTGGCTCCTCGATGCGGGCGGACTCGCCCAGGGTATGCCCTTCCAGGCGCAGCAGGCGGGCCTTGGTGGAAACGCCGGCGGCGAAGCCGACCAGCGAGCCGCCCTTGCCCACCAGGCGGTGGCAGGGGACGAGGATGGGCAAGGGGTTGCGGCCGGCGGCCTGGCCGACGGCGCGGGTGGCGTTGGGCTTGCGCAGGGCGCGGGCGATCTGGCCGTAGGTGCGGGTCTTGCCGTAGGGGATGGCCAGCAGGCGGCGCCAGACCCGCAGCTGGAACGGCGTGCCGCGCAGGTCAAGTTCCACGGTGAAGGCGGTGCGGCCGGCGGTGAAGTACTCGGCGAGTTGGGTGCGCAGATCCGCAAAAGCCCCGGGGTCCTCATGGACGGCCAGAGGCCCGCCGTCCGGCGGGGCGGGGAAATAGCGCCGGGCCAGGGCATGGGCGTGGGTGTGGTATTCCCAGGCGCGGGGCAGGAACTCCAGGCGCACGAGACCGGCCGGGCCGGCCAGCACGAGCAGGGGATCCAGGACGGTGCGCAGCAGGGCGTAACGGATCATCTGTTTTCCTCCGGCAGGGATCATACCAGAGACCGGGGCGGTAAGCACGAAAAAGGGGCGCGCCGCATTGGCACGCCCCTCATGTTATTCCCGGATGGGGAAATTCCTACCGGAACAGCGACTTCACGTTGCCGAAGCTCTGGGCCTCGTTGTCCACGGCGGGATCGCAGGCGAAGTTGTCCAGCGGGAAGGGCGTCGCCGCGGTGGCGTTGCTCGTCTCGCCGTCGAAGGCGTTGGGTCCGCTGAAGTACCAGGAGCCGAGGACGAATGTGCTGCCGTCGGGGCCGGTGGCGGTGATACGCTTGGCCCAGCCGTCCATGTATTCCCAGGGCTGGCCGGTGCCGTCGGTGTTGATGTCGCCGAACACGTCGACGACCACGGGGTTGGTTCCGCCGAGGTAGAACAGCTCGACCGCGTCGTCGCCGTTGATGGACAGGGCGTACCCGGTGTCGAAATAATCGGGCATGAAGCCGAAGAAGTTGTAGAAACCGGCGCTGTCCGAGGCGGCGTAGAACGTCGTGCCGGCGGGGATGAAATCGGCGGGGAAGGTGTACTCGACACCGTCGGTGCCGCCGCCGTTGTTGGCCGAGCCGACGCCGTACACCGACAGGTCGGCGATGTCGTCACAGGCGTAGAGCTCGATGCCCTTGGGCAAACCGCCGCTCAGGGGGCCGTCGTACAGGCCCGTGATGATGAGCTGGGCAGCCGCCGGGCTGGCCATGAGCACGACCGCGAAGATCAGAAGCAGTTTTTTCATTTTGTATCTCCCCATTTTGTGTGGGCTGCATCGGGACAGCCGATCAAGGTGAACACTTCCGGACCCAAAACCGGCCAAGGCCGTCCTGGGAGGAATCACTGGAGGGAGTGTACCATACTATAACCTTAATGCCAAAGATTTCTGATCCGTTTTACAATAAAGTTACATTTATTGCCCGGAATTAGGAATTTCATATGAGGATAAAACCTGAAACCCCGGCATTCCTGAAAAAACATTTCGAAAAAAGCTTGAGCGTGAAAACGGTAATGAGGTAAGATGATTTGAGTGGCTATGAGGCCATGGAAACCGTGAGAACTAAAGGAAAGGAGGATCGCCCGCGCTATTTGGATGTAGGGGTCAAGGGATCAGGAGGGGAGAGCTCCGTGTCCGTAACCTTGCACCGATAGCTGATTGGAGACCACATGCAACCCCGCTCAATACTCGCCCTTTTCCTGGCCATGATATTCCTGCTGGCCGGAACCTGTCTCTTTGCCTCCGCTGATTTCGAGTTCGCCGCCGTTCAGAACGGTTTCACCACCGGCGGAGACCAGGTGGCGGCCTATGCCCCGGACCACGTGCTGGTCAAGTTCCGCAAGGATGCTCTGGCTGCCTCGCGACTGGACATGCCCTTTGCCAAAGGTGCGGCTCTGGCCGGCACCGCCACGGGCCTGAAGAGCTTCGACGCCCTGACGGCCACCGCAGGCGTGACCCGGATCGAACGCCCCTTCATCGCTCCCCAGAATCTTGACAAGGCAGCGGATCTGGGCACCGACCGCTGGTTCATGCTCCGTGTCGCCCCCGGAGACATGGAGGCTTTGGCGAAGGCTCTCGAGGCCGATGACGCGGTGGAAACCGCTCAGCCCGAGTACTACGCCTTCCCCGCCGCCATCCCCAACGATCCCCTTTACCCGGACCACTGGGGTCACAACAACACGGCCCAGATGATCAGTTACGACTGGGCGACCTACAGCCACACCGGACCCACCGTGGGGACCGTGGGCTTCGACGCCAACGCCGAGACGGCCTGGAACACGACTTACGGCGACCCCTCGGTGATCATCGCCATCATCGACAGCGGCGTGGACATCTACCACCCCGATCTGCACACGGTGGCCGGATACGACTTCGGTGACAACGACACCAACCCCATGGACGACAGCCGCCAGCCCGGTCATGGAACCTGCTGCGCGGGTGTTGCCGCCGCCACGGCCAACAACAACACCGGTATCGTGGGGATCGGCGCGGGCTGCTCATTGATGCCCTTGAAAGTAGCGGACCGTCGGGGCTCCATGAGCTTTACATCCATCACCAACGCCATCTACTACGCCGCCGATAACGGAGTCGATGTCATCAGCATGAGCCTGGGCGCGGCCATCAGCAGCGATGCGGCGACTGATGCCGCCATCGCCTATGCCCATAACGCCGGGGTCACCATCCTGGCCGCGACCGGCAACGAGAACAACAGCGTGATCAGTTACCCGGCCATCAACGAGTATGTGATCGGCGTGGGGGCGGCTTCTCCCTGCGGAGACCGCAAACGCAGCAGCAGCCTGGATACCGAGTTGAACCCAGGCGTATTCGCGGATCCCAACGGCTACACCTGCGATGGTGAACGGTGGTGGGGCTCGAACTACGGTTCGGCCACCAAGGACGACCGCGGCGCGGTGGATGTCATCGCTCCGACGATCCTGCCGACCACCGACATTTCCGGCAGCGGCGGCTATGACCCCGGCGACTACGACATGTTCTTCAACGGCACGAGCTGCGCCACACCCTACGCGGCGGGGGTCTGTGGCCTGATCAAGTCGGCGTTTCCAGCTTACACCCCGGACCAGGTGAGGGCCCAGCTGACCGGCACCGCCATCGACATCGTGAATGTCGAATCCGGCTCGGGATGGGACCGCTATAGCGGCTATGGCATGGTGGATGCCGCGGCGGCCATAAGCGGCGGCTCCGTAACCACGCCTCCGGTGGCTGCTTTCACCGGCACACCCACCAGCGGCGACTACCCCCTGGACGTCCAATTCACCGACCAGTCGAGCAATTCTCCCACGAGTTGGAGCTGGGCATTCGGAGATGGGGGCACAGCGACCGTTCAGAACCCCCTGCACACCTATGCCGCCGCCGGCTCCTACTCCGTCTCCCTTACGGTGACCAACGCCGACGGCAGTGACAGCCTGACCAAGACCGGTTACATCACGGTTACCGAGCCCGGATCCGGGGGGGCGGCCATGCATGTGGCCGGTATCACGGTTTCGCGGGTTCTCAGTGGCCGCAAGTACTACGGACGGGCTGTGATCACCATGGAGGACGATCAGGGCGCACCTGTATCCGGCGCCACGGTGACGGCTCTTTACACCGGGGACATCACCGGGACCATCAGCGGCCTGACAGGGACAGATGGGGTCGTGACTCTCACAACCCCGAAAAAATCCTATGCCACGGTGGAATACTGCTTCGAAGTCACAGGAGCGACCCATTCGACCCTGGCCTATGACCCCTCGGCCAATGTGATGACCAAGGCCTGTGAAAGTGGGAGCGTTTTCAGTGCTGATACCGGTCGTCTGGTCACCGGTCTGGTCGGAAATTCGCCCAACCCGTTCAACCCCCGGACCGTGATCTCATTCTCGCTGGTGGCGGAGAGCCACGCCAGGCTTGCGATCTATGATGTCCGTGGCCAGCTGGTGCAGGAGCTCGCTTCCGGAACCTTTGGACCGGGAGAACACTCCTTTATCTGGACCGCCGGGGACAGTCCCAGTGGCGTCTATTTCTACCGCCTTGAAACCAAGAGCATGACCGATACGCGCAAGATGATTCTCCTGAAGTAACCCGTTGTGCTGATCATGCAGGCTCCAAAAAGCCCCGCTTCCTTCGGGAAGCGGGGCTTGTGCTCGTCATAGATGTTGCGTGAGCCGGCGATCTACCAGCGGCCGCCGCCGCCACCGCCGTAACCGCCACCACCGCCGCGACGGGGACGCTCCTGGGCCTCGTTGACGCGCAGGGGGCGACCGCCCATTTCCTGGCCGTCGAGGGCCTGGATGGCGGCCATGGCTGCGTCGTCGTCCATCTCCACGAAACCAAAGCCCCGGGGGCGACCGGTCTCACGATCGTTGATCAGGGCAACGGAATGAACAGTGCCGTGCTGGCCGAACAGCTGAGTGACCTCGTCTTCGGTGGCACTGAAAGGCAGGTTGCCCACGTACAGTTTCTTCACGATTCTTCCTCCAAATCGGCAGATTGCCGACACAAACAAAAGCGCGGTAGGCGGCCGGCGAAATCCGGCGGAGCCGTTGCGCCTCAAGACCAGCCCGGGTTTTTCCCGGGCCCGTTCCCCCGTCTGGGGATCTGGCACAACAATAGCATACCCCGATCCGGTTTGCCAAAAGCTGATTTGGGGTTTTCCCCAAGGCGCGGCAGGCCGTACAATTCCGCCGGAATCAGACCGAAAAGCGGGCAAGGCCGGCAGATTCGTTGGAAATTTCACACCTGCAAGATTCCGGGACGCCTGGTACGGTCCCAGGTAACTGATTCTTGAAGGTTCGCTTCTATTAAATGGTTGACAGCCTTTGGGCTTTCTGCTTATTTAGGGCGACTGAAAAACTTGCAAAAGAATGCTTGGCAGATTTCTCCTGGTGGTGGAATATGCTGCTGGTAGATGATTAAGTCACTTTACTCTTCCTTGAATCACGGAGGTGCTCCCGGTACAATCCGATTCGACATCAGGAAAGAACCCAATCCTTAGTTGCCGGTTTTGGTTGTCTCGATGGAGCGGAAAAAGGAGGATTGACTAGGCGAGTGATCGAGTAGTTTGCTGAAGTAGTCCTGGTAAAGGAGAGAGTTCGGACATCAATCCGACGAACTGGTGGAGGAAAAACCAAATGAGAAAACTCGTTTTGTTCGCGGCCTTGTTGGCCATTCTCGGCGCCTACGGGTGTAACGAGGACAACGTCTACAATCCTGACATCAACACTGATGGCCGCGTGATCGGGACCATCCAGGGTGTTGTCACGGATGGTGCGGACGCGACCCTGCTGGCCGGCATCGAGGTCAGCACCACGGTCAGGGGCGAGCATGTGACCACGGTCACTGACGCCACCGGCCACTACGCTTTCACCAACCTGGATCCCGGCGCCTACCTCCTGACTTTCCAGGAAGTCGCCAAGGGTGCTGGTGATCCCCACACCACCATGTACGGGCATGCCCAGATTCCGACCCTGGAAGATCTGTCCGGCATCATGGACGTGCCCACCGACGCGGACTTCCCGTACGAGATCGAGGCGAACATGGAGATGTTCCCCCTGGTCGGCACGGCTCAGGGCTATGTCTATGTCCAGACCGACGACCAGACGATGGTGCCCGCGGCGGGTTGCACGGTGGTCGCCGACTTCCTCGACCCCACTGTCAACACCAGCCACACCTGGGGCACGGTCCAGATCGCCGATAACGAGTGGACCGCCACCACCGACGAGATGGGCCATTACAGCTTCACCGGGTTGCCCGCGGGCACCTATGGTGAGGCGCGGACCATGTCGTTCTCCTACGACGGCATGAACTACCAGCCCCTGACGGGTTGGAACCTGGATCTCCGCGGCGGCGACTATGTCGTGGACAATTTCGTCTTCGACGAGGTCTCCAGTTTCTACCTCGCGAATCAGAACTGGGACAACGATGTCTACTTCCCGCCCGCAGGCTCGTTCACCGGTACCTTCAGCAAGGCCGTGGACCCCGCCACGTTCACCGCGGTGCTGACCCAGTACGGCACCATCCTGCCGACGACCGTTACCTGGACCGATGACATGACCTTCGTCGTCGATCCCGCGAACGAGCTGGAACCCGATACCCAGTACAACCTGGAGATCGCGGCCTGGTCCACCGACGGTAACACCTATAACAGTGACTGGTATATCTACACCGTCGGCACCGTGGAGCCCGCGGTGGCCAGCACCAACTTCGCGGATTCCATGACCTTCCCCGTGGACGGGAACCTGGAATTCAACTTCAACATGCCCATGGATCCGGCCAGTGTCGTCGTTACCTTCAACGACAAGGTGGGCGACATCGTGTTCGACGCCACCTGGAACGCCGACAACACCATGCTGACCATCGATCCGGACGTCGACCTGGATTACCATAGCGGCTATAACGTCACTGTGGAGGGCAATAGCGCCAACGGCATGCACTTGTGGGATTCGTTCAGCTTCCATACCCTGCAGCTGCAGAATGTCCAGGTCAACGACACCAACTTTGCCGACAACTTCGACAACACGGCCGACCTGTGGTTCGTGTTCAGCGAGGCCATGGATCCCGCGTCCATGGACATCGGCATGGAGATGTATCCTTCCGGTACGCCTGTGGCGCTCGAGGATCCCGTGTGGTCCGACGGCAACACCAAGGTGACCCTGAACCCGGTCCTGGACCTGGATAAGGGTGTCCAGTACAGGGTGACCATGGACGGCATGGCCGCCGGTGGCGCCATGTTCGAGTACGACATGCACTACAAGACCGCCATCGGTGATAACGCCTTCGTCGTCACCACCAACGTGGTCGACCACGAGTTCCCCGTGGACGGGAACATCGAGGTTCGCTTCAACAAGCCCATGGACACCGAGACCGTGGAAGTCGCCTTCAGCGGTGTTGATGACCTGTACGGCACCATCACCTGGACCGACGACATGAACATGGTCTTCGATCCGGATCCCGAGCTGCTGCCCTCGGTCCAGTACACCCTGGACATCACGGGCTTCGCGCTGGACGGTGGCGCCCTGGCGCACGACGCCAACAACCCCATCGTCTTCCACACCATCGGCGGCATCGTCGCCACGTGGGACAACATCCGCCAGATCGACGGCAGCTACAACGAGTTCCCGGTTGCCAACGACATCCAGATCCGGTTCAGCCTGCCTGTGAACCTGGATGCTCCCAGCACCAGCATCGAGCTGGAGCGTTACTTCTCCGCCATCGACGACTGGGTCGCGGTGTTGATCGAAACCCCCACCCTCGAGGAAGATGGCCACTTGCTGGTCGTCAACCCCCAGGAAGACCTGCAGAAGGATACCGATTACCGGATCTCCTACACCGTGGGTTCCTTCCTGCTGGGCGACACCACCAGCGACGTGATCGCGTTCCACACCCAGGTCGTTCCGCCCGAGCCGGTCAGCCCGGTGGCGGCGTTCACCCTGGATCCCGCGTGGGACGGCGATTACGATTCGACCAACGTGACCTTCAGCTGGG
The DNA here is from genome assembly GCA_024763215.1 of Candidatus Krumholzibacteriia bacterium. Lineage (GTDB taxonomy): Bacteria > Krumholzibacteriota > Krumholzibacteriia > LZORAL124-64-63 > LZORAL124-64-63 > JAHJTW01. The sequence goes on along the minus strand of JANTFX010000068.1, from coordinate 5,538 downwards.
TGCGTGATCCCAACGCCACCGGGTACTACGTCTACGCGCGTCCGGCCGATGCGGCCAAGGACGATTACCTGCGTCTGGCCACGGTCCCGCAGGCGGCGACCGACACGATCACCGCTGCCGTGGCCCTGCCCGCGTACTTCGACACCAGGTCGGACGACAGCGTCCAGACCCCGTTCGAAGGCAACCCGGTCATGTTCCGGATCGCTGCGGTCAATTCCCTTGGTGAAGGCACGGCCAGCGACGACATCGCCGTCTACGACGTGACCGGTCCCGAGGGCAACTTCACCGGCCAGGATGTCTCGGCCGACGATTCGGCCACCGGCGACGGTGCGGACCGCATCGTCACCGTGGACTTCGCGGCCAACGAGTACCTCGACGTGAACACCATCCCCAACGTGACCATCACCGAGAACGACGGTGCTGACAACGACTGGGGCGACCCGGACTACACTCCGACCGCGGGTGATGTCACCTTCGAGGACATGGACGGCTTCACCGTCATCCACGTCCAGGTCGTGGTGGCCGACGGCATGAACGGTGCCGGCGACTACGTCACCATCGACGGCTTCAAGGATACCTCGGGCAACGACGTTCCCGTGGACTTCGACATCGTGCCTTATCAGCTGACCGATACCACGATTCCGACCGGTACGTTCGCTGATCCTGGCGTGTCCGCCGACAACTCCACCGGCGATACGGCTGTGGACTTCACCCTCACGTTCACGGCCACCGAGCTGCTGGACGAGACGGTGACCCCGGTCGTGGCCGTTCTGGACGGCGGCATCAGCGATGTGATCCCCGGCCCGACCGGATTCACCTACAGCGTCGTTGACGGCGTCTCGGTGGTCGAGCTGGACATGAGCATCCCCGCCTTCGCCAACGTTGCCGAGGACACCGTGGCCATCTTCGGTCTGACCGATCTGGCCGGCAACAGCATGGCTGTCGCCAACGCGGTGCCCTACGTGATGGTCGACACCACCGCTCCCGGTGGCGAGTGGACCGCGCAGAGCGCCAGTGGCCAGAACGATACGGCCGCCGACGTGGACATCGAGGTCACCTTCACCGCCAGCGAGTACCTGGATCCCACGGTGACGCCGACCTTCGAGATCACCGATGGCGGTTACACGGGTGTCGCGGTGGCCGGCGATCTGGTCGGTTACGTGAACGACGCGGTGAACGAGCGGACGGATGTCACCTTCACCGTGACCGTCCCGGCCACCTACAACGCCATGGATGACGTTCTTTCCGTCAACGGTCTGACCGATGTCTACGGCAACGTCCAGGATGTGGCCATCACCGGCGTGATCCTCGATACCACGGCGCCGGCCGACCCCACGGGTCTCGCCGCCACCCCGGGTACCGATTCTCCCGCCAGCGTGGCCCTGATCTGGGACGCCAACGGTGAGCCCGATCTGGGCGGTTACAACGTGTACCGTACCGACGGTGTTGACACCGTGACGTTCTTCGTCGCCGAACCCGACACCGAGTACGTCGACAACGACGCCGCTCTGGTGCTCGGCACGACGTACACGTACGTGGTTACCGCGGTTGACCTTGCTGATCCGGCCAACGAGTCCGGCCTCAGCAACGCGGTCACGGCCACGCCGGACGACACCACCAACCCCCAGCCGGCGACTGATTTCACCGTCAACGACGACACCACCGTGGGTGATGTGGCCCTGAACTGGACCGCCTCCACCAGTGCCGACGTTGCGGCTTATCAGCTCCAGGTCGGGACCAGTTCCGGTGCGTCGGATGTCCAGTTCTGGACGAACATCGGCAGTGGCACGTCCTTCACGCTGACGCCTCCTGACGGGGACACGCAGTACTTCTACCAGCTGCGCGCCGTGGACGGTGCCAGCAACACCAGCACCCCGGTGGAGGCCGCCTTCACCCTGAACCCCTCGGTGACCGGTTCCAGCGGCAACGCCGGGTTCGACAACTCTGCTAGTGCGCTGCCCGTCAACGTCGACGTGGTGCTCAACTTCAGCGAGCCCATGGACAGCAGTGCCCTCAGCTTCACCATCGTGGATGCTGGCGCCGCTGATGTGGCTCAGGCTCCCACGCCGACCTGGAACGCCACCAACGACCAGCTCACGCTGTCGTTCACGGTTCCGGCCGGTGAGGATTGGAGCTTGGATACGGTCACGGTGACCGGTCTGACCGATGTTGCCGGCAATGCCATCACGGTTGACCCGGCCATCGTTCTGGCTCCGTAACCTGTACTATTCCTCAAAACTAGCGGGAGGCCTTCCGGCCTCCCGCTTTTTTCATGCCCCCGTTGATACGTTGTCCTGTGCTATACTGAGCGTTCGGACCAGCATGGATAACAGGGGTAGCACGGGGTCTGGTCCGGGCTCCGGTTGAGGAGGGTTGTCATCATGAAACTTCACGCATCAATCACCGTGATTTTGACCATATCGTTGGTGCTGGCCGGGGGTTGCTCCCGGGATACCGTGACGGCGCCCGATGCCGTTCCCGGCACAGGCGTGCAGGTCCCGGATGCTGCGTCAAGTGCGCCGGTCATCACCCTGGAAGGTCTCAAATCCGGGCAGGGCCGGGGGCAGGTCGCCGGCATAGCGGACGTCGCGGTCACCGATTTTACCGGTACCCCTGTCGTCCATCCCGGCGATGTGTTGACGCTCCAGGCGACGGTGGCCAACCTGGGGAGCGAGATGGCTGATGGTCCCTTCGACGTGTGGGTCGGGGTCCTGAACACGGGGTTCACTTTCGGGCGGGTGACCCTTGACGGCCTGGCCGGCGGTGACTCTCGTTCCGGGACCATCGATTTTGATGTCCCTGTGGCCGAGTTCGCCAAGTCCTATGCTCCCGGTACGTACACGCTTTATTGCACCCACGATTTCATGGATGCCGATCCCAGCAACAATTATATGCTGAGCGAAGTCGAGCTGGTCACCGGTGCGTCCCTGCCATTTCCCGACACACCGGATCAATTGATGGCGAACTTCAAGACCGTGTACGAAGCCATGGACAGCGACGTGTACCGGGACCTGATCCATCCGGACTTCATGATGATCCTGGAGCCGTCGACCATCCAGGATTTCCCTGAAGTGGGGGAAACGCTTGATTTTGACGAGGAGATGGGGATAGCGGGCAACATGTTCTCAGGGGCGCCGGGGCATGACCCGGAGGGTTTTATAACGGCCCCTGTCTCTTCAATAGCCGTTCCGGACCTGGAGCGATTGTCGGTCTGGGAAATTTCGCCTGCGAATGATCCGATTCCCAACACGCGATCCGCCTTGTTCCAGGTGCGGATCGAATTCAACCGTACCGGTGACACCACCTTGCGGGTCACGGGACAGGTGAAATTCTACGTGACCGCGCGTGATTCGCTGTATCAGGGAGAGGTCAGGCCTTACTACCAGATGGTGGGGCAAAGCGACTATACCAATGACACGTTCCTCAAATCCAATGAAGATGTTTGTTTCGGCTCAGCCAAAGCCCTTTACCGCTGATCTCGGTCGGAAAGTATCTGCTGAGCGCGGGAGGCCTTCGGGCCTCCCGCTTTTTTCATGCCCCCGCACGGCCTGTTAATTGCAATTCCCCAGGCACGGCCCCACCCGCCGAACAGGGGCCAGCCGTACTTGGCTCTAATTTGTTTGTGAACAACGAATTAAGGCCGCCGTGGAGTATTGCAGGCGAAAGCGGGATACCGGTTGAGCTACACCCATGCCCAATATGCGCAGTCTCTGGCCAGTTTCGGGGCACCCCGGCGGTTGCCCCGGTCCGGTGGCTGGGTCTGTGTGCGCCCTGTGGCGGGCCATGAGGGTCTGCGGGACGCCACAGGTGTCTACCCCCTCTTCTCGTGCGCGAACTGGGAGGGCCTGCCAGGGGACCTGGAGGACCTACGCCGCGACGGTCTGGTCAGCGTGGTGCTGGTGGCCGACCCCCTGGACGAGCCGCCGGTGGCTTTATTGCCTCAGTGGTTCGACGGCGTGTGCCGGCCCTGGAAAATGCACTACCTGGTGGACCTGGACCGAGGGGACGGGCAGCCAGGCACGGCCCACCACCGGCGCAACGCGCGGCGGTTCCTGCGCCATGCCGAGATCGAGGCCTGCACCGACCCCCCCGCCCATCTGGAAACCTGGTGCGCCCTGTACGGGCAGCTGATCGACCGGCACCGCATCACCGGCCCGGCGCGGTTTTCCCGGGAGGCGTTCGCCCTGCAACTGGCGTTGCCGGGGGCGGTGCTGCTGCGGGCGGTGACCCACGCAGGAGAAACGGTCGGCATGCAGCTGTGGTTCACCCGGCAGGACAAGGCCTGGCACCATCTGTCCGGCTACGCCCCCGAGGGCTACCGCTGGGGCGGGGCCTCGTATGCCCTGATGCAAGTGGCCCTGGCCCATTTGCGCCGTCTGGGCGTCCGGACCGCCGATCTGGGTGCGGCCGCGGGCCTGAGCGACCGCCCCGATGACGGCCTGAGCCGCTTCAAGGCGGGCTGGTCCACGCGTACGGCCGCGGCCTGGCTGTGCGGCGCCGTGCTGGATGCGAAGACCTACGCCGCCCTGGCTCCTGCCGGGTCGGCCTATTTTCCCGCCTACCGGGATCCCGCCCTGAGTCCGTCCGAGGAGGTCCTGTCATGCCCGTGCTGACCAGGCAGACCGACACCCTGGCGGTCCTGGGCGGCAGGCCCCGCTTCCCAAGGCCCCTGCACGTGGGCGCGCCCAACATCGGCGACCGGGGCCGTCTGTTGCGCCGCATCGAGGGTATGCTGGACACACGGCGGCTGTCCAACTTCGGGCCCTATGTCCGGCTTTTCGAGGACATGGTCGCCGAGCGGGCGCAGGTCAAGCACTGCATCGCCATGTGCAACGGGACGACGGCCCTGGAGATCGGCGCCCGGGCCCTGGGTCTGCACGGCGAGGTCATCATGCCGGCGTTCACCTTCGTCGCCACCGCCCACGCCCTGGCCTGGCAGGGCATCCGGCCGGTGTTCTGCGACATCGACCCGCAGACCCACCTGCTGGATCCTGACCAGGTGGAAGCCCTCATCACACCACGCACCACGGGTATCCTGGCGGTGCATCTATGGGGCCGGCCGGCGGCCGTGGACCGTCTGCGGGGTATCGCCGACAGGCACGGACTGAAGCTCATGTTCGACGCCGCCCACGCCTTCGGCTGCAGCAAGGGAGGCAGGATGGTGGGCGGTTTCGGCGATCTGGAGGTATTCAGCTTCCACGCCACCAAGTTCATGAACACCGCCGAGGGCGGGGCGGTGGTGACCAACGACGACGAGCTGGCCCGCAAGGTGCGCCTGATGTCCAACTTCGGTTTCACGGGGCTGGACCGGGTGGAGGCCCTGGGCATCAACGGCAAGATGAACGAGCTTTCGGCGGCGGTGGGCCTGACCTCGTTCGAGAGCCTGGATGAGTGGCTGGCGGTGAACCGGCGCAACATGGAGGCCTGGCAACAGGCTCTGGAGCCGGCCCGGGGGGTGACGCTGAACACCTGGAACCACCACGACGACCACAACCACCAGTACGTGGTCTGCGAGGTCGACAAGGCGCGGGCGGGCCT
>JANTFX010000067.1 GCA_024763215.1 Candidatus Krumholzibacteriia bacterium | reverse complement strand
ACGGCACCTTCCTGCACCTGACCCCGACCATCGCCGTGGTGACGAACATCGACCACGAGCATGTCGACTACTACCCCGATCTGGAATCCGTGCGCGAGGCCTTCCGCCGCTACGTCCAGCAGGTACCCTTCTACGGCACCTGCGTGCTGTGCGTGGACGACGCCGAGGTCCGTGCGCTGATACCCCATATCGACCGCAAGGTGGTGACCTACGGCCTGGGGCCCGAGGCCACGGTGCGTTGCGACCCGGGAACCATCGTCACCACCGACGACGGTCAGGAAGCCGTGGTCTGGGAACAGGGCCGGGAACTGGGCACGCTGCGGCTCCGTCTGCGCGGCGTGCACAACCTGCGCAACGCCCTGGCGGCGGTGGCGGTGGGCCGTGAACTGGGGCTCCCTTTCGGGGCCATCGCCGCGGGCCTGGCCGGGGATCTGGGCGTGGGCAGGCGCTCGGAGTTCCACGGCGAGCACGGCGGCGTCCTGGTGCTGGACGATTACGGGCACCATCCGACCGAGATCGCGGCCACCCTGGAAGTTGCCCGTACCTACGCGCGTCCCGTGGCCGTGCTGTTCCAGCCCCACCGGTACAGCCGGACGGCCATGTTCGCGCGCGAATTCGCAGACGTCCTCGGCACCGCGGACAAGGTGGCCCTGCTGCCGGTGTACGCGGCCAGCGAAGACCCCAGCCGGGGGGCCGGCAGCGAGCAGATCGCCGGCGCCATGGAGAAGCTGAGGCCAGGACTTTGCCGCCTGCTGGATGACCCCGGCGAGGTGGAAGCCTGGCTGGAAAGCGACGTGCATCCCGGCCAGCTGTTGCTGATCCTGGGTGCCGGGGACATCGGGCGCATGGTGCCGGAAATCGTGGCGAAGCTGGATCGCAGGGGGACCGCATGAGAGTAGGCAAGGCCTCGGCACAGCCGCCCGGCCCCCGGTTCGCGGTCAGGAGGCCGCCCCGGCGGAAGTCCGGCAGGCGCCGCATGGGGATCATGGCTCTGGTCGTGCTGGGGGCAGCGCTGCTGGGGGGGGCGATCTACTGGGGGTGGCACACGCCTGCCTTCGCGGTCACCCGCATCGAAACCGGCAGCTACCGCTTCACGTCGCCGGCGGTGCTGGATTCGGTGCTGGGGCGGTATCTGGGTCGCAACCTGCTCTCGGTGGGCAAGGCGGACGTGGCCAGGGACATGGCGTCCTTGTCCTGGGTCAAGGATCTGCACATCCAGCGCCGCCTGCCGGGCACCCTGGCGGTGGATTTCCGCGAGTGGCGCCCGTTGGCGGTGATCGCCCAGCAGGATCTGGAACCCGGCCTGAGGGGGGGGACCTGGGTCCTGGCTGAAAACGGGGAGGTCCTGGCTTTTCCCGAGGGCATGGCCGTGCCCGCCCTGCCCACCCTGGTCGGTTGCAGCCTTGCCGGGGGGGCGGGTCCGGGCCATGGCCGGGGCGGCGGGTTGGCCGCGGGAGATTCGGTGGAAACCGCTACCTTGTTGGCATTGTTCCGTTCCATGGACTCGGTGGGCCTCGAGACGGTCGCCCCCGTCGATTTTGTTGTTGTCCGTCCCGAGGGATACGCTATCGTGCTGGAAGGCGGCCAGGGAAGGCTGCAGGTCGGCCGCGAGGATTTCCGGTCGCGGTTGGAACGTTATCTGGCCGCCCGGTCTCATATCGAGCCGGGCCTGGATGTTGATCTGAGGTTTGCCGACCGGTTGACCGTCAGGAGATCGGACAACGAGTGACCGCGTGCGTCCTGACGACGTCAGGACCCGCCGTCCGGAACGATGGTTCATTCAGCAGCGGAAGGAGCCGCCCATGAGCCAGGAACGCCTCATCGTGGCCTGCGATTTCGGTACCACCTCCTTCAGGGGCCTGGTCACCGAGGTCAATGACGCAGGCGAGTACTACATCGTCGCCCACGCCACCGGCCCCGCCCACGGATTCCAGGACGGGGACTTCACGGACCTGGGCACCGGCAGCCGCTGCATCGCCGAGACGATCAAGGCCCTGGAAGAGGCGTCGGAAACCTTCATCACGGGTTTCACCTACAACATCAGCGGTTCCCACCTGCACAGCCTGCGCTCGACGGCCCAGGTCCCCATCGGGCCCGGGCCGAGGCCTATCCGCGAGGCGGACCTGGAAGAGGCCCGTCTGCGGGCCCGCTCCCTGGCCATGCCCTTCGATCAGAAGATCCTGTCGGTGACCCCGGTGGAGTACGTCGTGGACAGGGTCCGGGGCGTGGTGGACCCCCTGGGCCGCGTGGGCAGCCTTCTGGAGATGCATGCCCACCTGGTCACCGGCTCGCGCAGCGTGCTGGCCAACATGGAAAACGCCGTGGACAACGCGGGGTACAAGGCCCTGGGCGAGGATGTGGATATCCTGGCCGCCGCGCGCGCGTTGCTGACGGCCGAGGACCTGGCCAAGGGCGTCATGCTCATCGATGTCGGCGGGGACCACACGAACTGGGTCGTCTACGCGGGCGGAGCCATCCAGGCCAACGGTTCGGTGCCCTACGGGGGATCTCATCTGACCCGGGACCTGGCCCACGGCTTGCGGATGGACGAGGAGGACGCCGAACGCATCAAGCGGGAAAACGGGGTGGTCCTGCGCAGCCTTGTCGACCACGTTCCGGTCCGGGTCCTGTTCGAGGAAGAACGGCCGGAGGTGACCCCCGGCCTGGTGGCCGCGATCCTGGAGCCGCGCATGGAGGAGATCCTGACCCTGGTCAAGGAAGGCTACGGAGACCTGGGACGGCTCGCCAAGCTGCAGGCCGGCATCGTGCTGACCGGCGGCGGCAGCCGTTGCCGCGGTACGCGGCGCCTGTGCGAGGAGGTCTTCGACCTGCCTGCCCGACGGAGCTACCTGCCGCCGGATCTGCCCGGCGCCGAGGATCTGCCCGACGGCCAGTGGGCCACGGCCATCGGCTTGACCATGTGGGCCGCGGCGGACACGGTCGCCGGTTCGCGTCCGGATGCCCGGGCTGCCGGCGGGGGGGTCCTGGGCCGGCTGAAGGGGCTGTTCAGGTCCCGGCGCAAGGTGGCGGCGTTGGAGGCCGAGGCCTGATCAGGTTCATTCCGCATGAATGGGCCGGATCCGCTTGCCTGCGGCAAAAAAGACCTTGGACGACCGCCGCCGGTGTGCTAGTAAGGTAGTAGGATGGTGTGGGGTGTACCCGTTGTGGACCAAGGATGGTCGCGGCAAGGGGTTTGCGGATGATTCGACCCAACTCATGGAGGAGGCGGGCGGCATGATGTTCGAATATGCCGAAGATGTTGAGCGGTTGGCTGATATCAAGGTCGCCGGTGTCGGTGGGGCGGGCGGAAATGCCGTCGGCCGTATGATCGAAGCCGGCCTGACCGGTGTCGAATTCCTGGCCATAAACACCGATCTGCAGGTCTTGCAGGATTCCCGGGCGCACCAGTCGGTCCAGATCGGGGCGAAGCTCACCCAGGGCCTCGGTTCCGGCGGCGACCCCTCGCGGGGGCAGGCCGCGGCCGAGGAGAGCCGGGACATCATCGCAGCCGCCGTCGACGGCGCCGATATGGTCTTCGTGACCGCGGGTATGGGCGGTGGCACGGGCACCGGCGCGGCCCCGCTGGTGGCCGAGATCGCGCGCGAGCAGGGTGCCCTGACCGTGGGGATCGTCACCCGGCCGTTCGCCTTCGAGGGCTCGGTGCGTCTGCGCCAGGCTGACGAAGGCATCGACAGGCTGCGGTCGGCCGTGGATACGCTGATCGTGATCCCCAACCAGCGCCTGCTCGAGGTCGTGCCTCCGAGCACCTCCATGCAGGAGGCCTTCCGCATCGCCGACAACATCCTGTACGAGGCCACCCGCGGCATCTATGAGATCATCTCCCGCCACGACCATGTGAACCTGGATTTCGCCGACGTACGCTCGGTCATGCGCGGCATGGGCGAGGCCATGATGGGCACCGGACGCGCCGAAGGCGAGAACCGCGCCCTGGAGGCGGCCAAGGCAGCCATCAGCTCTCCCTTGCTGGAAGATGTGGATATCCACGGCAGCCAGGCCGTGCTGGTCAACGTCCTGGGCCGGGAAGTCGGCCTGCAGGATACGGCCGCTGCCATGCAGTACATCCAGGATGCCGCCGGGCCCCAGGCCCACGTCATCTTCGGCTACGGCAACGAGGAGACCATGGGCGATATGCTGCAGGTGACCGTCATCGCCACGGGTTTCCGGCAGACGGCCGCCGGTGCCGGCACCTTCGCGCCGGCCGAGATCCCGGCCCAGGTGCCGCCTGTGACCGAGGCTGCTGCGGCCCTGCCGGATGAGCCGGCTCCGGCGACGAAGGAGGAACCCGAGCCCGAGGTTGCCGTGGCGGACGAGCCCCGGGAACCGGCCGCGATGGAGCAGGCGCACGAGGCCGCGAGGGAATTCGTGGCCGAGGCTCCCTTGCCTCCGCAAGAGCCCGCCGCACCCCGGGAATCCGTGCCGCCCGCACAGGCTGAAGAGAGCCAGCCCCTGGCCTGGGTGGCCAGGAGCGGGGGCGGGGAGCGGACCGTCGGCGGGCCAGTGCGGGGCCAGACGCCCGTGGCTCCGGCCGAGGCCGGTATGACCGAGCCTCAGGAATCCCCGTCGGCTGCTGCGGCCTACTTGAAGCGGGTCGGGACCCGCAGCATCGGTGAGGTGGAGGTCCCGGACCCTGACCCTGCCCGGGTGCGCCCGGTGGGGCGGCCCGCGGCCGGACTGGGGGCCGTGACCCCGGGCGATGATCTGAACGCCCCGGCGTATACCCGCAAGTACATGGACTGAGATGTCGCTGCTGGACCGCCTCTTCCGCTCCAACCGCTCCCGCATCTACGATGAGGGTCTGGCCCTGTTCGAGCAGGGTCGCTACGGGGAGGCCGTGGCCGTGCTGCGCCAGGCCGCTCCCCTGGAGAAGGCCGGCGGCGCCGGTTCCCTCGGAAGCAACCTCTTGCGCCGGGCCCTGGTCGCCGAAGGCAGGCGCCTGCTGCGGGCGGGCGATCCCCAGGGGGCCATCCCCTTCCTCGGTGAGGCGGCCGAGCTCTGGAACACCTACCCCGATCTGCAATGGTGGTACGGCTGCGCCCTGGGGTTGTCGGGGCGCTGGGAAGATGCCCTGGTCTGCGCCCGCAACGCCCTGCGGCGCAATCCGGAATACCCCGAGGCCCGCTTGCTGGAGGCTGCGGCGCTGGCCGGTCTGGATCGCCGTCAGGAAGCGGCCTCATCCTTGACGGCCCTGAACGAATCGGGGCGCCGGCACGATCACTGGCTGACCAGGCACTGGCCCCAGGTGGAGGTATTCACCGCGGACACCTTGCCGGGCGGTCTGCCGCAACTGCTGGAAAAGGTGGTCCAGGGGGAATCGGAGAAGGACAAGCTCGCCGCCGCGGTGGCCTTGTGCCGGGCCGGGGACTGGCAGCAGGGGACGGTCATGTTCCGGGAACTGGTCCAGCGCCGGCCGCGGTATCCCGATTACCGGACACGGCTTGCGGCGGCCCTGTTCCAGATGCACCAGATGGACGATGCCCTGGCCGAGGTCGAGGCAGCCCTGGCCCTGCATACGGGCTATGCCGCCGCCCTGGACCTGAAGGCCCTGATCCTGGCGGACATGGGGTGCTACCGGGAATCCCTGGAGTTCATGACCGCCTGCGAGAAGGACCGGAGCGCCCAGAATCCCGGCTCGCTCGAAGCCCTGTTCGGGGCCTACCTGCACGGCGTGCTGGCCTTGCTGCTGGGGCGTTGCGTGGAGGTCGCCCCCAAGCTGGAGCGGTGGAACGACCTGCCCCACGATTTCGCCTGGGCGGAACTTCTGCTCGCGGCGTCCGAGTATCTGCGCGGGCGCCACCAGTCATGCAACTTGCGGCTCCAGGGACTGGTCGGGGCCTGGCCGGCCGATGCGGAGTATGCCTACCTGCTGGCCTGCCATCACCTCGAACTGGGGCAGTATGAAAAGATCAGCCCGATCCTGGACAACTGGCCGGGGGACGGTGACCGGCGGCCGGACCAGCGGCCCCTGTTCCTGAGGGCCCGGCTGGGGCTGTTGCAGGGCAAGGCGACCGAGATTCCGGGTTCGGTAGTGGAAACCGAAACCGGGCAGGCTGCCGGACAGGAAGGGGTGATTCCCCGCCTCATGCCGGCGGCGGCCTGGCAGATGTTGAAGGCCGAGAGGGCCTTTATCCGGGGCCAGGATCTGCAGTGCTGGGAAACCTGCCGGGAACTGGAACAGAGGGGCCTGGTCAGCGAGCGTTCCCTGGATATCATGCTGCAGTGCGCCGACGGGGCCGGGGTTCCCGACGGCTGGGACCTTCCCGCGGTGCTGCCTGTGTCCTGCCTGGCGGGCGCGTGCGCCCTGTCCGTGCGCCGCGGGCGGCCGGATGCGGCCGAGGCCCTGCTGCACCCGGTGTCCACCCTGCATCCCGAGCTGTTGGCTGGTATGTTCCTGAAACCGGAATTCTGGCTGCAATCGGTGAGACGCTGGCTGTCCTGACCCCGGCGCCGGGTCAGACCATGCGTTCGGTGGCCAGCAGGCGCCTGACCTCTTCGGTCAACTCCTCCAGATCGTACGGCTTGCTCATGTAGGCGTCCGCCTGGTACTGGAAACCGCGGATCTTGTTGCGTTCATCCTCGCTGGCGGTCAGGATCAAGATCGGCACATCCTGCAGGTCCATCAAGCTCCGGGCCCGCTTGAGGAAGCCGAATCCGTCCATGACCGGCATCATCAGGTCCAGGATGACGCAGGCCGGCGGGTTGGCGCGGACCGCCGCGAAGCCTTCGGCTCCGTTGACGGCTTCTTCCACTTCCCAGCCCTGGCTCAGAAGCTGCAGGCGGAGGATGGTACGCAGATCCGGATCATCCTCCACGATCAGGATTCTGGGTTTCATATCGTTGGACATGGCTTTATCTTGGCCTTTCTGGACCGGCCGGAATTATCCGGCTCAAAGCGCAGCGGGAAATTGGCCGGCATGGAACTTCCGGCCCCCGCCTCCGGTTTCATAGCTGGTATCGGCCGCATTCCCGGCGGCTTTAACCAGGAAATTTTCCGACGGAAGGCCCCTGAGACCATGCACCCCCGACCTCGCCAGACCCATCTGCTGGTCCCCGCCTTGTTGCTGCTTTTTCTGATCCCGGTGGCCGCGGCCGGGCAGGAGGAACCCGACCCCTGCAGCACGGGCCAGGATCTATATCATCAGGCCAAATTCGACGCCGCCCGCACGGCGCTCATGCAGTGCCTGGAACAGAACGGGGACCAGGTCAAGGTGCTCTTGCCCCTGGTGGTCATGGATCTGCAGCAGGACCGGCTGGAGGAAGGGGCGGGCCTGGGCGCCCGGGCGGTCAAGGCCGATCCGAACGATCCGGAGGCTCGTTACTGGTACGGACGGGTCCTGCTGCGGCAGGGCAAGGAGGATCAGGCCCGCGCGCAGTGGGAGCATGGCATGCAGCTGTCGGCCAACCACAAGGGGATCCTGGAGGGGTTGGCGCGGCTGGCCATCAAGGACGGCAAACCCGCCCAGGCCTACAACCTGCTCAACCAGATCAGGCAGCAGGGGGTGGACGAACCCTGGCTGCATCGGCTGCTGGGCGATCTGGCCGCGGGCAAGGGGATGTGGGACCAGGCTCTGGAGCATTTGCAGGCGGCCATGGCCCAGGAGGGCACCAACACGGCGGATCTGCTGTCGGCTTCCCAGCTGAGCATCATGGCCGGCAAGCCCGACCAGGCCGTGGGGTTCTGCCGGCAGGCGGTGCAGATCGAGCCCGGCGAGGCCACCTTCGGGGGGCTGGGGGAGGCCTATTTCGCCACCGAGAACCTGGATTCGGCCCTGGTGTACCTGCGTCTGGCCGTGGCCTCGCCCGACCCCGATCCGCGTTTCGTCTTCAACCTGGCCAACGCCTGCGAGGTCGCCGGCCTGTACACCGAAGCCGAGGACAACTTCGAGAATTTCCTGAAGCTCCAGCCCGAGGATGCGGTGGGCCATTTCAACTACGGCATCCACCTGAACAAGCAGGGCCGGACGGCCGAGGGGATCGGCCACGTGGAAAGAGCCCTGGCCCTGGATCCGTCGATGCTCAACGCCCGCGTGGTGCTGGCCCAGATGAAGGAAGCCAGCGGCGATTACGCGGGGGCCCTGGAGCAGGTGGAAATGCTGCAGGACAAGGACAAGGACAACGCTGCGGATCTGGCGACCTGGCATCAACGGCTGGTCGATGAGCAGCAGGAGGCCTCCTCGTTACGCGCCGAGGGCAAGGTCCATCTGCTGCACATGCTTCTGGGCACCCGGGAGATCGTGGACAAGGTCATGGCGGAGCTGGCGACGGGAGGGGATTTCGGATCCCTGGCCGTCAGGTTCTCGACGGGGCCCGCGGCATCCCGTGGCGGGGACATCGGGTGGATCGACCCCCGTCAGATGAAGGCCCCCCTGCGGGACGCCATCTTGAAACTGGGGCCCAACGAGACGAGCCCCCCGGTGCAATCCGGAGGGCTGTATCACTTGTTCAAGCGGGTTCCCTGATTCCCGGGGCCGAGGCGGTCCGGCGGGGGTTGCTCAGACGACCTTCTTGACGGCGCCGGTACGGATGCAACGGGTGCACACGTAGCCGCGCACGACCTTGCCGTCCTGCTCGAACCTGATCTTCTGCAGGTTGGGCATCCAGCGGTGGCGGGTCTGGTTGTGGGCATGGCTGACCCGGTTGCCGTACTGGGGGCCCTTGCTGCACACAGAGCACTTCCTGCTCATGGCATCTCTCCTTGATCAAGGGCGCGCGGGGCCCTCGAAATTCCCTTGGTTGCAATCACAAGGCGGGCAATTTAACATCCTGCGGCCCGGACAGCAAGTTTTTCCTCGCTCCCGACCCTTGGCAGGATCATGGTGGCAGTCGTCGATTTCGGCACCCAGGTGCAATTTCTCAAGTCCGTGGGGCCGGCTCGGGCCCGGGCCCTGGCCCGCCTGGGTATCCACACGGTGGGTGATCTGCTGGCCCATTATCCCCGCCGCTACTTCGACCGCTCCTCGTGCACGCCCATGCGCGCTCTGGCCGGAGGCTGCGAGGCCACGGTCCAGGGCGAGGTCCTGACCTGCGGGCAGCGCCGGACCCGGCGCGGCGGCTCGGTCCAGACCGTGACCATGGGCGACGATACGGGCGTGGTCTTCTGCATCTGGTTCAACCAGCCCCATATCCTCAAGCAGTTCCGCACCGGCCTGAAGGTGATGGCCAGCGGGCGGCCCCAGCGCCACCAGGGGCACTGGCAGCTCGTGCATCCGGACTACGAGATCATGGCCCCGGCAGCGGACCGGGAGGATGAGGGCGGCCACCTGCATACCGGACGCATGGTGCCGGTCTACGGCCTGACCGCGGGCATCGGACAGCACTGGCTGCGCGCCCTGATCGACCAGGCGCTGACCCGGGTGGGGGATCAGGCGCCCGAAACCCTGCCGGAGGACGTGCTGCGGCGCAGGGGGCTGATGCCGCGCCGCCGGGCCCTCAGGCAGATCCATTTTCCGGCGGCCGATGCGGACCGGCAGGAGGCCCGCCGGCGGCTGGTGTACGAGGAGCTCTTCCTGGTGCAGGTGCTCATGGGGCTGCGCAAGCTGGTGCGGCAACAGGAGGTGGGTATCACCCTGGAGAAGCCCGGCACCCTGACCCGGGACCTGGTGCGGAGCCTGCCCTTCGCCCTGACCGGGGCCCAGCGGAGGGTGCTGGCGGAGATCCTGGTGGATATGCGCTCGGGCCATGCCATGCACCGTCTCCTGCAGGGTGATGTGGGTTCCGGCAAGACCCTGGTGGCCTTCATCGCCGCCCTGTTCGTCATCGAGCAGGGGTACCAGGGGTTGTTGTTGGCCCCGACCGAGGTCCTGGCCCGGCAGCACGGCCACACCCTGGCCGCACTGGCGGCTCCCCTGCGGGTGACCGTCGAGACCCTGACGGGCTCGACTCCGGCGGCACGGCGGCGCGCGGTCCTGCGGGGCGCGGCCGCTGGCGAAATCGACCTGCTGGTGGGCACCCACGCGGTTATCCAGGAGGATGTCCATCTGCCCCGGCTGGGGCTTTCGGTGGTGGATGAGCAGCACCGGTTCGGGGTCCGGCAGCGGGGTCGCACCTCTTCCGCCGGCGGCGGCCCCTTGCCCCATGTCCTGGTCATGAGCGCCACGCCCATCCCGCGCAGCCTGGCCCTGACCCTGTACGGCGATCTCGACCTGTCGGTCATCGATGAATTGCCGTCCGGGCGCAGGCCGATCACCACGAAGCTGGTGGATGCCAAGGGCGAGCAGGCCATGTGGGAGGCCTGCCGTGCCGAGGTGGCCGCCGGGCGCCAGGTCTATGTCATCTACCCGGTGATCGAGGAAACCGAAGGTTCGGACCTGAAGGCCGCCACCGCGGAATGCGAACGCCTCAGGGCGGAGGTCTTCCCGGGCCTGGAGGTGGGGCTGCTGCACGGCAGGATGAAGGCCAGCGACAAGGATGCGGCCATGGGGGCTTTCCGGGAGGGGCGCACCCAGATCCTGGTGGCCACCACCGTTATCGAAGTGGGGGTCGATGTGCCCAACGCCACGGCCATGGTCATCCACCACCCGGAGCGCTTCGGCCTGGCCCAGCTGCACCAGCTGCGGGGGCGCATCGGGCGCGGCAGCGCAGCGTCGACCTGCTGGTTGATGTGCGACCGGTTCGTGGGGCAGGAGAGCTATGACCGCATCCGGTTCTTTGCCGCTCATACCGACGGTTTCGCCCTGGCCGAGCAGGATCTGCGGCTGAGGGGGCCGGGAGACGCATGGGGGGTGCGCCAGCATGGGGCTCCGGGTTTCAGACTGGCCAATCCATTGCGGGACAGGGACCTGGTCCAGGCCTGCCGGGAAGATGCCCGCGCCCTGCTGGAAAATGACCCCGATCTTTCCGGGGCGGACGCGGCCGTGGTGCGCCGGGCCCTGGAGGAGGGATACGCCAGGTTGGCCCCCTTCCAGGCCGGCTGAACCGCTGGTACGGATATTCTTTTTCAGCTTGCACAACTCCATGAAAGGCGGTATATTCCGCGCATCTCCAAATCCCCCCGCTTTCGGGTGGACGGTTCGGAGTGGGCTCAAGCCCACTTCTTTTTGTTTGGCGGAAGGGCCTGGGCGAGTTGGACAGGCAGGAAAGATACGAGAATCCACGGGAACTCGGGCGCAGGATCATCGAACTGCTCGAGGGCGATTTGGCAAGCGACGGCCTGTCCCTGCTGGATGTCCGGGTCTTCCGGGGCGGCGGGCGGCTGCAGATCCGTATCTATCTCGATACCCTCGCCGGCGGGATCACCCTGGATGAAGTGGCGCGGGCCTCACGGACGGTGGGGCTGGTCATGGAAAACGCCGACATCATCGGCGAACGGTACGTCATCGAGGTCTCTTCTCCCGGGATCAGGCGGCCGCTGCGGACCGAGGCGCACTTTCAGGCGGCCGTGGGTCAGCAGGTCGATCTGAAGGTCGCCGGGCCGGGGCGTCCGGCCCGGGTCAAGGGGCTGTTGACGGGCATCGAGGCGGGGATCCTGGCGATCAGCCGGGGCCCGGCCGATCCGGATGCGGCCGCGGATGAGGGCGAGGTGTCGGTCGAGGTGCCCCTGGCCGAGGTCCTGGAGGGCAACCTGGATGCCGACTTCGACCCCCGGGCCCTGATCAACGCCGACCGCAGGCGCCGCAAGGAAGAGCGCCGGCAGGTCCGGGCACAGAAGAAAACTGGCCGCAAGTCGCGGCCGCGCAAGAAAACCTGAAAGCCGGCCGCCCGGCCGCGGAAGCCGGGCAGGACCTGGGCTGAATATAGCGAACGACAAGAGCAGGAGAACCCGTCATGGATCACAATGTCCTGAACGCCCTGAGCCAGATCACCAGGGAAAAGAACATCGACAAGGCGGTCATCATCGAATCCCTGGAGGCCGGTTTGCAATCGGCCGCGCGCAAGAAGCTGGGGGCCGAGGCGAATATCGACGCCCGGGTGGATCCGGATACCGGTGAGATGATCGTCGAGCAGGTCAAGATCGTGGTCGAGGAGATCGACGACCCCGATACCGACATCGACCTGGAAGAGGCCCGCATCGAGTTCGGGGACGAGGTGGAGATCGGCGACGAGGTGCGCTGGGAACTGCCCCTGGAGGATTTCGGGCGCAACGCCATCCTGGTGGCCAAGCAGATCCTGGTGCAGAAGGTCCGCGAAGCGGAGCGCGCCCAGATCTACGAGGAATTCAAGGACCGGGTCAACCAGATCATCGTGGGCACGGTGCAGCAGGTGGACCGCGGCAACGTCCTGGTCAACCTCGGCCGGACCGAGGCCCTGATGCCCTACCGCGAGCAGATCCGCGGCGAGAAGCTGCACCAGGGCAAGACTGTGCGCGCCTTCATCACCGAGGTGCTCGACAGCGCCAAGGGGCCCCAGGTGATCCTCTCGCGCAGCCACCCCGGCTTCCTGAAGGCCCTTTTCGAACAGGAGGTCCCGGAGATCCAGGAGGGCATCGTCGAGATCAAGGCCGTGGCCCGCGAGCCCGGCACGCGCTCGAAGATCGCCGTGCTCAGCAACGACGACCGTGTGGATCCGGTGGGCTCCTGCGTGGGCATGAAGGGCAGCCGGGTGCAGGCGGTGACCCGGGAACTGGCCGGCGAACGCGTCGACATCGTGCCCTGGAGCGGAGAGCCCAGCCTGCTGATCGGCCGTGCCCTGAGCCCGGCCATCGTCAACAACATCATCCTGGACCGCGAGCGCAAGGAAGCGACGGTGGTGGTCAACGAGGACCAGCTGAGCAAGGCCATCGGCAAGGAAGGCAAGAACGTCCGCCTGGCCGCCAAGCTCACCGAATGGAAGATCGACCTGGTCAGCACGCGGGAGTACAACATCCGCCAGCGGGTGACCGAGCAGATGACCATGAAGCTGGGCGAGATGGAGGGTGTCTCGGACCAGCTGCTGGTGCTGCTGGAGGCCGTCGGGATCACCACCATCGAGGACCTGGCCCTGGCTTCGCCCGAGCGTCTGGCGGGGCTCGAGGGGCTGGATGCCGAGCAGGTGGAGACCCTGCGCGCCACGGCCGAGGTGACCATGGCCGAGCTGCGCAAGATGATCGAGACCACCGTGGCCGAGGAGCTCGCCCAGGAGGCCGAGCAGGCCCAACCCCTGTTCGACGAGGCGGCCCTGGAGGAGGCGGCCGGAGAGACCGAGTCCGCCGAGGATGAGATCCTGACCGCCGACAACGTGCAGTTGCCTGAAACCGATACGCTGTTCAAGGATCTGCCGGGTGAGGACGCTCCCGGGGATGATGCGGCCGCCGAAGATGCGGCCGCCGACGGCGCTGACACCGGTGCTGACGATCAGGATGCCCAGGAGGGGGAGACCAAGGATTGAACGCGGACCAGGGTCATGCTTCAACCGGGGCCCCGGCGGGCTCGCCGGACGCGGGTGATTCCGGGGCCGAAGCCGTGTTGCGTCTGCTGGGCCTGGCGCGGCGGGCGGGCAAGCTGGAGGTGGGGTTCAGCGCGGTCGAAAGGATGGCCGCGAGGTACCCGGACACCGTGGTGCTCGTGGCCCGGAACATGGGAGCGGCACAGCGCCACCGGGTGGAAAACTGGCAGGTGAGACGGGTCGTGACCCTCCCGGTGACCAGCGAAGATCTGGGCCGGGCCATGGGCCGCAAGGTGGTGGCGGTCACGGGTCTGCGGGATGCGGGTTTCGCCAAGGGAATCGCGAAGCTGGGTTTGTAAATCTGGAATTGCAATGCGGCCGTCGGCCGCACAAGCCTGCTGCGGCAGGGCTGGAGGTAGCTGGTTTTGGCGAGGAAGTTGCGGGTCTTCGAACTGGGTCGGCATTACGGTGTCGACAGCAAACAGATCATGAACCTTCTGAACAAGATGAAGGTCCAGGTCAAGAGTCACATGAGCGTCGTCGAGGAAGAGGATGTGGACCGGGTGCATGCGGTCTTCCAGCGCAAGCGGGAGCTGGCGCGGGAGAACTATGCGAAGGCCCATGGTCTGAATCCGGATCAGCTCAAGCATGTGGCCGCCCTCAAGCCCCTGGAACGGCCTCAACCGGCCGCCGAGCCCGAGGCCAAGAAGAAGAAACCGACCAAGAAGAAGACCGCAAAGAAGAAGAAAGCCCCCGCCAAGCCCAAGGTCGTGGTGATCAAGAAGGCCGGAACCCTGACCAAGGTCGCCCAGGCGGCCCTCAAGGCCAAGGAGGCCGAAGAGAAGGCCAAGGCCGAGGAAGAGGCTCTCCAGCGCGAGGAAAAAGAGCGCCAGGAGGCCGAGCTGGAGGCCAAGCGCAAGGAGCACGCCCGCACCCGCATCGTCAAGAAGGCGGATGTGGATAAGGCCAGGGCGGAAGCCGAGGCCGAGGCCGAGGCGGAGAAGGAAGTGGAGCAGGCCGCGCCCGCCGCCCCCGACACCGAGGCGGTGGCCGGTGAACAGGCCGAGGCCGAGGCGCCGGCGGCAACAACCGTCGAGGAAGCGCCCGCAGCCGAGGAATCACCGCAGACCCCGCAGGACGGGGCCGCGCCCGAGAAGGTGCCGGCCGATGCCGGTGCGGATGCCGTGGCCGCGCCTCCGGTGCCCCCGGTGCCGGTCGATCCGCTCGCCAAGGTGGGGACCAAGAAGAACGACGGGTTCAAGGTCGGCGACGTCATCCGGCCCGCCCCCAAGGTTTCGCGGCGCAAGAGTGAGGCACCGGTCAGCAGCGAATCGGTGCGCGATTCCATCAAGGCCGCCATCCGGCGGCGGCAGGATGAAGCCGCGGCCCGCGAGCAGCCTTCGCGCAAGACCAAGACCCGCAAGAAGAAGAAGAAGGTCGACCAGGCCGAGGTTGACCGCCAGCTCAAGCAGACCATGGCCGAGCTGGACGGCGGCCGGGGCAAGAAGCGCCGCAAGAAGGGCGGCGGCCAGGTCGAGGAAGAGGTTCCCGCCGAGACTTCCGTGCTCAAGCTCACCGAGTTCATCACGGTGCAGGAGCTGGCCGAGAAGCTGCAGGTGCGCAGCCAGGAGCTCATCGGCAAGCTGTTCGGGCTGGGGCTCATGGTCACCATCAACCAGCGCCTGGAAAAGGATCAGATCGAGATGCTGGCGGCGGAGTTCGACCGCGAGGTGGAATTCCTGAGCGAGTACGGTGAGGAGGTCCTCGAGCAGGCCGAGGTCAAGGAAGAGGATCTTGCGGAGCGCCCCCCGGTGGTCACGGTCATGGGCCATGTGGACCACGGCAAGACCTCCCTGCTGGACAACATCCGCAAGACCAACGTCATCGCGGGCGAGGCCGGCGGGATCACCCAGCACATCGGCGCCTACACGGTGCAGACCGACGGCGGGCCCATCACTTTCCTGGACACCCCGGGTCACGCCGCGTTCACGGCCATGCGCGCCCGCGGCG
Organism: Candidatus Krumholzibacteriia bacterium; assembly: GCA_024763215.1. Classification (GTDB taxonomy): domain Bacteria; phylum Krumholzibacteriota; class Krumholzibacteriia; order LZORAL124-64-63; family LZORAL124-64-63; genus JAHJTW01. Next base: position 199 of record JANTFX010000067.1, on the reverse strand, counting down.
CCCAGGTCACGGACATCGTGATCCTCATCGTGGCGGCCAACGACGGGGTCATGCCCCAGACGGTCGAGGCCATCAGCCACGCCAAGGCGGCCGGCGTGCCCCTGATCGTGGCCATCAACAAGATCGACGTGCCCGACGCCAAGCCGGACCGGGTCAAGCAGGAGTTGCTGCAGCACGGCATCACCGTCGAGGAGTACGG
>JANTFX010000066.1 GCA_024763215.1 Candidatus Krumholzibacteriia bacterium | reverse complement strand
GGGATACGAGGAGACCGTCAACGCACCGATCCTGGTGGCCAGGAAGGGCAACGTCGTCAAGGCCGCCCAGACCGTCACGGAATTCCTCGTGCACGGGACCGCGGCCCAGACAGGCGCCCTTGGCGGTCAGCTTGCCGCCCATCCTCTGGGTGCGGACGAGCATGGCGGCCAGGGAATGGAGAGCCTCAACGGCGAAGACCTGTGGCAGGAGCCGCTGCCGGACATCGTCCTGGTGGACGAGGAAGGCAACACGGTCCATGCTTCCCATCAGTTGCAGGACTACCGGGCCGAGTACACCTGCCGTTACGTTCTGGCCCACTTCAACGAGAACATCAACCGGGACAAGATGGCCGAAATGGTCAACCTCAGCCCCGGGTATTTCTCGAACCTGTTCCGCTCCGAGGTGGGGATGAGCTTCAGCGACTACCTCATCCAGGTGCGGGTCGAGAATGCCAAAACCCTGCTGCGACGTTTCGATCTTTCGGTCGAGGCCATCAGCAAGAAATGCGGGTTCAACAGCCTGGCCCACTTCTCGCGGACCTTCAAGGACCGCTGCGGGCTGTCGCCGTTGAAGTTCCGCAAGAGTCCGCACCTGGTCGCCTAGGGCGGATTCATCCCGAGAGTCAAGGCCCCTCCCCCGAGTCCGGGAGGGGCCTTTTCCTTGTTGATCCCCGTCTGCGCGTTCATATTCTCTTTCCTGAAGATGAAGGCGGCCGCGGTTGCCGAGGACACACTGAAGGCGGAGCATCTTGGCCCTGGTATCACTGGACAACCTGGACTTCGATTTCGGGCGGGAGAAAATCCTGCGCGGCGTGAACCTCGCCCTGCAGCCGCAGGTGCGCTGCGGGCTGGTCGGCGCCAACGGCGCGGGCAAGACGACCCTGCTGGCGGCCATCGCGGGCGAACTCGATCTGCCGGCGGGCACCCGGCACGTCCAGGGGGCGACGCGCATCGCGATGCTGCGCCAGGAAACCACCCTGGCCGTCGATGACAAGCCGGATGTTCATCTCCTGGCCCGGGTGGGCGAGCTGGCCTTCGCCCGTGAACGGGCCATCGCCCAAGAACTGGACGAGATCAACGGTATTCTGGGGTATGGCGAGGCCACGGGCGGGGAACACGACCGGCTGATCGCCCGGCAGGGCCACCTGCAGACCGAGTTCGAGCGCCTGGACGGCTACAGCATGCAGGCCCGGCTGGAGAGCGCCCTGATGGGGGTGGGCCTGGGCCCGGAGAGCTGGGACCGCGGCCTTGCGGAACTGTCGGGCGGGGAGCGCAGGCGCGCGGCCCTGGCCGTGGTGTTGCTCGGCCAGGCCGACCTGCTGCTGCTGGACGAACCCACCAACCACCTGGACCTGGATTCCTGCGAGTGGCTGGAAGGGTTCCTGATCGGCAGCGGCCGGGCGGCGGTGATCGTCTCGCACGACAGGTACTTCCTGGACCGGGTGACGACCCGCACCCTGCACCTGGACCGGGGCCGGCTGGTCAGCTATGCGGGCAACTACGAATTCTTCGCCCGCCAGAGCCGGTTGCGCCATCAGCAGGATCTTGCCGCGTGGCAGCGGCAGCAGGCCAGGATCAAGCAGACCGAGGAATACATCCGGCGCAACATCGAGGGCCAGAAGACCAGGCAGGCCCAGGCCCGGCGCAAGCAGCTGGCCAAGGAGGAGCGCCTGGAGAAACCGGCGGCCGAGGCGGGCCAGTACCGGTTCCGCCTGGAGCCGGCGCGGCGCAGCGGAGGCACGGTCTTCCAGGTGGAGGGCCTGGCCAAGGGCTGGGGCGACCGGGTCTTGATCAAGAACCTGGATCTGCACGTTTCCCGCGGGGACAGGATAGGGATCGTGGGGCCCAACGGGTGTGGCAAGTCCACCCTCCTGAAGCTGCTGATGGGGCTGGCCACACCGGATGCGGGGCGCGTGGTGGTGGGGCACGGCGTGGATCCCGGTTATTATGACCAGGAGCTCAGCGGCGTGTCGGATCACAATACGGTGCTCGCCGAGATCGCGGATGTGGACCCCAGGGCGACCCTCGGCGAGCTGCGCTCATTCCTGGGGGCGTTCGGCTTCGGCGAGGATCTGTTCGACCGGCAGGTCAGCCGGCTGTCAGGGGGCGAGCGGGGCCGCCTGTCCCTGCTGAGGCTGGTCAAGGAAGGGCACAACACCCTGCTGCTGGACGAGCCCACCAACCACCTGGACGTGCGCAGCCGGGAATCCCTGGAGGAGGCGCTGGGGGATTTCCCCGGCACGGTCATCGTGGTCTCCCATGACCGCCGTTTCCTGGACAAGGTGGTCCGGCGCCTGGTGGTGTTCCCCGAAAACGGGGTTCCCGAGCCGGAACAGGGGCGGTTGAGCCTGTTCGAGGGCGACTACACCGCGTGGGCCGACCATCGCCGCCGCGTGCTGGAGCAGGATAAATCCTCGCGGCAGGAATCCGGCGGCCCCGTGCGGAAGACCGAGCCGGCCGCGGGGGAACCGGACGGCAAGCGGGTCTTGAGCAAGAACGAGATCCGCCGGCGTCAGGAGCGGATCAACAGCCTGGAGGACCGCATCAAGGATCTGGAGGCCGAGCAGGAAACCGCGGTGGCGGCCATGGGTAACCCGGACACCGGCAACGACGAGCGCCTGGCCCTGGCCCGGCGCTGCAGCGAGATCGAGGCCGAGCTGGGCGAATGCCTGGAGCGGTGGGAACAATTGCACCTGGAAATCGAAAACGGAACGGATCCCAAGGCATGACCGACGCAGACAGGACCCGACAGGGCGAAGCGGGCAAGGGCTACATCACCGAACAGCCGCGGGAAAAAGCCGTGCTGGCCGGGGTCAATCTGCCCGAGGCCTGGTCCGGCGGCCTGGGGGGCGAAGCGGATCTGGACGAGCTCGGCCGCCTGGCGACGACGGCCGGGGCCGAGGTTGTCGGGCGCCTGGAACAGAACCGGGCCCGCCCCGCCCCGAGCACGTTCCTGGGCAAGGGGAAGCTCGAGGAACTCGCGGAACTGGTCGCCGAAACCGGCGCCACCATGGTCGTGTTCGACAACGAGCTGTCCCCCGCCCAGGGCCGCAACCTGGAAAAGGTCCTGGACGTGAAGGTCCTGGACCGCACCGAGCTGATCCTGGATATCTTCGCCGGCCACGCGCGCACGCAGCAGGCCCGCCTTCAGGTGGAACTGGCCCAGCTGGAATACCTGCTGCCGCGGCTGACCCGGTTGTGGTCCCACCTCGAACGCCAGGCCGGCGGGATCGGCACCAGGGGACCCGGCGAAACCCAGCTGGAAACCGACCGCCGCCTGCTGGGGCGCAGGATCGCGCGGATCCGGCAGCAGCTCAAGACCATCGCCGGCGCCCGCCAGACCCAGACCGGGCGCCGTGACCGCATGTTCACGGCCACGCTGGTGGGCTACACCAACGCGGGCAAGTCCACCCTCATGAACGGCCTGACCGGAGCGGGGATCCTGGCGCGCGACCAGCTCTTCGCCACCCTGGACGCGACGACCAGGCGGGTGGAGATCGACGAGCGCAGGCGTTTCCTGCTGACCGACACCGTGGGCTTCATAAGGCGCCTGCCCCACCATCTGATCGAGAGCTTCAAGGCCACCCTGCAGGAGGTGCGCGATGCGGACCTGCTCGTGCACGTGGTGGATGCTGCGGGAGATGATCCGGGCCGCCAGATCAGCGCGGTGGACGAGGTGCTCGAGAGCGTGGCGCCCGGGGAGCGGCCGACCCTGATGGTGTTCAACAAGATGGACCTGGTTGCGGACGACCTGGTGCATAACCGTTTCGCCGGCCGTTACCCGGAGGCGGTCTTCATCAGCGGCAAGGATCCGCGTGGGATCGAGACCCTGCGCGGCGCGCTGGTGGACCACCTGCTGGGCGCCGAATCGATCATCACCGTGACCCTGCCCTCCCGTAACCTGCACCTGCTCAGCCCCCTGCACCGCACCGGCTCGGTGCTGGAACAGGAGTTCACCGGGGATCAATGCCGGGCCACGGTGCGGGTCACGGACGAGGAGCGCAACCGCCTGCTGTCACAGGAAGGCGTCCAGGAGGCAACCCCGCCCCGTTGAGCCGGCCGGTGGCCCGAAGCTGCCGCGATTGCTCGCCTGGGCCCGGCTCTTGCACGCAACCGGCACAGAGAACATTTCCAGACGTTTTTCGTGCAACCTGCGACCTTCGGCGGCCGCGAGCGTTGCGTCATGCCCTCCCACACCACCACCCCATATTGTAACCCCAACGATACAGGCAGGTTATGCGCGGGAACCCCCGGGTATGATCCTTGCATCGTACCCGGGGAGCATTCCCTTTCCGTCACCTCGAGGGCGGGAGGAAACAAGGTGGTTACACCTCGCGGGAGAACCGATCATGAGGGGACGCAAGGCCGTGCACAGGAAGAATATTCCGGTCCGCGCAGGATTTACCCTGGTCGAGATGATGATCATCCTGTTGATCATCGGCATCATGGCGGGCCTGGCCGCCCCCCCGATGTTTCGTTACGTCCAGTCGAACAACCTGAGAACTACAGCAGATCGCATGATGGCCGATATGAATTACGCCCGCTCCCTGGCCATCAGCAACGATCAGGTCCTGCAGTTCAGGGTGGACGCCAACGGGTACCAGATTCTGGACCCGATCAGCGACCAGGTGCTGCGCGGGGGGCCGTTCAAGAAAGGCCTGAAGCTGGATACGCCCCAGACCGCGAACTTCTTCCCCTGGGGCATGGCCGACGGAACGGTGTTCAACCTGTCCAACGGCTCCGGCAACCGGCAGATCACCCTGTTGCCCACCGGACTGGTGGAGGTGCAATGATGCTGAAGCGTTGCCACAGAACCATGATTGGATTTCTGCGCCGCGGCAGGCTTCCGGGCCCGGGCCGCGGCGGTTTCACGCTGGTGGAAATCCTCATGGTCCTGGTGATCCTGTCGGTGGGTGTCCTGCCCATCGCCCTGATCCAGCACCGGGCACGGCATGAAGTGACCGAAGCGGATATCTACACCCGGGCCGTCACGGTGGCCCAGGCCCAGCTGGAGCGGCTCAAGAGCCAGGGGTTCGGCAACATCGCCAACGAGGCGGGGACCGATGGCCCGATCAACTGGGCCAGCACGGTCACCAACGTGGGCTTCGGGCTGGACCGGGTCGAGGTGGCCGTGACCTGGCAGGAAAGCGGAGCGCCCATGACCATGACGTTCGCCGACCTGGTGTCCATGCGTTGATCACGGCCCCGCGAGGCCAGGGAGAATGATCTGATGACGTGCTTGAAAAGGCTGAACATGAAAGACCGCCGGGGCATGACCCTGGTCGAGCTCATGGTGGCGCTGCTCATCTTCGGCATCGTGATGGGTGTGGTGTTCTCGGTCATGGTCAACAGCCGCAACAGCTACGAGGATACCAGGGAACGGGCGCAGTTCCAGCAGTCGGTACGGGCGGTGATCTCCCTGTTGACCCGGGAGATCCGCTCGGCGGGCTGCAACCCGACCCAGGCGGGGTTCGAGCCGCTCCCCATCGCGGCGACCTGGGTTCTACAGTGCCAGGCGGATTTGAACGGGGATTCGGACGCCGCCGACATGAACCCGGACGAAAACGTCACCTACATCTTCAATCCGGGCACGGGTGAGCTCTTCCGGGACAACGGCAACGGGCCGGTGGCCATCCTGGGCGGATTGCAGGGCGTGACCTTCGATTTCTTTGACGGTGCGGGCAACCAGTTGCTCAACCTGCCCCTGGGTCCGCTGGACCGCGCCCAGGTGCGCGAGGTCGGGGTGACCCTGCGGGGGGGGCTGAGGGACGGCGAGACGGTGACCTATTCCACGCGGGTCGCCCTGCGCAACGGCTAGGACAAGGGGCAAGGCCCCGACAAGGAGTATGTGATGAACAGGAACATCAACCATGGACCAAACCGGCAGGGCTTCGCCATGGTGACGACCCTGCTGGTGGTTCTGGTGCTGAGCGTCATGGCCCTGGGCGCCGCCTGGATGGCCAGTTCGGAAAAGAAGACGACCTTCGCCGAGGGAGCGCACATCAGGGCGGTCCTGTCCGCGGATGCCGGTACCGAGGCGGGGATCAACTTCATCCGCGTTGCCGACACGCCACCCAGGATCAACGACTTCGCCACGATGACCGTGGCCGACACCGGCGAACAGACCCTGAAGGACTCGCAGTCCTATGCATACGATTGCCGGTATCAGACCAAGCGACCCAGGCCGGGCTGGGGCATGAAATATCTGGATTACGACTACGGGATCGGATCCACGGGCCAGGCCTCCAGGAAGGGCCACAGCGAGGTCCGGGTTCTGGTCAGCAGATTGTTCAAGGAAGGCTATTGACACGTCACGGGGGATTGATCGGGCACGGTGACCCGAAGAGCAGGAGAAAAGATCATGAATGACAGGATGTTGAAACGAACCAGATGGCCGCTCGCGCTGATCGTCGTGCTCGCCGTTGCCGTGACGGCGGTCATGGCGCCGGCCCAGGACTGCGAGGTTCCCCTGTTCGTCATGCAGAGCATGACCGGAGCCAACGTGATGATCCTGGCGGACAACTCGGGGTCCATGAACGAAGGTGTCTACTCCCTGGACTATGATCCCAACGTGGTCTGGTCGGGTAATTTCAGTACCGGTTCCACCTACTTCATCGGTCATTCGGGCAACTACGCCCCGGACGATTTCAGCTGGGGGTGGCCGTCTTCGCCGTCGATCTACCTGGTGGACTCGGATAATGGACAGTATGGCCGGTACAACGGAAACTACCTCAACTGGATGTACTTCCACGCCACGCCCACCCAGCGGGCGAACATCCCGGCGGTGACGAGGATCCAGGTGCTCAAGGCGGTCCTCAACGAGATCATCACCCGCTCCCAGCGGCTGAATTTCGGGTTGACCATATTCCAGTACGACCACGGCGGCAGTGTCATCGGCGACTGCGGCGTGAACGAGACCTCGCTGCACGCCCAGATCAACGGCATCACGGCCAACACCTGGACGCCCCTGGGGGAATCCATGGAAACGGTTCTGGACTACTTCTCCAACGACGGCCCCAGCGCCGTGATCCAGTCGCCGTGCCAGTACAACTTCTGCCTGGTGGTCACCGATGGTGAGCCCACCATGGATCTGGACGTCAGCCCCTACCTGTGGGACGCCGACGGTGACGGCAACGACCCCGGTTCCTGCACGAGCATCGGCTCGGGCCTTCCCGACTACTACGACTGCAGCGATCACTTCGACGACATCGCCTATTACATGTACCACGAGGACCTGCGGCCGGACATGGACGGCCAGCAGAACGTGGTCACCTATGTGGTCGGGTTCCACGAGGATATTTCCCTGTTGCCGGAGGCGGCGGCCAACGGGGACGGATTGTTCTTCCAGGCCGATAACGCGGTCGAACTCTACCTGAGCATGGAGTACGCCATCCAGGATATCCTGCGGCGGATTTCGGCCGGCTCGGCCGTGGCCGTCGTCTCAACCGAACGCGGCATCGACGACCGCCTGTACCGGGGCAAGTTCATGCCCCTGGACTGGGACGGATATCTGGAATGCTACGCCCTGCCGTACGAGGACGGCGACTCCGCCCTGTGGGAAGCCGGCCAGATCCTCAAGAACCGCGGCCCATTCTCACGGAACATCTTCACGGCCATCGGTTCGAACCGTATCGACTTCAGTCCTACCGAGGCCATGACCCTGCAGCCTTACATGAACGTCGCCAGCACCGCGGAGGCCGACACCCTCATCAACTGGGCCCGGGGCACCGAATACGTCGGCAAGCGGTACCGCAACAACTGGAAGCTGGGCGACATCGTCCACGCCACCCCGGTCGTGGTGGGCCCGCCGGCTGACTTCATCGTGGATGAGAGCTACCAGAACTTCGCCGAGACCAACCAGAACAGGCAGAAGATGGTCTACGTGGGGGCCAACGACGGCATGCTGCACGCCTTCAACGCCGAGAACGGCAACGAGGAATGGGCCTTCGTGCCCCAGTTCGCCCTGCCGGACTTCGTCACCATGGCCGATTCGGGGTACTGCCACACCTACACCTGCGACCAGACCGCGACGGTCAAGGACGTCCTGTTCGGCGGAACCTGGCACACCGTCCTGGTCACCGGGGGGCGCGAAGGCGCCGCCAGCGTGTTCGCCCTGGACATCACCGACCCCCTCAACCCCGTGGTCATGTGGCAGAAGGACCTGCCCAACGGCAAGGCCTACAGCTCGCAGGCTCAGGTGGTCTCCATCGACGGCCATCCGGTGGCCATCGTGGGTTCGGGGCTGGATGAAACCGACGGCCAGGCCTGGGTCTATGGCTACGACGTGGAATCAGGAACCCTCCTGGGGTCCAAGCTGCTGAGCGAGGACAGCAAGGTTCGCAACAAGGCCACCAGGCCCGAAGTCGTGGATCTGGACCTCGACGGCAACGTGGACCTGGTCTACGTGGCCGACCTGCTGGGTTCCCTGTGGCGCCTGGAGGTGGCCGGTTATACCAACCCCGACCACTGGGCGGTCACCGAGCTGTTCACGGGCGGCAACGAGATCACGGCGCCCCCCACGGCCGCATACGGAGAAAACGGCGAGGTCTACGTGTACTTCGGGACCGGCGCCTACCTGACCGAGGACGACATGACGGACCTGACGGAGCAGAGGTTCTACTGCGTGATCGACAAGCACGACGGGGCGACCCTGGACTACAAGGATCTGGAAAACCAGACCAGCACCATCCACACCATCAGCGACTCCCCGGGCTGGTACGTCGAACTGTGGAACGAGCCCGGCGAGCGGGTGACGGAGACGGCGGTGGTCGTGGCCAAGACGGTGATCTTCACCTCCTTCGCGCCCACCCAGGTGGCGTGCGTGGGCGGAGGCACCTCCTACCTGTACCAGATGCGCTACGACGACGGCGGCATGGCCGAGAACGAGGACAGCGACGACCCCGAGGACCGCTCGGTGTCCCTCGGTGACGGTGTGGCCTCCTATCCGGTGGTGGATCTGTCTTCGGGCACCGTGGTGGTGCAGTCCAGCGACGCCCAGATCCACGTCAACGACATCGCGGCCCCCATCACCAGGATGACCGTCCGGTCGTGGCAGGAGAACTTCGACAACGTCACCATGCCCTCGAACGGTGAAATGGGTCTGCAGTAGACGGCTAGAATATTGGGGGCCCGGCTCCCGAGGAGGAAGATCATGAAAATTACAACCCCCCGCACCGGCCGCCCGCTGCTGCTGGTCCTGCTGGCCCTGGTCGTCCTGCTGGCCGGCTCGGCCGACGCCGGCTGGTTCGGCAAGAAGCAGGACAACCCGGACAAGATGCCCAGCAACCACCGTTTCACCCGGTTTCCGGCGCGGAGCTTCTTGCGCGGCCAGCTGCGCCTGGGCAACCAGGGTGAGTGGATGCTGGGCAAACGCCAGATCAAGCTGGCCAAGGACTGCCTGATCACCGGGCCCGGCGGCGACAAGGCGGCCCTGGCCGACGGTCAGAAAGTCATCGTGACCGGAACCGTGGTCGGCGATGTGATCATGGCCACGGGCGTGAGGCTGCTGCCTCCGCAATGGTCCGTGCAGCCACCGCTGAAGACCGAGGGCCAGAAGATTCCCAGCAAATCCAATCCTTCAGTGGGGGTCATCAAGGACGTGCCCATGTAGAGAGGTCAGGGGGTCATCCCCATGGCGGCCTGGAGGCGGGAGATCTGATCCCGCTGGACGGCGGTCAGGTTCCTCAGTCGCGCCGCCCGGGCCAGATGGGTTCGGGCGGCGTCCTTTTGCCCGGAGTTCCATTCGACAAGCGCCAGGTTGAACCACCCGTTGACATAGTCGGGCTGGTCCGCGGTCAGGGACCGCAGGAGGGTCCGGGCCCGGGATAGGTCGCCCGTTTCGGCCAGCATGGAGGCGTAATTCACGCGGACCTGGCGGTTGCCGGGCGCCCGGCGGTAGGCCTGGGCCAGGGCCGCCAGGGCCTGATCCGTCCGGCCCTGGTTGTGCAGCAGCAGCCCGGCATGCAGATAGGGCAGGCACCAGGCCGTGTCCATGTCCGCGGCCCGCATGTAGGCCGCCAGGGCCTCGGTGGTGTCCCCGGTGGCCTCGAAGTCCCGGCCCAGACGGTAGGGGATCAACCTCTCGTCCGGATCGCGGACCGCCGCCAGGCGAAGCGCGGAAATCGCGGCGGGGAAGGCCTTGGCGTTTTCCAGATGGCCGGCGATCTGGTAGGGGGTCTCGGCCAGGCCCGGCCGGGCCTGTTCGGCCAGATCCCCCTGGGCCAGGATGGTCTGCACGTCGCCGCGTCTGGAGGCGCGGGAGGCCATGTGCAGGTGGACCTGCCAGGCGACCTCGGACCGACTGAAGGCCGTCCAGCCCGGCCACAGGGCTGCGATGAGGAGGACCAGGGCCGCGGCCAGCCGGGGCCACCGCTTGCCGCGGCGGACCAGATGGACCAGCAGGGCCGCGGCGGGAACCGCCAGGACCGGCACCAAGGGCAGCCGGTAGCGGGACGTGGGGAAGAACGGCATCAGGCTCAGGAAATAACCCAGAACGAGCAGGAGCAGCAGCGTTTTTCCGGGGCGGGGCAGCAGCAGAAAGCCCAGAAGCCCGGCCGCGGCCATCAACACGAAGGACACCGGCAGCAGACGCAGCGGCCACAGGTGGCCTCGCCAGTAGTCGTAGCTGGTGATCTGCGGCAGCTCGTAGCCGTTCCAGAAGCGGTAGGCCTTGTGGAAATAGAGCCCGGGCATGGCCCGCCAGTCCTTGAGGAACAGCCGCACGGCCCGCCCGGCCAGGATGCGCGAGACCTCGGACCCCTTCAGGTCGCGTCCCGTTTCCTGTTCCAGGGTTTTTTCCAGGGAGGGGTCGAAGTCGGCCTGGGGCCGGTCGGTCACGTGGGCGAAGATCCCCTTGTACTTGGCCTGCTGGCCGATCAGGAGGTTGACGCCGCCGTTGCTGGTCAGCAGGGTGAAATCATCGGCCACGATGATGTTGCGCAGGGTCACCGGCAGGATCAGGAGCAAGGCGCCCAGGAACAGGGCGGCCAGGGCACGCGCGCGGGGGATCCCCACCGGGGGCCGGCGCATCATCCAGGCACCCAGCAGCACGGGGTAGAGCAGGATGTTGCCGCGCCCGGTGGCGGTCAGCCCCACCAGCGCCCCCAGCAGGAGCCAGCGGTGCAGCGTGGGCCGGGCAATCGCCCGCAGGGTTTGCAGGGCGATCAACAGCACCAGGGTGGTCACCAGGGTGGCCATCAACAGCTGGCCGGCATAGAACACCGCCGGGCCGTAGAACGCGTAAAGGGCGGCGGCGGCCAACGGGACCGGAGAGGAGGCCTCGGGGAACAACATCTTGGCCAGGCGGAAGACCAGCCAGATGTTCAGCACCGACAGGAGTAGTTGCAGTCCCAGCGGGACCAGGATATGGGGCCCGGTCACGAGATAGATCAGCGCCAGCAGGTGGGGGTAAAGCGGGCCCAGCCAGTAGGTGTGGTACCAGTCCCAGTTGCCGGACAGCAATTGCAGGGCCCATTCCTGATAGGCCTGCCCGTCCAGCAGGGGGATGTTGGCCAGGTCGGTATCCTTGATGGTCAGGAAGAAGGCCAGGCGGATGGTCGCGGCGGCGGCAAGCAACAGGACGAGCAGTCGCTTTTCCGTCCGCCTGCTCATGGGCGGGAGAGGTCCAGGTGCAGGAGCGCGGGCCGGGCCGAGGCGAGGGTGATGTAGGCGCGGGTGTCGCGCACCAGGGCCTCGAGATCCACCCCCAAGGCCACCGGATGGGTTCTGCCCACGTGCACCAGGGAATGTTCGAACAGGCGGCCGGCTCCGGTCAGCCGGCTGGCCCGGACCTTCAGGTGGGCCGCCGCGCACTGGATCACCGCTTGCAGAACCTCGCCCGCGGGTGAATCATGGCCGGCGGCGTGCCACAGCCCCTCGAGGGCCTCGTGGCATTCCCACCAGTAGCCGAAGTTGAACAGGTCGATCCCGCACAGGTATTCCTCGCACCGCCGCCAGTCGGCATGGTTCAGGTCGGGCAGATCGGGTTCGGGGCGCCCGAAGGAATGACCGGCCGGATCCCGCGTGGGATGGGGGGTCGTGCCGGGCAGGTGCGGGTAGTCCGGCAGCGGGCAGGTGGAGTATCTCGGCGGGGTAATCATGTTTGTATGCTAACCGGGGAAGGCGGTGGCCGCCATGACGAAAGTAAGGGTCTGCGGGCACCGTGGCGCGTCCGCCGGGGCGCCGGAGAACACCCTGGCCGGGATCGCCCTGGCCCGCGCTCTGGGCGTCGCGCGGGTGGAGGTGGACCTGCGGTTGACCCGGGACGAGAAGATCGTCCTGCACCATGATCGCGATCTGGGCCGCACCGACAACGGGTCCGGCGCGGTGAGCCGGGCCGACCTGGCGCACCTGCAGGGCTTGGATGCCGGAGCGTGGTTCGCCCCGGAGTTCGCCGGGCAACGGATCCCATCCCTCGGGGAGCTGTTGGCCGCTTCCGGGGACACCCTGCTGTGGAACCTGGAGCTGAAGACCGACGGCGACGATTCGCCGCCGCGCAAGCGCGTCCTGATGGACACCATCCTGGCCCTGACCGCCGCTGCCACGGTATTCCCCCGCGTGCTGCTGACCTCCTTCGACCATGAGCTGATCCGGGATTTCCTGGGCGCGGCCAGGCCGCCGCTGTGCGGGTTCATATACGGGAGCCGGGCTCCCTCCGCGGCCGATGTGGCCTCGACCGCGGCCGTATTCAGTATGCGGCACGACCTGGTGGACAGGGATCAGGTCGCCCGCGCCCACGATGCGGGCAAGGAAGTCCATGCCTGGACAGTCAACGATGCACCGACCCTCGCGCGCATGGTCGATCTGGGTGTGGATGAGGTTATCAGCGATGACCCCGGGCTGATGCTCAGCCTGCTGTGACGACGGCCACCACGACGGTGACGTTGTCGCGCCCGCCGGCCTGCAGGGCGGCTTCCACCAGCGCCGTGGCCGCCAGGCGGCTGTCGCCGGCAGCCAGCAGCTCCTTGATCTTGTCATCGGGAACCATGTCGGTCAAACCGTCCGAACAGAGCAGGTAGCGGTCTCCAGGCTGCAACGAGGGCTCGACCGCCGTGTCCACGGTGGGTTGCCCCACGCCCCCGCCCAGGCAGCTGGTGATCAGATGGGGGGAGACGTTGCCGGGGTCGGCGCCCGAACGCAGCATCTGGTTCCTGATGGTGTGGTCTTCGGTCAGCTGCTGGAGCCTGGCGTTGCGCAAGCGGTACAGCCGGCTGTCCCCGGCGTGGAAGCGGACCATCTCCCCGGTGGGCGGAAACCAGGCGCCGACCAGGGTCGAACCCATGGGCAGGGATCCGGTACCCGGGTCCTGCTCGCCGACCAGGCGGTCATGGATGTCCGTCAGTATGGAGGCGAAGTTGCGATGATCGGCGGCCCGGGCGGGCAACAGGCCCTGGACCCGGGCCTCGCCCAGCATCTCCAGCACGCGCCGGCTGGCGATCTCGCCGCGGGCGTGGCCGCCCATGCCGTCGGCGACCGCGAGCAGCAGGGGCGAGGCGCCGTCGTGGACGATGCCGTAGGGTTCCTCCCGGCCCTGATGATGGCCCACCAGGAACATATCCTCGTTGTGGTCCCGGACATGGCCCGCATCGCTGATGGCATGGATTTCCAGAGGCATGGAAGCAGGATCTCCTCGGCGGGTTGCGGTATCGGGACGGATGCTCATGGTTTATTATCGTGGTTCGGGTTCCAACCGGCCACTGGAATTATCCGGTGGGTGGCGATCACGGCGGGGGGCGCGGGTATGCAAAGGCAGAAACAAGCGACCCTGCTGGGGCTGGCTGCAGTGCTGGCCTGGTCCACCGTCGCCACGGCCTTCAAGCTCGCCCTGCGCTATCTTGATGTGTACCAGCTGCTGTTCCTGGCCAACGCCTTTTCCCTGGGGGCCCTGTCCCTGACCCTGACCCTGGGCGGCAGGTGGCCGTTGCTGAAGGGGGCCGATCGTGGGCAAATCCTGCGTTCGGGCGCCCTGGGCCTGCTCAACCCCCTGCTGTATTACCTGATCCTTTTCCGCGCCTATGACCTGTTGCCGGCACAGGTGGCCCAGCCGCTGAACTACACCTGGGCCCTGACCCTGGCCTACCTTTCGGTGCCGTTGTTGGGGCACCGGTTGCGGCGCCGGGACATCGTCGCCGGCCTGGTGTGCTACGGAGGCGCGGTGGTGATCGCCACCGGGGGCAAGATCACCGGCTTCGGCGCCGCCAACCCGCTGGGGGTGGCCCTGGCCCTGGTGTCGACGGTGGTCTGGTCCCTCTACTGGATCGGCGGCCGCCGCAGCACCCTGGACCCGGTGGTGAGCTTGTTCGTGGGCTTCCTGTGCGCGGTGCCCTTCACGGCCCTGGCCGTGGCCCTGCGGTCGGATTTCGTGTTTCCTGCGCCCGGTGTTTGGGGGGCCCTGTACGTGGGGTGCATCGAGATGGGGTTCACCTTCGTGCTGTGGCTGACGGCCATGCGCTTGACGTCATCCACGGCCCGCATCGCCAACCTGATCTTCCTGTCGCCTTTCCTTTCCCTGGTGTTCATCCAGTTCGTCCTGGGCGAGGCGATCCAGCCATCCACACCGGCCGGGTTGGTGTTGATCGTGGGGGGATTGTGGTGGCAGAGCAGGGGGGCGGGGCCCGAAGCTTGAAAAGCTTACTCGTCGCACCGTACCCAGAGCCGCAGCAGCATCGCGGACAGCAGGGAGAGTACGGCGCCGTACACGAACGGTGCGGCCGGACCGAAGCCGTCCCATTCCCCGGCGCCCTGCCACAGCAGACCCGCCACCAGGGAAGCCGGCAGCGCGGTGAACCCGACCGCGGCATGATACAGGCCATAAGCTGTTCCGCGCTGTTGCCGGGGCACCAGGTCGGCGACCAGGGCCCTGGCCGCGCCCTTGGTGGCGGCGTAATAAACACCATAAAGCCCGAACAACACCCATACCTGCCATCCCGCCCCGGCTACAGCAAAGCCCAGATAGATCAGCCCATAGACCAGCCAACCACCGACCATCAGGCGCACCCGCCCCACCCGATCGGAAAGGCTGCCCAGCGGGCCGGACAGCAGGGCGTATACGGCGTTGAAGGTCAGCAGCATGCCCATCACACCCATGACACTCAGCCCACGCTCCTGTCCGCGCAGAATGATGAATGCGTCGGCCGAGTTACCCAGGGTAAAAACACCCATCACCAGCAGAAAGCGTTGAAACCGGCGGTCAAATGCCTTCCAGCTCAGACTGATGTTTTGCCGGGAAGAGGCCGGGCCACGGTCCGGCAACTCCTGGGCGCCGAGCGCCAGGATCAAGACCGCCAGCAAGGCCGGGATGATGCTGGCCAGGACAACCAACTGAAACGTGTGCTGGGTTAATTGGGCGGCTCCCTTCTGGGTTGCCCAGATGATGCCGGTGGCGATGGCCAGACCGATGAAGGCGCCCGCGGTATCGCCCGCCCGGTGCACGCCGAAAGCCTTGCCACGGTGCTTCTGGCCGATACTGCCTGCGATGAGAGCGTCACGCGGCGCCGTGCGCACCCCTTTTCCTACCCGGTCGGCAAAACGGACACCCAGCACGCCAGGCCATGTAGTGGCAAGATACAGGAACGGTTTGGCCAGCGCGGAAATGCCATATCCCAGCACTGCAAGTGATTTGCGCCTGCCGAGGCGATCGGAGAGCCGGCCCGATATCACCTTGACCAAACTGGCCGTGGTTTCGGCCATGCCTTCGATCAAGCCGATCACGGCCGTGCGCACCCCCAGCACATTGGCCAGGAAAAGCGGCAGCAGGTTGATCAACATTTCGGAGGAGATGTCGGTGAAAAACGAGGTCAAGGTGGCGGCCCACACATTGCGCGGCAAAGGCCCGGAGCTGGGGTTTGGGTTTGCCATGAGGCTCCTTGAAAAACGTGCCGCCAAGACCATGCGGGTGGCCGATGACCCGA